>NZ_JAPVZR010000002.1:0-470993 GCF_041432475.1 Streptococcus sp. 27098_8_75
CATGGTCCGACAATGGCACAGCGAATAACCCAGCTCTCTTACCACTTGAAGGCTTGGCCAAAGGTCAATACTTCTATGAAGTGGATTTGAATGGCAATACGACAGGCAAAGAAGGTCAAGCCCTTCTCGACCAACTTCGTGCTAATGGCACTCACACTTACCAAGCTACTGTCAAAGTGTATGGTTCTAAAGATGGCAAACCAGATTTGACAAATCTTATCGCAACTCGTCAAGTAACGATTCAGCTTCGTGAAAAAGAAATGGCGACAATGCCATCTCAACCAGATCAGATGAATACGAAGCCTTCTGAAACAGATTCTATTGGTAAAGTTAAGGATATGGCGATAGAGGAGCAACATATGTCAGATATGAAGGTTAATCATCCAAGTTCTAGCTCAATGGCTGATACAGCGAAAAAGTTTGATAAATCTACGCTACCAAATACTGGTGAAGCTCAAACAGCCACAGCTACCATTGGCTTCTTTGGACTAGCCTTGGCAGGTCTTCTTGGACTTCTAGGTTTGAAAGAAAAACAAAAAGATTAAGATTCAAATCATTTAAAAATTACTAAAAATAGTGTTATACTAAAGCCAGTATAACACTGTTTTTATCAGGAGATAGTCAAATGGAAAAGACAATTTTACTTGTTGATGATGAGGTGGATATCCTAGATATCCAAAAACGTTATCTTTTGCAGGCTGGTTACCAAGTTTTAGTGGCTCATGATGGATTGGAAGGTTTAGAACTTTTCAAAAAAAAATCCGTTGACCTAATCATCACAGATATCATGATGCCAAATATGGATGGTTATGATTTTATCAGTGAGGTTCAGTATTTAGCTCCTGATCAACCTTTTCTTTTTACAACCGCTAAGACCAGCGAGCAGGACAGGATTTATGGATTGAGCTTGGGAGCAGATGATTTTATCGCGAAACCCTTTAGCCCTCGAGAGTTAGTTTTAAGAGTCAATAACATCTTGCGTCGTCTTCAGCGTGGGGACGAGACAGAACAAATTGAGCTCGGTGATTTAGTTATGAATCATGTGACTCATGAGGTTCGTATTGGAGATCAATTTCTAGAATTAACAGTGAAATCCTTTGAACTACTCTGGATATTAGCCAGTAATCCTGAGAGAGTGTTCTCAAAGACAGAACTTTATGAGAAGGTGTGGCAGGAAGACTATGTAGATGATACCAACACACTCAATGTTCATATCCATGCCCTCAGACAAGAATTGACCAAGCGTGCTAGAGGGAACACTCCTGCCATCAAAACAGTCTGGGGGCTAGGGTATAAGATGGAAAGACCACGAGGTGGAAAATGAAGTTAAAAAGTTACATCCTAGTGGGGTATCTGATTTCTACCCTATTAACAATCTTAGTTGTATTTTGGGCAGTGCAGCGGATGTTGATTGCGCAAAGTGAGATTTATTTCTTGGTTGGAATGACTTTGGTTGCTAGTTTTATTGGAGCAACAGTTAGTCTCTTCCTATTATCGCCAGTCTTTTCTTCCCTGCGACATCTAAAAAAACAAGCCCAGGATATAGCCGGTAAGGATTTTGGGACAGAGATTGAAGCCAAAGGACCTATTGAATTTCAGGAGTTAGGTCAAGCTTTTAACGATATGTCTCATAATTTACAAGAAACCTTTGCATCCCTTGATGAGAGTGAGCAGGAGAAGAGTATGATGATTGCCCAGCTTTCTCATGATATTAAAACACCCATTACTTCTATACAAGCGACTGTAGAGGGAATTCTAGATGGAGTGATCAAGGAAGAGGAGCAGGTTCATTATTTAACGACTATTGGTCGTCAGACAGAACGTTTGAATAAACTAGTAGAGGAGTTGGATGTTCTGACTCTTAATGCTCAGCCTCGAACAGATTCAGATAACGAAGCTGAAATCATCTTTTTAGACCAGTTATTGATCGAGGCCATGAGTGAATTTCAACTATTGATAGAACAAGAAGAGCGAGACATTTACATTCAAGTATCTCCTGAATCTGCGAAAATGAAGAGCCAATATGACAAACTTTCCCGTATCTTAGTCAACTTGCTGAACAATGCCTTTAAATACTCGGATCCCGGGACCAAAGTAGAAGTTGTAGCGCAATTAACAGAGCAGGATTTGACAATCAGTGTGAAGGATGAAGGACAGGGCATAGCTCCTGAGGATCTGGATAAGATTTTTAAACGCCTTTACCGTGTGGAAACCTCTCGGAATATGAAGACGGGTGGCCATGGCTTAGGACTTGCCATTGCTCAGGAACTGGCTCATCAGTTAGGTGGAGAAATTACGGTTGAAAGTCAATATGGACTAGGAAGCACATTTACCGTTCGTTTAAACTTGAAATAAATCCATAGTAAATTGTATGAGCTTTTAAATCTTGGTGTGGGAAAGATAAAATCAAATTCAAGTTTTTTCAAATCTATCTCCCTATTTTTAGGGAGATTTTTATTTTATACTAAAGTCAGAAATTGATAGAGAGGTTTTTGAAATGGCAACAAGTTTTTTGTTCTTTATTTCAGTTTTTCTGGCGGGAATTCTTTCCTTTTTCTCCCCTTGTATCTTACCACTCATGCCAGTTTACGTAGGTATTCTGCTGGATTCGGATCAGCCGAAAACGATTCGGATTTTTGGGAGGGAAGTTTCCTGGTATGGTATGGTTAAAACGCTTTGTTTTATAGGCGGTTTGTCTACTGTGTTTTTGGTTTTAGGATATGGGGCTGGTGCTTTGGGGCAAGTCCTCTATGCCCCTTGGTTTCGCTACGTTCTGGGCGGGATTGTTATTCTGCTGGGGATCCACCAGATGGGACTTATCAATATCCAACAACTGCAAAAGCAAAAGAGCATTCAACTTAAAAAGAATAGTAAAAGAAGTGACTTTCTTAATGCTTTTCTCTTGGGGATTACCTTTAGCTTTGGTTGGACACCTTGTGTAGGACCTGTCCTAAGTTCTGTTTTAGCTATCGCTGCTTCTGGAGGCAACGGCGCTCTTCAGGGAGGTTTGCTTATGTTGGTTTATACACTTGGATTAGCGCTTCCTTTTCTAGCAATGGCTATGGCTTCTGGATGGGTATTACAACGCTTTTCTAAACTTAAACCACATATGGGAACGCTCAAGAAAATTGGTGGTGCTCTCATTATACTTATGGGAATTTTGTTGATGCTTGGTAATCTAAACGCTTTAGCATCATTATTTGGATAAATATTATATAATTAAAGGAGAAATATCATGAAAAAAATTGCTTCACTTACAATTGCTGGACTTACTATCTTTACTTTAGCAGCCTGCTCTAATCAAAAATCAGATTCTGACATGAAGAAGATGGATGACAGCAGTATGATGAAAAAAGATGAGATGAAAAAAGATGACATGAAAAAAGACGAAATGAAAGACTCTAGCATGTCAGATGATAAGATGAAAAAGGATGATATGAAGGACTCTTCTATGATGTCTGATAGTAAGTCTGACATGAAAGATGATATGAAGAAAGACGAAATGAAGTCAAGTGATTCAGATATGAAGGATTCGTCAGAAATGTCTTCTGACAAATAAGATCATTAGAAAGAGAAGAAGCCGTCATACCTGTCGGCTTTCTCCTTATTTTGAGAGGATGGAAAGCTATGAAAAAAATTACTGTATTAACTCTGGGTTTGCTTTGTGCAGGCTTATTGGGTGCTTGTTCAAATCAGAAGATGGAATCAGAAGCCTCCACTAACGATAAAAGCAGTATGACAACAAAGAAGGATTCTGACCAATCTTCTAAGATGGCTAAAGACTTTAGTCTGCAAGGAGTGGATGGAAAGACCTACAAACTGTCTGATTTTAAAGGAAAGAAAGTCTATTTGAAATTTTGGGCTTCCTGGTGCTCTATCTGCTTATCTACTCTTGGCGATACCAATGATCTGGCCAAGGAGCAGGAAGGGAAAGACTATGTTGTTCTATCGGTTGTGTCTCCAACGTTTAATGGTGAAAAATCAGCCGAAGATTTTAAAAAATGGTACAAGTCTTTGGATTACAAAGACTTCCCTGTTCTCATGGACACCAAGGGAGAATTGCTGAAAGAATACGGTATTCGCTCTTATCCATCTGCACTTTTCGTAGGCAGTGACGGTTCACTTGCCAAGACACATATTGGCTACATGAGCAAGGAAGATATTGAGAAAACACTGAAAGAAATTAAGTAAAGACGAGGTGTAACAAAATGGAATCAAAATGGAAGATGATTATGTTTATACTCGCTTTTCTGCTCTGTTTTGGACTCTTTTTCTTGATTAGAGGATCTATGTCAATTGACTCTTCACATGCCAATGCGGAGCAAATCAAAAAAGCCTCAATGAGTAAGACTGAAGTAGTAAAGAAAAAGAAAGAAGATGTTAAAGAAGCTGATAAGCGGGTAATCTATCTGGCAGGTGGCTGTTTCTGGGGTGTAGAAGAATATTTCTCTAGAGTACCAGGTGTCATTGATGCTGAGTCCGGCTATGCAAATGGTAAGGGTGACACGACCAAATATGAATTGGTTTCTCAAACTGGTCATGCAGAGACGGTAAAAATCACCTATAACGTTAAAAAGATATCTCTCAAAGAAATCTTACTTCATTATTTCCGTATTATTGACCCAACTTCTAAAAATAAACAAGGTAATGATCAAGGTACACAATATCGAACAGGTGTTTATTATAAGGATGAAGCAGATTTGAATACTATCAATCAAGTTTTTGATGAAGTGGCTAAGAAGTACGATAAACCTCTAGCTGTTGAGAAAGAACCATTAAAAAACTATGTTAAGGCTGAAAACTATCATCAGGATTACCTAAAAAAGAATCCTAATGGATATTGCCATATTGATGTTAATCAAGCCGCCTACCCTGTTATTGATGCTAATCGTTATACTAAGCCCAGTGATGAAGAGATTAAGTCCAAGCTCTCTCCTGAAGAATACGCAGTCACACAAAAGAATGACACAGAGCGGGCCTTTTCTAACCGCTATTGGGATAAGTTCGATGCTGGTATCTATGTGGATGTGGTGACAGGCGAGCCTCTCTTTTCATCAAAGGATAAATTTGATTCAGGTTGTGGTTGGCCAAGTTTCACCCGTCCTATCAGTCCTGATGTTGCAACTTACAAAGAAGACAAGAGCTTCAATATGACACGAACGGAAGTTCGCAGTCGTGTTGGAAATTCACATCTGGGTCATGTTTTTACAGACGGACCTAAGGACAAGGGGGGCTTACGCTATTGTATTAATAGTTTGTCAATCAAGTTCATTCCAAAAGCTGAGATGGAGGAGAAGGGCTACGGTTATCTTTTGGATTATGTTTAAGAGCATTTTGATTGGAAATTTGCTATAATAAATCCAGTATAAATAAGGAGTTGAATCTTGTGTATTCAATTATGATTGTAGAGGATGAGTATCTGGTAAGACAGGGAATTGCGTCCTTAGTAAACTATGAACAGTTTGGCATGCAAGTCATTGCCCAGGCTGAAAATGGAAGAGAAGCTTGGCAAAAATTTCAGAAAAATCCTGTTGACATTCTGCTGACCGATATCAATATGCCACTGATGAATGGCCTTGAACTAGCCAAGCTAGCCAGAGAAAAGGCTCCTAAGTGTCATATTGTTTTCCTGACAGGTTATGATGACTTTGATTATGCTAGGACAGCCATTAAACTAGGTGCAGATGACTATCTTCTTAAGCCTTTTTCCAAGACAGATGTTGAGGAAATGTTGGACAAGGTTCAGGCCAAGCTTGATAAGGAACGAAAAAAAGCCCAGATTCAAAATTTGGTCGATCAAGGACAGCACTCTGAGATGGAAGAAGCCATTCATGCACAACTGGCTGATCCAGAATTAAGTCTGAAAAGTTTGGCTTTTCAACTAGGATTTAGTCCATCTTACCTAAGTGTTCTCATAAAAAAAGAACTAGGCTTACCCTTTCAAGATTATTTGATTCAAGAACGGATGAAAAAAGCAAAACTCTTACTCCTGACTACTGATTTGAAGATTTATGAAATAGCAGAGCAGGTGGGTTTTGAAGATATGAACTATTTTTCTCAGCGCTTCAAGCAAGTGGTAGGGCTGACGCCTAGACAGTTTAAAAAAGGAGAGGAGAAATGAAACGCTATCCGCTTCTTATCCAGTTGATCGTTTATATCTTTCTTCTGGTTCTTGTACTCTTGGGACTTGTTGGGAGCCTTTATTATCAGACTAGCTCAGGGACCATTCGGCAGCTGACAGAGAGAACGACGCGCAATAGTATGGAGCAAAGCGGGCAGTTCATTGCTTCCTATTTGCAGAAATTAAAACAAACCACCTCCACACTGAGCAAGGAAGAAGCGATTCGTAAGTTTGCTCAGAATCAAGAAAGCAGTGAAACTCCTGTTCAAACTTTGATGAAAACTATCATTGAAACAGATCCAGATTTAGTGTCGGCAGTATTAGTTACCAAGGACGGGCGCGTGGTCTCGACAGATTCTCAAATCAGCATGCAGACATCTTCTGATATGATGAATGAAAAATGGTATCAGGAAGCTGTCCATACCAGAGCCATGCCTGTTTTGACTCCTGCTCGCAAAGAGTCTCTGTCATCAGAGAAGGAGAAGTGGGTTGTTTCTGTCACTCAGGAGGTAGTGGATGAAGCAGGGCAGAATCTCGGTGTTTTACGTCTGGATATCGGCTATAAGAGTCTCAAAGCCTATCTGGATCAGCTTCAGCTAGGAAAGAAGGGCTTTAGCTTTATTGTTAATAGCCAGCATGAATTTGTCTATCATCCTAAGAAGAGTGTTTATTCCTCCAGTCAGGAAATGAAAGCGATGCAGCCCTATATCTCAGTCAAGGATGGTTATGCAGACCAGAAGCAGGCCTTTGTTTACCAGATTGATATTCCAGATAGTGATTGGACTTTAATTGGCGTTGCCTCATTAGAGCAATTACAGATGCTTCAGTCACAAATGCTTTATTCTTTTGTGGGAATGGGCGTTTTAGCACTCCTGTTGTGCTTGATTGGTATTTGGTTTGTTCTGCGTTTGTGGATTAAGCCTCTCCAGAATCTACAAACAGTCATTCTGAAGATTGGGGCAGGTGACTCAAATTTGCGAGCGGAGGCTAAGGGTTCTCCAGAGTTGGTTGACTTGGCTCAGCAGTTCAATAAAATGCTGGATCAAATCGAACAACTAATGGAAGCTGTCAAGACTGAAGAACAAAATGTTCGTCGCTATGAGCTCCGAGCTCTCTCAGCTCAAATTAATCCTCATTTCCTTTATAATACTTTAGATACGATTGTCTGGATGGCTGAGTTTAATGATAGCAAGCGTGTTGTTGAGGTAACAAAATCACTCGCTCAGTATTTCCGCTTGGCACTCAATCAAGGACACGAACAGATTGCTCTCAAAGATGAGATTGATCACGTTCGTCAGTATCTCTTTATCCAAAAGCAGCGCTATGGTGACAAGCTCCAATATGAGATTGAAGAGGATGAATCTATAGCTGATTATAAACTGCCCAAGCTAGTACTTCAGCCTTTGGTTGAAAATGCCATCTACCATGGCATCAAAGAAATTGACCGACAAGGCGTGATTCGGGTGACGTCAGCAGAAGAAGAGGGGCAGCTGATACTGTCTATCTATGATAACGGCCGTGGCTTTGATCCCCAAAATTCAGAGGAAAAGACTCTTCTTCGCATAGGTGGGGTTGGTCTCAAAAATGTTGATCAACGCTTAAGATTGCAGTTTGGAGAAGACTACCATATGGAGATTCAGTCGGAGCAAGATATCTTTACTCTGATCAAAATATATCTGCCACTATCCAATGATAAATAGTCGTTTATTGAATAAAATGACATATAGTCGGAAAGAATTTTTCCGGCTTTTTCTGTTTAAAAACTTTCTAAATAAAATTCATCATTTTGCTAGAACGAAAATGATAAAAAAATACCGTAGCAAATTTGTGAAAAATAATCCGCTTTCATTTATAATGGTTTATAGAACAGTTGAACTTTGTAATAAAGCTCTAAATTGTTTATAAAAAACTAGTAGAGTTATTGAGAAAATTCATTTCTCATCTCTGTTAAGTAACATAATAAAAAAGAAGGATGGATGATGGAAAGCTTACTTTTCTCAGTTTCAGTTTTTTTAGCGGGAGTGCTGTCATTTTTCTCTCCCTGTATTTTTCCCTTACTTCCGGTGTATATCGGAATCTTATTAGATTCAGAAGATAAGCCCAGAACGGTTCGATTTTTAGGCAGAGAAATCGCCTGGTATGGACTTGTTAAGACTCTTTGTTTTATAGCGGGAATATCATGTGTTTTCTTCATTTTAGGATTTGGGGCGGGTTTTTTAGGAGCAATTATTAATTCATCTTGGTTCCGCTATGTTATGGGGATCATCATTATTCTACTTGGTGTCCACCAAATGGAATTAATCAATATTAAACCCTTGCAAATGCAAAAAAATGTCGCCTTTAAGAAAGATAGTAAACGTAACGAGTTTCTTTCAGCATTTGTATTGGGAATTACTTTTAGTTTTGGTTGGACTCCGTGTATTGGTCCTATTCTAAGTTCAGTCTTAGCGCTGGCTGCTTCAGGAGGGAATGGTGCTTTTCAGGGAGCTATTCTGACCTTGATTTATACCTTGGGTATGGCCTTACCTTTCCTTATTCTAGCTCTGGCTTCAAGTTTTGTTATGCAGTATTTTAATAAAATTAAACCTTATATGGGGCTTCTGAAAAAAATCGGTGGTGCTATTATTATTCTGATGGGGATCTTGCTCATGCTTGGGCAGTTGAACGCCTTGTCGGGGTTATTTGGATAAGTGTTAGTGCCGTAAACAATTGAAAAAAATTTTTGATGTTTTGGGATTTGATATTTTCTAATAAAAGGAGAAAGTGATGAAAAAATATTTAACTTTTGGTGTTGGTTTGTTAGCTGCAGTGTTTTTAACTGCTTGCTCTGACGAGATGGGAATGGAAACAAAAAGCAGTAGCAATCAAGCTACACAGAATGCTGTAGGTCAGATAGCTGTCGGTCAGGAAGCTCCTGACTTTACTTTGAAGTCTATGGACGGAAAAACTGTTAAGTTATCTGATTATAAAGGAAAAAAAGTTTACTTGAAATTCTGGGCTTCTTGGTGTGGACCATGTAAGAAAAGTATGCCAGAACTAATAGAATTGGCTGGAAAGAAAGACCGCGATTTCGAAATTTTAAGTGTCATCGCCCCAGGAATCCAGGGTGAAAAGTCTGAAACAGACTTCCCTAAATGGTTTGAAGAGCAGGGCTATAAAGATGTTCCAGTTTTATATGATAGTCAAGCAACTACCTTCCAGGCCTATCAGATTAGAAGTATTCCAACAGAAATCTTGATTGATAGTCAAGGAAAAATTGGTAAAATCCAATTTGGAGCTATTAGTAATGAAAATGCTGAAGCTGCCTTTAAAGAAATGAAGTAACTAGAATATAAAAAAGAATGGATAAAATTTCCATTCTTTTTTTACTTAAGCACTTGCGCCAGAAGAGGCATCGGCACCCCCTCCACCATCTCCGTGACCGCCAGCATCAGAAGCACCAGAAGTAGCATCGGCATCTCCATGACCACCAGCAGGAGCAAATGGTCCGCTACCTCCAACCAAACGTTGACCAGTTTCTTTTAAGTACCAGTCGAGCCATGGTTGGAAATTAAAGACAATTTCATTGATACCAGCGTATGATCCATCAGGATAGTACATTGCTTGGTAGTTGTGGGTGTTGATAACACCTGCAGGAGAACCAGGAACAATAGTTCGGACGTATTCTTGGTTTCCGTTGCGAAGTGTTCCGATAACCCACTCCACATTCTTCATACGTGCTGGTGGAAGAGAACCATGAACGGTTGACATACGACTACCTGATTGAGGTGGCACGCGTTTGGCAAACATGGTGTCTGGATCTTGGTGAGCGTTGTTGTAGTAGAGGAATTGGTTGTTATCGTCAGCGTATGTCAATTCAAACGGCATAGCTTTCAAGAACATATCAATCTGGTTAACAGTCAAGATACCATGGTCAAGTTTGACATAAGTATCTCCAGAAACAGCGCCAGTGATTTCTGCAACTTTTTCTACCCATTCTGGATCATCCGGATCAACTTCTGTAATCGTTGTAGCGATTGGTTTTCCACAATCTAAGTCTTCAGGTTCAATTGGTTTTGGTTTTTTCAATTTTGAAACCACCTCTACATATTTGATAAAGTTATCTAAGCATGATTCAAGGAAATTCACAGTTCCTTCGTTAGTGATATTACCGTTGTTATCAAAGGCTTCTTTTGCTTTTCCTAGAAGAAATTCATTACCAGGTAAAGTATAAGCATTTACACCTGGAGCGTCTAAGATTTTACGCAGGTGAACTTGGGCACGTGAAGTCCCTTGGTCGTAGTAAGAAGCCCCTACGATCATAACAGGCTTGTTTTCGAACGGATGAACCTCGTAAGAGAGCCATTCTAAGACACTTTTCAAAGGAGCGCTGATAGTATGATTGTGCTCAGGAGTTGCGATGATGACGCCGTCTGCACGTGTGATTTTGTTATACAAATAACGCAATTGGAAGCTTTCATCCCATTTTTCATCCTGGTTAAACATTGGGACTTCATCGATTTCTAAGACTTCCAATTCAAATTTAATTTTGAACTGGCGACGGATGAATTCCAATAATTTTCGGTTATATGATTGTTCGTAGTTTGATCCTACAATTCCAACAAATTTCATTCTTTCAGTCTCCTATCTTACAATTTTTCCCAGTCAAATTCTTCAGCATCTTTGCGAAGCAATTCTTGAGCGTTGCGCAATTTGTCAGTGATTTTGACAAAGATACGGAAGTCATCAAAGATAGCATCCAATTTTTTGACAACATCAAGATCCACCAAATCCCCGCTTGGGTCAAAAGCTTGAAGAGAATGTGAGAGCAAGAACTCATCTGGAAGTACATTTGCCTTGATTTCTGGAGCGTTCAAAATTTGACGGAGCTGTAACTGGGCACGAGAGGAACCAAGAGTACCATAAGAAGCACCAGTAATCATGACCGGCTTGTTCAGCAAGGGATAGATGCCATAAGAAAGCCAAGCTAGAGCATTCATGAGTACAGCTGGAATAGAGTGGTCGTACTCAGGTGTTCCAATGAGTACACCGTCTGCTGCATCGATTTTCTCGGCAATTTCTGATACTAACTCAGGCACGCTTCTATCAGCAGGTTTATTAAACATTGGGATATCTTTAATTTCTACCAGCTCGATTTCAGCCTTGTCAGCAAAGTGCTTAGACATATATTGAAGAAGTTGCCGGTTTGTGGAACGTTTAGAATTTGTTCCAACAATTGCGATAAGTTTTAACATAGTAGGTTCCTTTCTGGATTTAGGATATAATTTCTGGGGTAAGACCAGATGAATAAAAAATTTGATTATCTTCTGTAATAACGAAGGCTTCGATTCCATTTTCTTGCTCAACTTTTTCTAAGATAGAACTAGGGCTGTCACCAAATAAGCGTGTTGTCCATATTTCTCCATCAACTGATTTATCTGAAACAATGGTGAGACTGGCTAACTGATTATCAATTGGATAGCCAGTGTTTCGATCGAAAATATGATGATAGACTTTGCCGTTTGCTTTCAGTTTTCTTTCATAAATCCCGGAAGTAACAACAGACTGGTCTTGGATGGACAGCAAGGCTAAGTTGTTTCCGCGAGCTAGTTTTGGATTCTGAATTCCGATGCGCCATAAACGATTATTTTGTTGGTTCTGACCAATAGTCAGGATATTCCCTCCAAGATTAATGAGAGCAGAAGTGACACCTTTTTCTTTTAGGAAATGGGAGATTTTATCAGCGATATATCCTTTAGCGAGGGCACCAAGGTCAATCTTCATCCCAGACTGTTTCAAAAATACTGAACGGGATATTGGATCTAATTCAATATTTTCGGGATTGGTCAAGGAAAGAACCTTTTCAATCTCAGAATCACTCGGAACTCTGGCATCTTTAAAACCAATACGCCAAGTTTGGATAAGGGGTCCAATAGTGATATTTAGATGACTGCCTGGAATAAGACTGTGTTTTTTTCCTAGTTCTATTAGCTCGAACAAATCAGGATGAACACAGATCGGCTCTTTTCCAGCAGCGTGGTTGACCTGCATTAGTTCTGAGCTGTCATCATTAGCGCTGAAACGATTTTCGTATATTTTTAATAAGGAAAAACCCTCATCTAGAAGAAAGTCAGCATTCTCATGTAAAATAGAAATGCTAATTGTTGATCCCATTAAACGAATGGATCTAGAAGTGAGATCCACTTTTATCACAACCTTTCCTAAATAGTTCATAATCTACTTTATTAGTATATCAAAAAGACAACGTTTTCACAAATGAATTTTATATATTTTCAGAAAAAATAAGTAGCTTTCTTTGCAGATAACCCTACTGTTGATCTGATTTTTAATGAAGGTCTATGACTTGATGTTTTATATGATTTTTAGAAAATTGAAAATTAATGAGCATTTTTGTTGAAACCGCTAACAGATTGATGGTATAATACTCTGGTAAATTAAATTTTAAAGGTGGATTTATTCTATGAGTAAAATTGTTGTAGTAGGTGCTAACCACGCAGGTACAGCATGTATTAATACTATGCTTGATAATTATGGTTCAGAAAATGAAATTGTAGTTTTTGACCAAAATTCAAACATTTCTTTCCTTGGTTGTGGTATGGCTCTTTGGATTGGAAAGCAAATCGATGGAGCTGAGGGCCTATTTTACTCTGATAAAGAAAAGTTAGAAGCAAAAGGCGCAACAGTTCACATGAATGCTCCGGTTCTTTCAATTGATTATGATAAAAAAGAAGTTACAGCTTTAGTAGATGGTAAAGAACATATTGAATCTTATGAAAAGTTAATTTTTGCAACAGGTTCTACTCCAATCATTCCTCCAATCAAAGGTGCTGAAATTGTAGAAGGAAATCGTGAATTCAAAGCAACTCTTGAAAATCTTCAATTTGTAAAACTATACCAAAATGCAGAGGAAGTTATTGAAAAACTTCAAGACAAGAGTAAACATATTGAGCGTGTTGCTGTAGTTGGTGGTGGTTACATAGGTGTTGAACTTGCTGAAGCTTTTGAGCGTCTTGGAAAAGAAGTTATTTTGGTTGACATCGTAGATACTGTCTTGAATGGATACTATGATAAAGACTTTACTCAAATGATGGCTAAGAACTTGGAAGACCATAATATTCGCTTAGCGCTTGGTCAAACTGTACAGGCAGTTGAAGGCGATGGTAAGGTTGAACGCTTAGTAACTGATAAAGAAACATTTGATGTAGACATGGTTGTTCTTGCTGTTGGTTTCCGTCCAAATACAGAATTGGGAGCAGGAAAGATTGAATTGTTCCGAAACGGAGCTTTCCTTGTAGATAAGAAACAGGAAACTTCAATCCCAGGTGTATTTGCTATTGGTGACTGTGCAACGATTTACGACAATGCTCGTCAAGAAACAAGCTACATTGCTTTAGCATCAAATGCTGTTCGTTCTGGTATCGTGGGTGCACACAATGCTTGCGGACATGAATTGGAAGGAATCGGTGTTCAAGGTTCAAATGGTATTTCAATCTACGGCCTTCATATGGTGTCAACTGGTTTAACTCTTGAAAAAGCGAAAGCAGCAGGTTATAATGCAGTAGAAACTGGTTTCAACGACTTGCAAAAACCAGAATTCATCAAGCACGATAACCATGAAGTAGCATTGAAAATCGTTTATGACAAGGATACTCGTATTGTTTTAGGGGCACAAATGGTTTCTCGCGATATCTCAATTTCAATGGGTATCCACATGTTCTCATTAGCAATTCAAGAACAAGTAACAATAGATAAGCTTGCTCTTATGGACTTGTTCTTCTTGCCACACTTCAACAAGCCATATAATTACATCACTATGGCTGCACTTTCAGCTGAATAAAACGAAGAAAGCTCCTTTTTGAGGAGCTTTTTGCTTGTCAGATCCACTTTTAAAAATAGTTTAGCTCCATTTTAAAATATGGTACAATAGTTTTAAAAAGGGTAGGAGAAGATATGGAAGAAAAAGTAGTTCAATCTCTTCCTGAAAGAGAGTTCCAGTCGGCAAATAGTTCTATTATTTCTCAAGTTTTTCGTGGGATTTTAGTGGGCTTGTTTGTTGGAGGTATTGTAGGTCTTTTTCGCCTCATGATTGAGAAGAGTTTTCATTGGATTCAATCCTTGTATGAAAAAAGCCATGAAAATTTAATTTTTCTAGTAATAATTTTAATCCTTTACCTACTTATTATGTTTTTGGTTGCTTGGCTAATGAAGTCTGAAAAGAATATTAAAGGGTCGGGTATTCCTCAAGTTGAGGCTGAGCTGAAGGGGCTCATGTCCTTGGACTGGTGGAGTGTATTATGGAAAAAATTTCTTGCTGGCTTTTTAGCAATTTCAAGTGGTCTCATGTTAGGTAGGGAAGGACCTAGTATTCAACTAGGGGCTGTTGGAGGTAAAGGGCTAGCAAAATGGCTTAAGCTTAGTCCCGTTGAAGAAAGGGTTTTGATTGCTAGTGGAGCTGCAGCTGGTCTGGCTGCTGCCTTCAATGCTCCGATAGCGGGTTTATTGTTTGTGGTCGAAGAAGTTTATCGCCATTTTTCAAAACTATTTTGGATCTCAACTCTGGTAGCTAGTTTGGTAGCAAATTTTGTTTCTCTGGTGATCTTCGGACTTACGCCTGTTTTAGATATGCCTGATAATATTCCAGCTATGCAATTAGAACAGTATTGGATTTATTTACTTATGGGCCTTTTCTTGGGAATTTCAGGTTATGTTTACGAAAAAGTTGTCCTGTATATGCCAGACTTGTATAAAAAAATCGGTAAGATTTTACATTTATCACCGAACTACTACCCGGCAGTGGCCTTTGTCTTGATTATACCTCTTGGTTATTTTTTGCCTCAAATTTTAGGAGGAGGGAATCAATTGATTCTCTCCTTGCATTCACATAATTACTTACTTACAAGCCTTATTGCTTTCTTTCTTATTCGATTTATTTGGAGTATGATCTCTTATGGAAGTGGTTTGCCAGGCGGTATTTTTCTTCCGATTTTAGCACTGGGATCTCTATTAGGAGCGATTGTTGGAAATATCTGTGTGCAGTTTGGGCTTGTTAGTTGGAATCAATTTCCAATTTTTATCATTTTAGGCATGAGTGGTTATTTTGGTGCAATATCAAAAGCTCCCTTGACAGCCATGATCTTAGTGACTGAGATGGTGGGCGATATCAGAAATCTAATGCCTATAGCAATCGTTACCTTAACAGCCTATATCATAATGGATCTCCTAGGTGGAGCACCAGTCTATGAAGCCATGTTAGAAAGAATGCTTCCAGATAACATAGGAGATGATGGAGAGACTACTTTAATAGAAATTCCTGTTTCCGAAAAAATTTCGAACAGGCAGGTGAGGGATTTAAATCTTCCGCCAGATATTCTGATTGTTATGAATATTCATAAAGGTAAGAAGAATACTGTTAACGGCAGTACTAAACTCTACCTGGGTGATACGATTTATTTGGTCGTTAAACAACATGAAATCGGAAAAATAAAAGACTTATTATTGTGAGTATGAATCCCTTGTTCTTTGAAATTAACAAGGGATTTTCATTTGGATTAAATTATCTGACAATTTATTGAAAAATGAGAAAAAATTTGATATAATTTTTTGAACATTATTTATAATTTAAAGGAGATAGGCCATGAAAAAAATGGGACTTGTCCTATTTTCAGCAGCTGTTCTCATGACAGCTTGTTCTGCAAATACAAACACAAGCAAAACTTCTTCAAGTAGTAGTGAAGCAAAAGTGACCTTATCGTCTAATGATAAGAAGGCTTTAGATAAGGCTACGTCGGAATATAAGACTTTTGTGGAAGGACAAATTGATCAGTTGCTGACTGATACTGAAAAATTCGCCTCTCTTCTTAAGGAAGGAAAGCTTGACGAAGCAAAGAAAATCTATCCACTTATTCGAATGAGCTATGAGCGATCAGAACCGATTGCTGAAAGTTTTGGTGAGTCTGATGTAAAAATTGATTTTCGTTTAGCAGATTATATGGACGAGAACAAGACTGAAGAAGGATGGTCAGGATTCCACCGTATTGAAAAAATCTTGTGGGAACAAAATACCACTTCTGGAACAGAAACTTATGCTAATCAATTGGTTAATGATATTAAAGAATTGAAGGCGAAAGTTGCAACAGTAGAGGTTACTCCTGATATGATGCTGACTGGTGCTGTTGACTTATTAAATGAAGTCGCAACAAGCAAGATTACTGGTGAAGAAGAAATCTACTCTCATACAGACTTGTACGATTTCCGTGCAAATATTGAGGGTGCTGAGAAAATTTTCCAACTTTTTAAACCACTTATCAAGAATAAAGACGAAAAGCTTGTAGCTTCTTTAGAAAAAGAATTTAAAAATGTTAATAGCCTCTTGGATAAACATATGACAGATAGTCAGCACTATAAGCTATATACCGACTTAACTAAAGAGGACACTAAAGAATTAGCTGAAGCAGTTACAAAACTTGGTGAACCTCTGTCCCAAATGGGAGTTATTTTAAACGGGAAGTAATGATATGACAAACGACGAAAAATGGTTTGAAAAAAAGATGGACCGTCGTGAATTTCTTAAAAAAGCAGGGATTGGAGGCGCTGGTCTAGCACTGGGTGTTTCTGGTGCCTCTGCTTTTTTCGCTAATAAAGCACAAGAAGAAAAGAAAATTTCCGATGGTGGCGAAGAAATCAGCTTTTACGGTGAGCATCAAGCAGGAATTACGACTCCAATGCAAAAAAATATCTATTTTGTAGTGCTTGATTTACATAGTACCGACAAAGAAGAAGTTATTCAAATGTTTAAGGACTGGACTGATTATAGTAGTAAGTTGGTGGATGGAGAACTAGTCAAAAAAGATGGTTCCAATGCCCTTTTGCCACCTAGCGACACTGGTGAAACAGTGGGTCTAAATCCCTATCGTCTGACTCTTACTTTTGGTGTGTCAGCTGATTTTTTGAAAAAAATGGGCTTGGAAAAGAAGCGTCCTAAAGAATTTCGTGACTTACCCCCATTTCCAAAAGAGCAATTGCAAGAAAAGTACACGGGTGGTGATATTGTAATCCAAGCTTGCGCTGATGATGAACAAGTAGCTTTTCATGCAGTCAGAAATCTAGTTCGTAAGGCCAGAAATACTGTTACCATGAAATGGAGTCAATCAGGTTTTGCAGCGATTGGCGACCGTATGTCAACACCTAGAAATCTTTTTGGCTTTAAGGATGGAACTGCCAATGTGACCAAAGAAAAGGATTTTGATAAAGTAATCTGGACTGATAGTGACGACTGGATGAAAGGTGGCACTTATATGGCTGTTCGTCGTATTCAAATGTTTCTTGAGACTTGGGATCGGACAAACCTACAGGAGCAGGAAAATACATTTGGTCGTTATAAAGAAAGTGGGGCTCCGTTTGGTAAGGAAGATGAATTTGATGAGGTTGATTTAGATCTCTTACCGGTCGATTCTCACGTTCGCTTAGCTAAAGAAGTAAACAAACCAATCTATCGTCGATCTTATTCTTATTCCGATGGAATCGTCGAGAAAACAGGTCAGTTTGATACAGGTCTTCTTTTTCTTGCCTTCCAAAAGAATCCGGATAGTTTTGTAAAAGTACAGACTAATCTTGGAGCTCAGGACAAGATGAATGAATATGTAACACATATTGGTAGTGGCCTCTTTGCTTGCTTTGCTGGTGTAAAAAAAGGAGAGTATCTTGGTCAAAAATTATTTGAATAAACTCCTAATTATCTTAGCGGTTGCATTCCTTTTTTTCGCCAAACCTGTTTTTGCAGAAGAAGCATTTAGTCAGCTTTTTGTAAAGGTAACGGATGCTACAAGAGCTGTAGAGCAAGGCAACCAGGCTAAGGCGAAGCAATTGGTTGCTGAGATAAAGGAAGGATTTGAACAATTAGAGAATCACGATTCACCAGCTGGTAAAGAAGTTAGCAAAGCATTGACAATAAATGAGGTGACTAAGGAAAACTTAACCACGATTTCGTCTGAGCTCTTAAAGTTTGATAAGGAGCAACACCCAGTTGACCTTAAGGCTGAAAAAGAAAAGTTAGTTAGTCGGTTAGAGTCAAGATTTGCAGATTTACAGGCAGCTATTTCAGCAAAGAATCTTGAACAAACTCGTTCAGCTTATAAAAAAATGAACTCAACCTGGACGGTGAATGAAGGTGTTGTTCGTGACAATAGTACTGCCCACTATGGTAGGATTGAGACTGCTATTTCTTTTTTACGAAGTGCAATCGAGACTGAGCCAGTTGATTTTTCAAGTGTTCAATCTTCTTTTGATGATTTAAAGACTGCTATCGATAGTTTTGTAAAAGGCGAAGAGCTTGCTACTACTGAAGGAAATCTCACTTTAAAAGATGGCATCCAGTTACTTGAAAAAGCCTTGGATGAATTTAAAGCTGGAAAAACTCAAGAAGCTAGCTCAAATATGAAAAAATTCATCACTATCTGGCCAAGCATTGAAGGAGACGTTAGCACGCGCAATCCTAGTCTCTATACTCGAGTCGAGAGTGAAACTCCAGTCATCATGGTTAAGGGAAGTGAAAAGGAATATCAAGATCAGCTACAGGCCTTAATAAATGATTTGTCGCAGATTGATACGAGTGCATCCTATAACTTTTTTGATGCTATGCTCATTCTTTTGAGAGAAGGAGTAGAGGCACTCTTGATCGTTATGGCTCTTGTCACGACACTAAAAGCAGCTAAGATGAATAAAGGACTAAAGTGGGTTTATACAGGAGCAGTTATGGGGATTTTGGCAAGCTTAGCTATTGCTGTCTTGCTTCAATTCCTTTTCCCAGCAGTATCGTCAGGTTCTAATCGTGAGATTATCGAAGGAGCAGTCGGGATTTTTGCAGTCTTAATGATGATTTTGGTCGGTATTTGGCTGCATAGCAAGTCCTCAATTAAAAAGTGGAATGACTTTATGGAAAGCCAGATGAAGGCTGTCACAGCTACTGGAAGTTTCATTTCTATGTTTGCACTTAGTTTTCTCGCTGTATTTCGAGAAGGGGCAGAGACGATTCTGTTTTATGCGGGAATCTATCCTAGGATTGATAAGGCAGGCTTTTTCCTAGGGATAGGACTGGCATTTCTTGTTTTGTTTGTTCTTGCTTTAGTTATGAATAAAGCTTCTGCTTATTTCAAACCACATCGAATTTTCTTGATTCTGACTTGGCTCATTTATGCTCTGGCATTTAAAATGCTGGGGGTTAGTATCCATGCTCTCCAGCTAACTAACATTTTACCAAGTCATCTGATGAATGGTTTCACGTCGATTGATTGGGCTGGAATTTATCCAAGTCTGGAAGTTGTAACTTGTCAATTGATTTTTGTAGTTATTGTACTTATCATTACATGGAAGAATCGTGAGAATAGCCATGGATCATAAAAAACAAACTATCGTAGAACACTTGACAGAGTTTCGTAGACGCTTTATTTGGACTTTAGCTTGCTTTCTTTTGGTATTCTTACTTGGTTTTATCTACGCAGGTGATATTTATAGCTGGTTGACTACTGGATTTGAAAAGAAGTTGCTTGTCTTAGGACCGAATGATATTCTTTGGATTTACGTCAGCTTGTCTAGCCTGCTAGCTTTTAGTGTGACCTTGCCTTTTATGGTTTATCAAATTTGGCAGTTTGTGAGGCCAGCTCTGACTTCAAGGGAATCGAAAGCGATTTTTGCCTACATACCGGCGACCTTTATCTGTTTTGTTTTGGGCTTGTCTTTTGGTTTTTATTTTGTTAGTCCAGCTATTTTACAAGTCCTGCTTTCACTGGGAGAGGGATTGTTTGAGACACAGCTTACCGCCCCAAATTATCTGGCCTTTCTCTTTCATACAACGATTCCACTTGGCTTCTTGTTTGAATTGCCAGTTCTAGTATCATTCTTTACGTCACTTGGTTTGCTCAAACCGCATTTTTTGGTACAATATAGAAGGTATGCTTACTTTATTTTGTTAGTCCTAGCAGTTATTTTGACACCTGCCGACTTTATCAGCGATTTAGCTATGACAGTTCCCTTGATTTTACTTTATGAAGTCAGTCTGTTGCTCAGCTATTATATATACAAAAAGAAAGAAAAGAGGAGTGAATAATGGGCATTTTAAGAGATATTGGAGCGCCAGGTCTTATTATTATTGTACTAGGAGCCTTGCTAATTTTTGGTCCCAAGCGTTTACCAGAGCTTGGACAATCAATTGGAAAAATGTTTTCAGAGTTTAAAAATGCTATGAACAATAATGAGAAAGATGCAGATTCGCAAGAAAAGAAAGAAAAAGGGGATTAACCCTTTTTCTTTTTGACTATCATCCTTGCTTATAGTATAGTTAGAGAAAAGAAGGTTAGAGGAGATTTTTATGCATCAGACCTATCATTTTAGCCAGCGCTTGAAGTTATTTCTTTCGATTTTTATTCCCGTCTTGATTTATCAGCTGGCAAATTATTCTGCGTCATTCGTAGATACAACCATGACTGGACAGTATGATACTCTCCATCTTGCTGGTGTGTCTATGGCTACAAGTCTGTGGAGTCCTTTTTTCTTTTTTTAACTGGGATTGTATCGGCTTTGGTGCCGATTGTTGGGCATCATTTGGGAAAAGGCGATGAGAAAAAGATTGCCTCAGATTTTTATCAATTCATCTATCTGTCGCTTGGCTTATCAATTGTCCTTTTTATATTGGTATTTTTTGGAGCTCCTCTAATTTTAGACAGCTTGTCTTTGGAAAATCAAGTAGCAGTAGTGGCTAAGCATTATCTTATGTATTTATCTCTAGGCATCATTCCGCTTTTACTCTTTAGTGTCGTACGCTCACTTTTAGATGCACTTGGTTTAACTCGCCTCTCCATGTATTTGATGCTTTTACTTTTGCCTTTAAATGCTGGTTTTAATTACGCCTTAATCTATGGTGCATTCGGTTTTCCAGAAATGGGAGGTGCAGGAGCTGGTCTTGGAACTTCTGTAGCTTACTGGGTTCTCTTATTCATCTCTGTCTTGATCTTAATCAGACATCCAAAGGTTAAATCTTATAAGCTTTGGAAAAGACAAAAAGTGGTAGCTGAGGGAATTAAGGAGGGATTACGTCTTGGTTTACCAATTGGCGGAATTGTTTTTGCTGAAGTCGTTATTTTTTCCGTTGTAGGGCTTATCATGGCCAAGTTTCCATCAATGGTGATTGCTAGCCATCAATCGGCCATGAACTTTTCAAATCTTATGTATGCCTTCCCCGCTGGGATCTCTTCGGCAATGGCGATTGTAGTTTCTTATGAAATAGGTGCCAAACGCTATGATGATGTAAAAAAATACTGTCGCTTAGGAAGGGTTACGGCTTTGCTTATTTCAGGATTTACGCTTGTATTTCTCTTTTTACTTCGAAATCAGGTTGCCTCTCTTTATGGTACAAACTCAGAGTTTATTGCCCTGACTTCCATCTTCTTAACTTATAGTCTATTCTTTCAACTGGCAGATACTTTTGCAGCTCCCCTACAAGGTATTCTTCGAGGCTACAAGGATACGACTGTACCATTTTATCTTGGGCTTATTGGCTATTGGGGAGTAGCTCTTCCGCTTGGATTATTTTTAGATAATATTTGTAAATTTGGTCCATATGGCTACTGGATTGGCTTAATTGCCAGCTTGATTGTCACTGGTATCCTTTATCAAATTCGTTTGAAGCAAGTCGAAAAGAAATCCTAATAAAATGTAATAGTTTTCTTGTTTGATATAAGTTCGTGATATCCGAACAATTACTCGCTAAATAGCTTTAGAATTTTGCTAAATCTTATTTTTGTGGTAAACTTCATTAGGAAACGTCAAGAAAGACGTAGCGATGCGAAAGTGCATAGGTAGGTCTAAATAAAGATTATTGCGAGGAAAGCTCTATGCTAAATGATTTTCAAGTTTTTGATTATGAAGATATCCAACTCATCCCAGCAAAATGTGTGGTTAAAAGTCGATCTGAGGCAGATACACGAGTGAAGTTTGGTAATCACACCTTCCGCTTGCCAGTTGTACCGTCTAATATGCAAACGATTATTGATGAGTCGGTTGCGGAAGAGCTTGCTCGAGGTGGGTATTTTTATATTATGCATCGTTTTGATGAAGAAGGGCGCAAGCCATTTGTTAAACGAATGCATGAAAAAGGCTTGATTGCTTCTATTTCGGTTGGTGTTAAAGATTATGAATATGATTTTGTCAGTAGCCTGAAAGGAGATGCACCTGAATATATCACCATTGATATTGCTCATGGCCATTCTGACAGTGTTATTAAGATGATCCAACATATCAAAAAAGAACTGCCTGAGACTTTTGTCATTGCTGGTAATGTTGGTACACCCGAAGCGGTTCGTGAACTGGAAAACGCTGGAGCAGACGCGACAAAAGTAGGGATTGGACCAGGTAAGGTTTGTATTACCAAAGTAAAGACTGGTTTTGGCACAGGTGGTTGGCAATTATCAGCTTTGAGATGGTGTTCTAAGGTTGCCCGTAAGCCGATTATTGCTGATGGTGGGATTCGGACACATGGAGATATTGCCAAGTCTATTCGCTTTGGGGCTAGTATGGTTATGATCGGATCACTCTTTGCAGGTCATATTGAAAGTCCGGGCGAGACTATTGAAGTCGATGGTGATAAATTTAAAGAATATTATGGTTCTGCTTCAGAGTACCAAAAGGGTACCTATAAAAATGTTGAAGGCAAAAAGATTCTACTGCCTGCCAAAGGCCATTTGCAGGATACTTTGATTGAGATGGAGCAGGACTTGCAAAGCTCGATTTCTTATGCAGGTGGTCGTGATTTGCACAGTTTGACTAGAGTGGACTATGTTATCGTTAAAAATTCTATCTGGAATGGCGATGCACATTAAGGTATAATAAAGAAAAACTTATTTATCTTGCTAATGATTGGGGCAAGGTCTCTACAAGATGCCAAACATCTAACAATAAGTGAGTCTTACAATTTCCTGTTACTTTTGTGACAGGTTACTGTCGTTGTATGAGGACTTGCTTTGTGCAGGTCCTTATTTAGTTTTCAAAAGGAGATATGATGAAAAAATTAGAAGAACGAATCCTCCGTGACGGAAATGTTTTAGGAGAGAATATTCTTAAAGTAGATTCTTTCTTGACTCATCAGGTTGATTTTACTTTAATGAAAGAAATAGGTCGGGTATTTGCTGATACGTTCCGTGAGTCAGGAATTACAAAGGTCGTGACGATTGAAGCATCTGGAATCGCCCCAGCTGTTTATACTGCTGAGGCGCTAGGTGTTCCAATGATTTTTGCTAAAAAGGCTAAAAATATTACTATGACTGAGGGGATTTTAACAGCTGAAGTATACTCATTCACAAAGCAAGTGACTTCGACGGTTTCGATTGCCGGAAAATTCTTGAGTCCTTCGGATAAGGTATTAGTGATTGATGATTTTTTAGCCAATGGACAGGCGGCTAAAGGTTTGGTTGAAATCATTCGCCAAGCAGGAGCGAGTGTTGAAGCTATTGGAATTGTCATCGAAAAGTCTTTTCAATCTGGAAGAAAATTATTGGAAGATGATGGGCAAAGAGTAGTTTCTCTAGCTCGGATTGAAAAGTTTGAAAATGGAAAAGTTGTATTTGGAAAGGCAGACGCATAAGATGGAATACAAAGAAGAAAAACATTCGCAAGCAGCCGTTCTTGGCTTGCAGCACTTATTGGCTATGTATTCGGGATCGATTTTGGTTCCAATCATGATTGCTGGAGCTCTAGGATATTCTGCTGAACAACTGACTTATTTAATTTCGACAGATATCTTTATGTGTGGGGTGGCAACCTTCCTCCAATTACAGTTAAATAAATACTTTGGTATTGGCTTGCCTGTCGTTTTGGGAGTAGCCTTCCAGTCTGTTGCGCCTTTAATTATGATTGGACAAAGTCACGGAAGTGGTGCCATGTTTGGTGCCCTCATTGTGTCAGGTATCTATGTCGTTTTGATTTCAGGTGTTTTCTCTAAGGTTGCTGATCTTTTCCCGTCAGTTGTGACAGGGTCTGTCATTACAACTATTGGATTGACTCTCATTCCAGTTGCGATTGGTAATATGGGAAATAATGTTGAGAAACCAACTGCTCAAAGTTTAATCTTAGCAGCTGTTACTGTGCTCATTATTTTACTAATTAATATCTTTACTAAAGGCTTTGTCAAATCTATTTCTATCTTGATTGGTCTGGTTATTGGGACTTTTATTGCAGGTTGTATGGGGCTAGTAGATCTTACTCCTGTTTCTCAGGCTCCAATTGTTCATATTCCTACACCTTTCTACTTTGGTGCTCCCAAGTTTGAATTTTCTTCGATTGCCATGATGTGTATTATTGCTACAGTTTCTATGGTAGAGTCAACAGGAGTCTATTTGGCCTTGTCTGATCTTACCAAAGATCCGATTGATAGCAAACGTCTACGTAATGGTTACAGGGCTGAGGGTTTGGCAGTCTTGCTTGGAGGTATCTTCAATACCTTCCCTTATACAGGTTTTTCTCAAAATGTTGGTTTGGTTAAGTTGTCTGGAATTAAGACTCGTCTGCCAATCTACTATGCAGCAGGATTCCTAGTTCTTTTGGGGCTTGTGCCAAAATTCGGTGCTCTAGCTCAAATTATTCCTAATCCTGTTTTGGGTGGGGCGATGCTAGTCATGTTTGGCTTTGTTTCAATTCAAGGGATGCAAATCTTGGCTCGTGTTGATTTCGAACACAACGAACACAATTTTTTAATCGCAGCAGTTTCTATTTCGGCTGGGGTTGGTTTAAACGGAAGCAGCCTTTTTAACAGTCTGCCTTCTAGTTTACAGATGTTCTTTTCAAATGGCATTGTCATGGCCAGTCTTATAGCAATTATTTTAAACGCTGTTTTAAACCGAAAAAATAAATAAGAGGCTGTTTTTGAACTGCTCCCCAAAGGTTAGATTTCTAATATCTAACTTTTGGGGTCAGTACATTTACGGCCTTTTTCAAATAAAAAAACCGCTTGAGTAGCGGTTATAGATTATTTTGTACGCATTTCACCTTGTGGGAAGTATGTTCCTTCTGGCATATCGTTGATGATGACATGGACTGCAGATTGAGGAGCACCAGTATTTCTGACAACAGCCTCGGTCACTTCCTTAGCAAGAGCTTTCTTTTGTTCGAGCGTACGGCCTTCAAATAAATCAATTCTAACAAATGGCATTAGATTGCCTCCTTTATTTTCTTAACATTATTTTATCACAATTTAGGTTTTAATGCTTGTCCAATTATGGTACAATTAAATGGATTAACTTATAGAATGGTAGAAGAAAAAGTTAGAGATTATGGCTCAATTATATTATAAATACGGCACAATGAACTCAGGAAAGACTATTGAGATCTTAAAAGTTGCTCATAACTATGAAGAACAGGGCAAGGGTGTTGTGATTATGACCAGCGCGATTGACACTCGAGACGGTGTTGGGTATGTATCAAGCCGAATTGGTATGAAACGCCAGGCGATGGCAATTGAAGACGATACAGATATTTTGGGCTATATAAAAAAATTACCAGAAAAACCTTACTGTATTTTAATCGATGAGGCTCAATTTTTAAAACGCCACCATGTCTATGATTTGGCTAGGGTGGTGGATGAGCTAGATGTTCCTGTTATGGCCTTTGGCCTGAAAAATGATTTTCGCAATGAACTCTTTGAAGGTTCTAAACACCTCTTGCTCTTGGCTGATAAGATAGAGGAAATCAAGACTATCTGCCAATACTGTTCACGAAAAGCAACTATGGTTTTGCGAACAGATCATGGAAAACCAGTATATGACGGGGAACAGATTCAAATCGGTGGTAATGAAACTTATATCCCAGTCTGTCGCAAGCATTATTTTAAGCCAGACATTAATAATTGAATGATAGAAATAAAGGAGATGATGAAAAATCTATGAACATCTATGATCAACTACAAGCTGTAGAAGACCGTTATGAAGAATTAGGAGAATTGCTCAGTGACCCTGATGTGGTATCTGATACTAAGCGTTTTATGGAGCTTTCGAAAGAAGAAGCTTCTACTCGTGACACGGTGACAGCTTACCGCGAATACAAACAAGTCCTCCAAAACATTGTCGATGCTGAAGAAATGATCAAGGAATCTGGTGGTGATGCTGACTTGGAAGAAATGGCCAAGCAAGAGCTAAAAGATGCCAAGGCTGAAAAAGAAGAATACGAAGAAAAACTAAAAATTCTTCTTTTACCCAAAGATCCAAATGATGATAAAAATATTATCCTTGAAATTCGTGGTGCAGCGGGAGGAGACGAAGCGCAGTTATTTGCTGGCGACCTCTTGCAGATGTATCAAAAATACGCTGAAAGCCAAGGCTGGCGCTTCGAAGTCATGGAGGCCTCTTATAATGGTGTAGGTGGAATCAAGGAAGTAGTCGCTATGGTCTCAGGTCAGTCGGTCTACTCAAAGCTTAAATATGAATCGGGAGCTCATCGAGTACAGCGGGTTCCAGTGACCGAAAGCCAAGGTCGCGTTCATACTTCTACGGCAACTGTCTTGGTTATGCCAGAAATTGAAGAAGTAGAATATGATATTGATCCTAAAGATCTTCGTGTTGACATCTACCATGCCTCAGGTGCTGGTGGACAGAACGTCAATAAGGTTGCGACTGCGGTTCGTATCGTCCATTTACCAACTAATATCAAGGTTGAAATGCAAGAAGAGCGTACCCAGCAGAAGAACCGGGATAAGGCTATGAAAATCATCCGAGCTCGTGTAGCAGACCACTTTGCTCAAATTGCTCAAGATGAGCAGGATGCAGAGCGCAAGTCCACAATTGGTACTGGTGATCGCTCAGAGCGGATTCGCACCTATAATTTCCCGCAAAACCGGGTGACAGATCACCGTATCGGTTTGACTCTACAGAAGCTGGACACGATTTTAGCTGGCAAACTGGATGAAGTCGTTGATGCTCTGGTTCTCTATGACCAAACGCAAAAACTAGAAGAGTTGAATAAGTAATGACATTGGCTCAATATTTGGCTGAGCTAGAGCAGGAGCTAGTAGCAGCGGGAGAAGAAGCAGAAAGCCTGTCTTTCGTTTATCGGGCGCTCAATCAGCTTTCCTTTACCGATTTTGTTCTTAAACTTCGCGCAGAAGTAAGTCAAGAAGACCGTGAACAGCTAAAAGCAATTCAAGATCAGCTGCTTGCTCACAAGCCAGCCCAGTATATCATTGGTAGCAGTGATTTTCACGGTCTGAATCTCAAAGTTGATGAACGAGTGTTGATTCCAAGGCCTGAGACGGAAGAGCTGGTGGAGTTGATTTTGTCAGAAAATCCTGAAACATCTCTGTTTGTCTTGGATATCGGAACAGGTAGCGGAGCCATTGCTCTTGCACTAGCAAATAGCCGTCCAGACTGGCAGATTACTGCTTCTGATCTGTCAAGAGATGCTCTTTCCTTGGCAGCAGAAAATGCTCAGTCATGTGGACTCAGCCTCACTTTTGTCCAATCTGACTGCTTGGATGCAATTCAAGGGAAATTTGACATCATCGTCTCCAACCCGCCCTATATTTCAGAAGCGGATAAGGACGAAGTCGGACTTAACGTCTTAGCCTCAGAACCTCATATGGCTCTCTTTGCTGGAGAGAATGGCTATGCAATCTACCGAAAAATAGCTGAGCAAGCAGGGGACTATCTGACAGAAAAAGGAAAAATCTATCTGGAGATTGGCTACAAGCAAGGAGACGGTGTCGTGGATTTATTGAAACAATTCTTCCCGCAAAAACGAATCCGAGTTCTGAAAGATCAATTTGGCAAAGATAGAATGGTGGCGATGGACAATGGATAAAATAGAAAAGACTCTGGCAGCAGGCGGAGCAGTTGTCCTGCCAACAGAAACTGTTTATGGCCTCTTTGCACAGGCATTGAATGAAGAGGCGGTTGAGCGAATCTATGAGTTAAAGCGAAGACCTCGCGACAAGGCTCTTAATCTTAATGTGGCTAGCTTAGAAGAGATTTATGCCTTTTCTAAGAATCAGCCCACTTACCTAAATCAACTCTACCAAGCCTTTCTGCCTGGGCCGCTGACTATTATTCTCCAAGCCAATGACCAAGTGCCGACTTGGATAAACTCAGGTATGGATACTGTTGGCTTTCGGATTCCTAAGCATTCGGTTACACTGGACTTGATTCGCAAGTACGGTCCCTTGATTGGTCCATCCGCCAATCTTTCTGGAAAAGTTAGTGGAACTTCTTTTCAGCAGATTGTGATGGATTTTCAAGAGCAAGTCTCGGGAGTAGAAGATGATGCTGCTTTGACAGGTCAGGATTCAACCATCTTGGACTTATCTGGAGAAAAGGCTCGTATTTTACGCCAGGGAGCGATTACTCGCGAGGATATCCTCGCCCAAGTAAATGGTATAAAATTTTAACTTTTAGGACCTTGGGTCCTATTTTCGCAAAAGAAGGGAGACACCTTATGATTTTTGACCAAGAAGACTACAAAGCATTTGACCCAGAGATTTGGGAAGCAGTTGCAAAAGAAGAAGAACGTCAGCAACATAATATTGAGCTGATTGCTTCAGAAAATGTCGTTTCTAAAGCTGTCATGGCTGCTCAAGGTTCTATTTTGACCAATAAGTATGCTGAAGGTTACCCAGGTCGCCGTTACTATGGTGGTACAGATGTAGTGGATGTGATTGAGAGCCTTGCGATTGAACGAGCCAAGGAAATCTTTGGTGCTAAGTTTGCCAATGTGCAACCTCACTCAGGTAGTCAGGCTAATTGTGCAGCTTATATGGCTTTGATTGAGCCAGGTGATACAGTTATGGGTATGGATTTGTCTGCAGGTGGTCACTTGACACACGGTGCATCAGTCAGCTTCTCTGGACAAACTTATAATTTTGTATCCTATAGCGTTGACCCAGAAACTGAATTGCTGGACTTTGATGCTATTCTCCAGCAGGCCAAAGAAGTTCAGCCTAAGCTGATTGTGGCGGGTGCTTCAGCCTACTCTCATATCATTGATTTTTCAAAATTCCGTGAAATCGCTGATGCGGTAGGTGCCAAGCTTATGGTAGATATGGCTCACATCGCTGGATTAGTCGCTGCAGGCCTCCATCCTAGCCCTGTGCCTTATGCTGATATTACAACCACAACGACCCACAAGACCTTGCGTGGACCTCGCGGTGGATTGATTTTGACAAATGACGAAGAATTGGCTAAGAAAATTAACTCAGCTATCTTCCCAGGCATTCAAGGTGGCCCATTGGAGCATGTCATTGCAGCCAAAGCAGTTGCTTTTAAAGAAGTGCTTGATCCAGCTTTCAAGGTTTATGCTCAGCAGATTTTGGATAACGCCCAAGCTATGGCGCAAGTCTTTCGTCAGCATGATAAGTTCCGTGTGATTTCTGATGGAACTGAAAATCACCTTTTCTTAGTCGATGTCACTAAAGTTGTAGAAAATGGGAAAGTCGCTCAAAATCTCTTGGATGAAGTCAATATTACCCTTAATAAAAACTCCATCCCATACGAAACTTTGTCACCATTTAAGACTAGCGGAATTCGTATCGGTACAGCAGCTATTGCAGCTCGAGGATTTGGCGTAACAGAAAGTATCAAGGTTGCAGAACTCATCATCAAAGCTCTGGAAAATGCTGAAAACGAAGCGATACTGAATCAGGTACGTGCTGAAGTTCGCGAATTGACGGACGCTTTTCCACTCTATGAGGGCTTGAACTAAGATGGATATTTACGTAAAAAAAGCGATTATTCATCAATTCAGCCCAGCTGATACCGAACTGCTATTGGCGGATAAGTTTCTCAACATTACTCCTAAGATTGAAGAGTACCTGCGCAAGAAGATTGAGCGGGTCTATTCTGACGATGCTAAAACAGGTGTTTTCGATCCCGAAAACATCTTTTTATCCCAACTTTCAGATGACTTGCTGAAAACATCAGTGACAGTTGCTAAGCTTTGGCAGGAGGAGTTTTCAGTCAGTGAAAACCAGAAAACCAACGATCTGATTTTTGTCCAGTTTGACAAAGAGGGTGTGGAGCACTTTGCTTTTCTGCGGATTGCTCTGCGGGAAACTCTGACCCACTTGGGTGGTGAGGTGGACAATCCTATCAAACTAACTCAGAACAATCTGCCTGGCTTTGGTACAGGTGCGGATGAGGCTGTTGTCATCAATCTCAGATCTCGCAAGTACCACCTGATTGAAAAGCGTATCAAGTACAACGGTGCCTTTCTCAATTACATGTCAGACAATCTCTTGCAGGTCAATCCGACAATCTCAGCCAAGAAATCAATTAAAACTTTAGAGAAAACAGCTCAGAGGGTTGCTGAAAGTTTTAATAAAGACGATTTCCAGTTCCAGTCCAAGGTCAAGTCCAGCATTTTCAAAAATCTGGAAGAAAATGACGAACTGTCGCCTGAGAAACTGGCTGATGATCTTTTTGACAACAATCTAACAGCTCGTCTTAGTTTTATTGACCAAGTCAAGGAAGCTATTCCTGAGCCAGTCAAATTTGATGAGATTGACAGCAGTCGCCAGAAGAAAAAGTTTGAAAATCAAAAACTCTCCCTTTCAAATGGAATCGAGCTCATTGTTCCTAATAATATCTATCAAGACGCAGAGTCGGTAGAATTTATCCAAAACGATAATGGCACCTATTCTATTTTGATTAAGAACATCGAGGATATCCAAAATAAATAATGTTTAAATTTTTAAGAAGACTGATTCTAGTCCTTTTCGTGCTCTTTGCTGGCTACAAGATTTATCAGGTTCATCATGATGTCAAGCAGGTTATGAAGTATCGAACTCTAGTCAGAGAGGTGCTGGACGAGCATGACACGGCGGCCAATGAAGAATTGGTGCTGGCCATGATTTATACAGAGACCAAGGGAAAAGACACAGATGTTATGCAGTCCAGTGAAAGCGCAACTGGTCAGACTGATGCTATTAGAGACAATAAAGAAAGTATTCGTCAAGGCGTTCAGACTCTATCCGATAATCTAGAGTTGGCTAGCGAGAAAAAAGTAGATGTTTGGACAGCAGTACAAGCCTATAATTTCGGTCAAGCCTATATCGACTACGTAGCTAAAAACGGTGGCGAAAATACACTGGAGCTGGCCAAGAAATATTCCAAAGAAGTAGTAGCGCCAAGCTTAGGAAATGTAACAGGCAAGACCTATGGCTACTATAACTTGATTTCAATTTTCCACGGCCCAGAGCTCTATATCAATGGAGGAAATTATTATTATTCCCGTCAGGTAAAGATGAATATGCACATCATGCGACTTTTAAAATGGTTTTAGAAAGAAGCAATCAAGCTTCTTTCTTTTTATTGGTATAAATCAGTAATTCATTTGCTTGTAACCATCATTGATACATGATATAATTTTGTACAAAATTAAGGTGGAGGCTTCATATGAAAAAGAAATATTTCGTTCTCCTTTTGTTAGTCATCTTTATTATTTTTTCATCCTTGTTATTTCTGAAAAATAGCAATACAAAACTTAGATCGAATGAGTTCATCCAATCTACCACCCCAACCTTATTCTTTCACGGTTATGGCTCCAGCGCCAATGCGGAAAGGCATATGACAGAATCAGCTAGAAAGGCTGGTGTAACAGAAACAATAATTCAAGCGAATGTTGACAGAACAGGTCAGGTCACTTTAAGAGGCCGTATTCCCAAAGGTGCAATCAATCCAATTGTCATGGTTCAATATGAGGACAACCGAAATCCTGACTATTTACAAGATGCAGCATATGCTAAAGCAGTAGTCGAAAAACTTAAGCAAACTTATGGATTTCAAGAAATGAAGATGGTGGGGCATTCCATGGGAAATATGTCCATTCTTTATTATCTTTTAGAGTATGGAAGTGAAGAAAATCTACCTAAATTGATTAAGCAGGTTAATTTGGCGAATCATGTAGCTGGTCTAGAGAATTGGAACCTTCCATCAAACTTGACCTTAGATCCTCAAACAGGACAGCCTTCTGCAATGAATGAACAATATCAAAAACTTACTGGATTAAGAGAGGTTTATCCTGACAAACAAATAGACGTTCTGAATATCTATGGTGATATTGGCGGAAATACAGATGGATCAGTCCTAAACATTTCATCAAAAGCGTTAAAATATTTGCTAATCAATCATGCTAAATCCTATAAGGAAGTCAAAATATCTGGGCGAGGAGGCCAGCATAGCAGATTGCACGAGAACTCAGAAGTAGACCAGCTTTTAATAGACTTTTTGTGGAGAAAATGAGAGAATTTTAGCTCCAAACAGTTTTTTGCCAAAGGAATAAGATAAAAGAACAGAGAGTTTTACACTAATTATGAATCTTTAAGGACTCTTTTTATATTTTCTTTATGCAAACCTTTTCCACTTTGAAAAAATCTGATATAATGGGGTGGAATAAAAGAATCAGAGGAGAGGACAATGTCTAAAAAAATCATTGGTATTGACCTTGGTGGTACCTCCATCAAATTTGCAATTTTAACTCAAGAAGGACAAATTCAAGAAAAATGGTCTATAAAAACAAATATTTTAGATGAAGGAAGCCATATCGTTGATGATATGATTGAATCTATTCTTCATCGTTTGGACTTGCTTCAGCTAACAGCAGATCATTTCTTGGGAATCGGAATGGGTTCTCCTGGAGTGGTAGACCGTGAAAAAGGTACTGTTATTGGTGCCTATAACCTAAACTGGAAAACCTTGCAACCCGTAAAAGAAAAAATTGAAAAAGCTACTGGAATTCCATTCTTCATCGACAATGATGCGAATGTCGCAGCATTGGGGGAACGCTGGATGGGAGCTGGAGAAAATCAGCCTGATGTTGTTTTTATGACCTTAGGAACTGGTGTAGGTGGCGGTATTATCGCTGAAGGTAAACTTCTTCATGGCGTTGCCGGTGCAGCAGGAGAGCTTGGGCATATTACTGTTGATTTTGATCAGCCAATTCCATGTACTTGCGGAAAGAAGGGCTGTTTGGAAACCGTTGCGTCTGCGACAGGTATTGTCAATTTAACTCGTCGGTATGCTGATGAGTATGCTGGCGATGCTGAATTAAAGAAACTCATCGATAATGGAGAAGAAGTCACAGCTAAAACAGTTTTTGATTTAGCAAAAGAAGAAGATGAGTTAGCCCTTATCGTTTATAGAAACTTCTCTCGTTACCTAGGAATTGCTTGCGCGAATATTGGATCAATCCTTAATCCATCTACGATTGTTATCGGTGGCGGTGTATCAGCTGCTGGACCTTTCTTGTTAGAGGGAATTCAAAAGGTTTATGACGAAAATACCTTCCCTCAGGTTCGTACATCAACAAAGTTAGCTTTGGCAACTCTAGGAAATGATGCTGGTGTTATCGGTGCAGCATCTTTGGTTCTTCAATAATTTAAAAATTCATTTTATTCTCCTGCAGACTCTGTGGGAGAGTTTTTATGGGAAGTTTGTTATACTAAAAGTTGTTTACTGTTGAAGGAGATCTAATGACAAAAGCTGATACGATTTTTAAAGAAAATATTAGAAGAATATTAAAAGAGGGAGTATTCTCTGAAAATGCCCGTCCACGATACAAGGATGGAAATGTGGCTAACTCCAAATACATCACTGGTTCTTTTGCTGAGTACGATTTGAGCAAAGGAGAATTCCCGATCACGACTCTGCGCCCTATTGCCATTAAGTCTGCCATCAAGGAAGTACTCTGGATTTATCAAGACCAGTCTAATAGTCTGGAATTGCTCAACGATAAGTACAATGTTCACTATTGGAATGACTGGGAAGTTGGCGATACGGGTACCATTGGTCAGCGTTACGGAGCGGTTGTCAAGAAGCATGATATTATCAATAAAATTCTCCAACAACTAGAAGCTAATCCATGGAATCGTCGCAACATCATTTCTCTATGGGATTATGAAGCTTTTGAAGAAACAGACGGCTTGCTCCCGTGTGCTTTCCAAACAATGTTTGACGTTCGTCGTGTGGATGGAGACATTTATCTGGATGCGACTCTGACTCAGAGGTCAAATGATATGTTGGTTGCTCATCACATCAATGCTATGCAGTATGTGGCTCTGCAGATGATGATTGCCAAGCATTTTGGCTGGAAGGTCGGCAAGTTCTTTTACTTTATTAATAACTTACACATCTATGACAACCAGTTTGAACAGGCGGAGGAGCTGTTGCGTCGAGAACCTAGCGACTGTCAGCCTAGACTCGTTTTAAATGTGCCAGATGGGACCAATTTCTTTGATATCAAAGCAGAAGATTTTGAGTTATTAGACTATGATCCAGTTAAACCTCAGCTCAAATTTGATTTAGCAATTTAATTTCAATAATTCCTACCGAAGTTTTTCGGTGGGATTTTTCTTTCGTAGCAGATAATTGCAGGAAAGATATAAAGTGGTATAATGACAATAGATATAACTGTTGCAAACGCTTACCTTTGGAGGTGCTAATATGATAGCTGGTTTTTTAAAGATGCATAGACCAAAACAATCTTGGGGTCTTGTATTATCTATCGCTTTGCTTGCAATTCTTGTCTTATTCTTCCAAGTAGCAGAAGTCAAAGCTGATGATCAAGCTCGCTTAAATCACTGGAGAGTAGAGAAGAGAGAGCAATCTTCAGTTGAAGTGCTTGATGGTTCGAAACAGATTGAATCTCGAAACCACAAGAAGACTTTAAGAGAGAAACGGCATTCTCTTGCTCTTCGCTGCCATGGAAAGGGACCTAAAAATAAGCAAAATCAAACAAGTGGTGAAGAGACTGCTACAGAGGAAAAGTCAAAAAAGAGAGATGCTTGTGATGTAGATCCTAATACTGATAATACGGAGACGGAGACTGCTTCTGTTGAACATAAAAAATCAGATTCTACAGTATTATATATTTCTGCATTTGGAGTTTTAGCTCTTTTGGTAGTTTACATTCTATTCATGAAGGCTAAAAAAAATAAATCTTAAATCCGAAGTTTAATTCGATAACCATTGAGGTTATCGAATTTTTATCTGTTTTCAGTTGGAAATAAATGAAGAGAAGTGGTAGTCCAATCAAGTCTTTTTTTATATTTTTTGATAGAATAGAAATATCAATTAAAAGGATTATGAAATGACTAAAAAGATTGCGGCGATTTGGGCACAAGATCAAAATGGACTGATTGGAAAAAATCAATCCCTACCTTGGCATTTGCCAGCAGAGTTAAAGCATTTTAAAGAAATTACTTCCGGTCATGCTATATTAATGGGAAGAGTGACTTTCGATGGTATGGATCAGCGTGTTTTACCAAACCGGACAAGTCTTATTCTGACTAAGGATCCGAATTATACTGTTGAAAATGAATCTGTCTTAATTTTTCATGACTTACCTTCTGTTTTAAAATGGTATCAGGAACAGGAAAAAAATCTTTATATCATTGGCGGTGGTCAAATTTTTTCCTTATTTCAGCATCACTTAGATGAAATTATTAAAACTGAAATTCATGCTAGTTTTGAGGGTGATACTTATTTTCCAAAGGATTTTGACTTAACAGCATTTAGAGAAGTCAATAGCCAATTTCATCCTAAAGATGACAAGAATGCCTATGATTTTACCGTGAAAGTTCTAGAAAGAAAGGGTTCATAAAAAGTGGAAAGAAGTGTTTTTGGGGTTTTTACGGCCTTTTTGTGCGCCATTTGCCTTGTTTGTTCCGTACAAACTTTTAGAAAAAGGCGGTATGGTTTGTCCATTTTATTTTTGCTTAATGCCTTTACAAATTTAGTGAATAGTATTCACGCTTTTTATATGACTTTATTTTAATTTGACGAATATATATTAAAGGGAGACTAGTATTATGCCTACAAATCGTAATGAAGAGATGATGGTATATTGTTCATTTTGTGGGAAGAACCAAGATGAGGTTCAAAAGATTATTGCGGGTAATAACGCTTTTATTTGTAATGAGTGTGTAGAATTAGCACAAGAAATTATCCGTGAAGAATTAGCCGAAGAAGTCTTAGCTGACTTGTCAGAGGTTCCAAAACCTCAAGAATTATTGCATATTCTAAACCATTATGTCATCGGTCAAGAACGTGCTAAAAGAGCGCTGGCTGTAGCGGTATATAATCACTACAAGCGTATTAATTTTCATGACAGTCGCGAAGAAGATGATGTTGAATTGCAAAAATCAAATATCTTAATGATCGGTCCAACGGGTTCTGGAAAAACTTTTCTTGCTCAGACCTTGGCTAGAAGTTTAAATGTACCGTTTGCGATTGCTGATGCGACAGCTTTAACAGAGGCTGGTTATGTCGGAGAAGATGTAGAAAATATTCTTTTAAAACTTTTGCAGGCAGCTGATTTCAATATCGAACGTGCAGAACGCGGAATCATATACGTAGATGAGATTGATAAGATCGCTAAAAAGAGTGAAAATGTTTCTATCACGCGCGATGTATCAGGTGAAGGAGTACAGCAGGCTCTCTTAAAAATTATTGAGGGTACTGTAGCAAGTGTTCCGCCTCAAGGAGGTCGCAAACATCCGCAGCAAGAGATGATTCAGGTTGATACCAAAAATATTCTTTTCATCGTTGGTGGTGCCTTTGATGGGATTGAAGAAATTGTAAAACAACGTTTGGGCGAGAAAATTATTGGTTTTGGTCAAAATAACAAAGCTATCGATGAAAACGAGTCCTACATGCAAGCTATTATTGCTGAAGATATTCAAAAATTTGGGATTATCCCTGAATTAATTGGTCGTTTGCCTGTTTTTGCTGCTCTGGAACAACTGACTGTAGACGACTTGGTTCGTATTCTTCGCGAGCCTAAGAATGCTTTGGTTAAACAATACCAGGCTCTCTTGTCTTACGATGATGTTAAACTAGAGTTTGATGATGATGCTTTACAGGAAATCGCGAACAAGGCCATTGAGCGCAAAACTGGGGCCCGTGGTCTACGTTCTATCATCGAAGAAACCATGATGGATGTTATGTTTGAAGTTCCAAGTAAAGAAAATGTGAAACTTGTCCGAATCACTAAAGAAGCTGTTGATGGTACGGATAAACCAATTTTAGAGACTGCTTGAGGTCAGAATATGGAAATTAACACACATAATGCAGAAATTTTGCTGAGTGCGGCTAATAAATCTCACTATCCTCAAGATGATATTCCAGAAATCGCTCTTGCTGGTAGATCTAACGTCGGTAAATCAAGTTTTATTAATACGATGCTTAATCGTAAAAATTTAGCGCGTACATCTGGGAAACCTGGGAAAACTCAATTATTAAACTTCTTCAATATTGATGATAAACTTCGGTTTGTTGATGTTCCAGGCTATGGTTATGCTAAGGTTTCAAAGACTGAACGTGCTAAATGGGGAAGAATGATTGAAGAATACCTGACCAGCAGAGTGAATCTGCGAGCTGTAGTCAGTTTAGTTGATTTACGACACGAACCAAGTGCGGATGATGTTCAAATGTATGAATTTTTGAAGTACTATGAAATTCCAGTGATTCTAGTAGCAACAAAAGCAGATAAAATTCCTCGTGGAAAATGGAACAAACATGAATCGGCCATCAAGAAAAAACTAAATTTTGACCCAGCCGATACATTTATTCTCTTTTCATCAGTAGATAAAACTGGTATAGATGCATCTTGGGATGCAATCTTAGAAAAAGTTAATAAATAACAAAAAAACAGAAGGAAACTTCTGTTTTTTTACTAAGAAAAAGTAAAACTGTCATGAAATTGTAACCAATTCGCATTTTATGTCATTATTTATTATGCTACAATTATTGTAGTATTTTTTAGGAGTTAAGACTATGAAGAAGAAAATGAGTGCACTTTTAGCAGTGATGACACTATTTATGTCTGCTATTATGATTAGTGCTTTACTAGCAAACAATACAAAGTCAGTTGATGCTAACGAAGAACAAACAGTTCAATACTATAATCCAACTGAAGTATTTATTTCTCAGATAGCTGAATCAGCTCGTCAATTGGGTCAGGAGAATGATTTATACGCTTCTGTAATGATCGCCCAAGCTATTCTTGAAAGTAATTCAGGTCGCTCAGGCTTAGCTTCAGCGCCTCACTACAACCTCTTTGGTGTAAAAGGACACTACGGTGGCCAGTCTGCTACAATGCTTACTTGGGAAGATGATGGTCAAGGTAATGCTTATAATATTGATGCAGAATTCCGTTCTTACCCAAGTTATTATGAATCATTACAAGATTATGTAGCAATTCTTCGCCAAGGTTATTATGCCAATGCATGGAAGAGTAACACAACTAGCTATCAAGATGCAACAGCGGCTTTAACTGGTGTTTATGCAACGGATTCAAGTTATAATGCAAAATTAAATTATATTATTGAAAAGTATAACTTGACTCAATATGATACTCCCAGTTATCAGCAAGCATACAGTGGCGATCTTGTTTATAATATTTATCGTCAGCAGTATACTAGTCAAGAAATATTGGACGAAGACGTCGCTTGGGCGAATCGTTAAACGAAAAAGTAGGAAAAGAGTTAGGAAAAGATCCTAATTCTTTTTTCTCTTAAAATTTAAGAAAACGATTTCGTAATTCTTCATTTTATGATATAATGGTCGTAATATTTTTTAAGGGGAAATTAGTATGGCAGAATCGTCATTTATCACAAAAGTTGCATTTGCTTGTCAGAAGAAAGAGGCCTTATTTGATAGTAGTAAGGCAAAGTATGCTGTTCGTTCTATGTACGCTGGGGCTTTCTTAACATTAAGTACTGCTGCAGGAGCAATTGCTGCAGACGTTATTAACAAGATAGTACCAGGCTCTGGACGCCTCCTGTTTCCGTTCATATTTGCTTGGGGATTGGTATATATCCTCTTCTTAAACGCTGAGTTAACAACATCAAACATGATGTACTTGACTGCAGGAACTTTTTTGAAAAAAAATCAAGTTTTCTAAAGCCTTGCTGATTTTACTGTACTGTACTTTCTTTAATCTTGTTGGAGCGGCAATTATTGGTTGGATTTTCAACCAAACAGTAGCTTATGCTGGATTGACACCGGATGGCTTCGTTGGGACAGTTGTTGCAAACAAGCTTAGCCGAGGTAATAGTGTAGTTTTATTTGAAGCTATTGTGGCTAACATTTTTGTAAATGTTGCTATTTTATCATTCTTATTGATTAAGAGTTCTACAGCAAAAATGTGGATCGTCATTTCAGCTATATATATGTTCGTGTTTTTGACTAACGAACACTTGGCTGCAAACTTTGCCTCTTTCTCATTGATTGCTTTCAATAAGATTGCTAGTCAGGTCCAAGGATTTGATGTTTTCAATATTTTAAGGCATTTCAGCATTACATTTATTGGTAATGTAATTGGTGGTGGTCTGTTGATTGGTCTTCCATATGCTTGGATGAACAAAGACGAAGAAACGTACGTTGATTAGATATAATTAAAAAAAGTTCAGGAAAACCTGACTTTTTTTCTTTTTTTGTGTTATAATAGATAAAATTTATTGGAAATAGAAAGTTTTCAGATAATGAACAAATCTTATTTTTACCTAGATATGAAAACTCATGAACTTCTTGTCCCATATAGCCAGACAAAACGTAGAGTTCGAGTCTTATTGCCGAAAAATTACTCAGAGGATCTTGAAAAAAGTTATCCTGTTGTTTATTTTCATGATGGACAAAATGTTCTTTATAGTAAAGAGTCTTTCAGCGGTCATTCCTGGAAGATTATTCCAATTATCAAACGCAATCCTGATTTAGAAAAAATGATTGTCGTCGCAATTGATAATGATGGAGTCAATCGAATGAATGAATACTCGGCGTGGAAGTATAAAGAAATGAATATTCCAGGTGTTTCTTTCGGTGGTAAAGGCAGTGAGTATGCTGAATTCGTAATGGATGTTGTTAAGCCCTTTATTGATGAAAATTATCGAACCAAATCTGATTTCAAACATACAGCTATGATTGGGAGCTCTTTAGGTGGTAATATTACTCAGTTTATAGGTGTTGAATATGAAAATCAAATTGGTTGCCTCGGTGTTTTTTCATCCGCTAATTGGCTTCATCAAGAAGATTTTGATCGCTATATCAAGCGTCAATCACTTAAACTGAATCAACGTGTCTTTATTTATGTTGGAACCGACGAGGCAGATGATACGGATAAAACCTTGATGGCTGGTAATATAAAACAAGCATATATTGATTCATCTGTTAAATACTATCGTCAGCTCTTAGTTGCTGGCATAGATATTGACAATCTTGTTTTAAAAATCCAGGCCGGTGCCGAACATAACGAGATTGCTTGGTCAGAACATTTACTTGATTGCCTTCGTTTTTTAAGTGAGCAGTGGTAAATACAGTCTAAAGGAAATGATCTCAATGTATCAAAGAAAGGAGTCTATTATGCATGTTGAATTTTTAAGTCATTGGAGTGGAAATCTTAATCGAGAAATGTATGTTAATCGCTATGGGCATTCTGGTCTTCCTGTTCTCGTCTTTGCCTCTTCTGGTGGAAGTCATAATGAATATGCAGACTTTGGCATGATTGATGCTTGCTCTGGTTTTATTGAAGCTGGTAAAGTACAATTTTTTACTTTGAGCAGTGTTGATAGTGAAAGCTGGTTAGCAGATTGGAAGAGTCCGCACGATAGAGCAGAGATGCATCGTGCTTATGAACACTATGTCATCCAAGAAGCCATTCCTTTTATTAAACATAAAACGGGCTGGTTTGATCCTATGATGACGACAGGCTGTTCAATGGGTGGTTATCATGCTATGAATTTCTTTCTTCAACATCCCGATGTTTTTAATAAAGTAATTGCTCTTAGCGGTGTCTATGATGCACGATATTTTTTAGGTGATTATGGGAACGATGAAGCAGTTTATCAGAATTCCCCAGCAGATTATATTTGGAATCAAAATGATGGCTGGTTTATTGATCGTTATCGACAAGCAGATATCATTGTTTGCACCGGTCATGGAGCTTGGGAGGCGGATGGATTGCCATCTTTTTACACTTTGAAAAGAGCTTTTGATTATAAACAGATTCCTGCTTGGTTTGCTGAGTGGGGCCATGATGTGGCTCATGACTGGGTCTGGTGGCGTAAGCAAATGCCATATTTCCTTAACGAACTCAACCTTTAATGGAGGTCATTTATGAATTATATCGTTATATCCCCTTATTATCCTCAAAATTTTCAACAGTTTACTGTAGAATTAGCTAACAAAGGAATTACTGTTCTGGGAATTGGCCAGGAACCGTATGACCAATTAGATCAACCTTTAAAAGATGCTCTGACAGAATATTTCCGTGTTGAAAATCTCGAAAATCTTGACGAAGTAAAAAGAGCTGTTGCCTTTCTCTTCTATAAGCATGGGCCTATTGATCGGATTGAATCTCATAATGAATATTGGTTGGAGCAGGACGCTCAGCTTCGTGAACAATTTAATGTCTTTGGAGCTAAGCCAAAAGATTTGAAGAAAACAAAATTTAAGTCTGAAATGAAAAAACTCTTTAAAAAGGCTGGTGTTCCTGTTGTGCCTGGACAGGTTGTCAAGACCATTTCAGGAGTTGACTTAGCTGTTAATAAACTTGGTTTACCTTTGATAGCTAAACCAGATAATGGTGTAGGAGCAGCAGCGACTTTTAAATTAGAGACGAAAGAAGACGTAGAACATTTCAAATCAGAATGGAATCAAGAAACAGTTTATTTCTTTGAAAAGTTTGTTCAGTCAGGTGAGATTTGTACATTTGATGGTTTGGTAGATAAAGATGGTAATATTGTCTTTTCAACTACCTTCGACTATGCCCATACACCTTTAGATTTGATGATCTATAAGATGGATAATTCCTACTACGTCCTCAAGGATATGGATCCCAAGCTCCGTGCTTACGGAGAAGCAATTGTTAAAGTCTTCGGTATGAAAGAGCGTTTTTTCCATATTGAGTTCTTCCGTGATGGGGATGATTATGTGGCAATTGAGTACAATAACCGTCCTGCGGGTGGTTTTACAATTGATGTTTATAATTTTGCTCATTCAATTGATCTTTACAAAGGATATGCGGCTATTGTAGCAGGAGAGCCTTTCCCAGCTACACACATGGAACCACAGTTCTGTCTAGCTACTTCACGTCGTGCTTCAACTAATTATGCATATGCTGAAGCAGATTTGCTGGAGAAATATAGAGATAACTTCAAGGTAAAAAAAGATATGCCAGCTGCCTTTGCAGAGCTGCAAGGTGACTATCTTTATATGTTGACCACTCCTAGTCGTGATCAAATGGAGCAAATGATTGAAGATTTCGCCAAAAAAGCAGACTAAGCTAGATTATGTCTTTCTATTATTTAACAGTTTAAAATTGCTAAAAACTAATCTAGCATAAAAAGTTTGTGAAATTTTTAATTAAACTTCTAGAACCAGTCTATTCAATGGATAGACTGGTTTTTCTTTGTGAAATGACAAAAAGCATAAATTTTGACAGGGTTTTCATAATCGTTTAAAATATAATAGTAAATTGTAGGTTAGAAAGGCAATAATATGGCGACTTTAGACAAATCTCTCCTATTAGAGATGTTTCGTAAGATGGAAGAAATCCGTCGTATGGACTTAAAAATTGCACAACTAGTAAAAAAGGGAAAAGTTCCGGGTATGACTCACTTTTCTGTTGGAGAAGAAGCAGCAAACGTTGGAGCTATGCTAGCGTTGAATGAAGACGATCTGATCACATCCAACCATCGGGGACATGGTCAAGCTATCGCAAAAGGAATAGATCTCAATGGAATGATGGCTGAAATCCTCGGGAAATACACTGGAACCTGTAAAGGGAAAGGTGGTTCTATGCATATCGCCGACCTGGATGCTGGTAATCTTGGTGCCAATGGTATCGTAGGTGGTGGTATGGGAATCGCAGTCGGTGCAGCCCTCAGTCAGCAAATGAAACATACTGGTAAAATCGTAGTCTGCTTCTTTGGAGACGGTGCGACCAACGAAGGTGTTTTCCACGAAGCAGTTAATATGGCTTCTATTTGGAAACTGCCAGTTATTTTCTACTGCATTAACAACGGTTATGGAATCTCTGCGGATATCAAGAAAATGACTAATGTAGAGCATATCCATCACCGTAGCGCTGCATATGGAATCCCTGGAATGTTTATCGAAGATGGAAACAATGTCATTGATGTCTATGAAGGATTTCAGAAAGCTGTAGATCATGTTCGTGGTGGCAATGGCCCAGTCTTGATCGAAAGTGTAACTTATCGCTGGCTTGGTCACTCATCATCTGACCCTGGTAAATATCGTACCCGTGAAGAAGTGGAATTGTGGAAACAAAAAGACCCAATCGAAAACCTTCGCAAGTACCTCATTGAAAACAATATTGCAAGTGCCGAAGAATTGGAAGAAATCCAAGCACAAGTTAAGGAAGCAGTAGAAGCTTCTGTTAAATCTGCAGAAGAAAGCCCATTCCCACCACTAGAATCAGCATTTGAAGATATTTACGCAGACTAAGGAGAAAGAGATAAAAATGGAAACAAAAACAATGTCGTTCCGTGACACCATTATCCTTGCTATGTCTGAGGAAATGCGTCGCGATGAAAATGTATTCTTGATGGGAGAAGACGTCGGTGTCTTCGGAGGAGACTTCGGAACTTCTGTTGGAATGCTCGAAGAATTTGGTCCAGAACGCGTCCGTGACTGTCCGATTTCTGAAGCTGCTATCTCTGGAGCAGCAGCAGGAGCAGCCATGACAGGACTCCGTCCAATTGTCGATATGACCTTTATGGATTTCTCAGTCATTGCCATGGACAATATCGTCAACCAAGCTGCTAAAACACGTTATATGTTTGGTGGTAAAGGTCAGGTTCCAATGACAGTTCGATGTGCAGCTGGTAACGGAGTTGGTTCTGCGGCCCAGCACTCACAATCTTTAGAGTCTTGGTTCACTCACATTCCTGGACTTAAGGTTGTAGCACCAGGTACACCTGCTGATATGAAAGGACTGCTCAAGTCTTCTATCCGTGATAACAACCCAGTTATCATTCTTGAGTACAAGTCGGAATTTAACCAAAAAGGGGAAGTGCCAGTTGATCCAGACTACACAATCCCACTTGGAGTTGGTGAAATCAAACGTGAAGGTACAGATGTAACAGTCGTTACTTATGGAAAAATGCTTCGCCGTGTGGTTCAAGCTGCTGAAGAATTAGCAGAAGAGGGAATTTCAGTTGAAATTGTGGACCCTCGTACCCTTGTTCCGCTTGATAAGGATATCATCATCAACTCAGTTAAGAAGACTGGTAAGGTGGTGCTTGTCAACGACGCCCACAAAACAAGTGGCTATATCGGAGAGATTTCAGCTATCATTTCAGAGTCAGAAGCATTTGATTATCTAGATGCACCAATCCGCCGTTGCGCCGGAGAAGATGTGCCAATGCCTTATGCACAAAATCTAGAAAATGCAATGATTCCAACAGTTGAAAGCATCAAAGATGCAATCCGTAAGACTTATAGCAAAGAATAATATTACATAAATTAAATTGTGTAAATTTTTAAAGATTTTAACTTTAATAACTTGAGTTATGTTTTGTATCCAAGTTGTATATAAAGTTGCGACAGTTTTTTGACGAATCGATAATATTCGACAAAAAATTTAGTAAGTCTACTAGGTTGACCGCCTAATAGCGGCAACCGTAGTAACTTGAGACGCGTTTCGTGTCCAAGTTACTTGTAGAGTTGAACACGGGCTAAAAGCTCGGAAAAAAGATAAATCTCCTTAACTTCATCGAAGCCTGCGTAGATTTCCTATTTTTCGATCGCTTTTAAACGCCTTTTGTATCATGTAATTGAATTCGGACGGAGGTCTGCGAAAAAAGATAGATTTCCTTGTGTTCATCGAACACATCGTCAATCTCCTATTTTTTCATTGCCCTTTGCGTCCTTAATATATTATATTCGAACACGGGCTAAAAGCTCGGAAAAAAGATAAATCTCCTTGGCTTCATCGAAGCCAGCGTCGATTTCCTATTTTTCAGTCGCTTTTTACGCCCTTAGTATCATAATTAGAATTGGAGAGGTCATGGCTGATGACAAGCTAAGAGCGACTCCTGCGGCTAGAAAGTTAGCGGATGATCTAGGGATCAACCTCTATGACGTTTCTGGCTCAGGTGCAAACGGTCGTGTCCACAAAGAAGACGTGGAAACTTATAAAGACACAAATGTGGTTCGCATTTCGCCACTTGCAAAACGAATTGCCCTCGAACATAACATTGCTTGGCAGGAAATCCAAGGAACAGGTCATCGTGGCAAGATCATGAAGAAGGACGTTTTGGCCTTGCTTCCTGAAAATATCGAAAACGACACCATCAAGTCTCCTGCTCAAATTGAAAAAGTGGAAGAAGTTCCAGACAATATCACTCCTTATGGTGAGATTGAGCGTATTCCAATGACACCAATGCGTAAGGTTATCGCGCAACGTATGGTTGAATCTTACCTAACTGCGCCAACTTTCACACTCAACTATGAAGTTGATATGACTGAAATGCTGGCTCTTCGTAAGAAGGTTCTTGAGCCAATTATGGAAGCAACTGGTAAGAAGACTACTGTAACAGACCTTCTTTCACTCGCTGTTGTGAAAACATTGATGAAACATCCTTACATCAACGCTTCATTGACAGAAGATGGCAAGACCATTATCACTCACAACTATGTCAACCTTGCTATGGCAGTTGGTATGGATAATGGATTGATGACACCTGTTGTCTATAATGCTGAAAAAATGAGCTTGTCAGAGTTAGTTGTAGCCTTTAAGGATGTGATTGGTCGTACTTTGGATGGTAAATTGGCTCCAAGTGAATTGCAAAATTCAACATTTACAATCAGTAACTTGGGTATGTTTGGTGTTCAGTCCTTTGGGCCAATCATCAACCAACCAAACTCAGCAATTCTCGGAGTTAGCTCAACAGTTGAGAAACCTGTCGTTGTTAATGGCGAAATTGTTATCCGGCCAATTATGAGTCTGGGCTTGACCATTGACCACCGTGTTGTCGACGGAATGGCTGGAGCTAAGTTTATGAAGGACTTGAAGGCTTTGATTGAAGATCCAATTTCGATGTTGGTATAAGATTTTATTTTCTTTGCTATTCTCAAAAGCAAAGAAGCGCTCAGCAAGTGAAAAACGAAATTAGAAAAGGAAATAAAGATGGCTTTAGAAGTAATTATGCCAAAAGCCGGCGTAGATATGACCGAAGGGCAAATTGTCCAATGGAATAAGAAAGTCGGCGAATTTGTCAAAGAAGGGGAAATCCTTCTGGAAATCATGACTGACAAGGTCAGCATGGAATTGGAAGCCGAAGAAGATGGATACTTGATTGCCATCCTCAAAGGAGATGGTGAAACTGTCCCTGTAACGGAAGTTATCGGTTACCTTGGGGAAGAAGGTGAAAACATCCCAACAGCCGGAGCGGCAGCACCAGAAGCTAGCCCAGGGCCTGCAGTTAGTGCCTCAAACGACGATGGCAAGAGCGATGATGCCTTTGATATCGTTGTGATTGGTGGGGGTCCTGCTGGATATGTAGCGGCCATTAAAGCAGCTCAACTCGGTGGTAAGGTTGCCCTTGTTGAGAAATCTGAACTCGGTGGAACCTGCTTGAACCGTGGCTGTATCCCAACCAAGACCTACCTTCACAACGCTGAAATCATTGAAAACCTTGGTCACGCTGCTAACCGGGGTATTATTATCGAAAATCCAAGCTTCTCAGTAGACATGGACAAGGTCCTTGAAACTAAAAACAAGGTCGTAAATACCCTTGTTGGCGGTGTTGCCGGTCTTCTCCGCAGCTACGGCGTAGATGTTCATAAGGGAATTGGTACCATTACTAAAGATAAGAATGTTTTAGTAAATGGTTCAGAATTGCTTGAAACCAAGAAAATCATCCTTGCTGGTGGTTCAAAAGTCAGCAAGATCAATGTTCCAGGTATGGAGTCATCTCTTGTGATGACCAGCGATGATATTTTAGAAATGAACGAAGTGCCTGAAAATCTGGTAATTATCGGTGGTGGTGTTGTCGGTATTGAGCTTGGACAAGCCTTCATGACATTTGGCTCAAAAGTCACTGTCATTGAAATGATGGACCGCATAGTACCAGCCATGGATGCGGAAGTTTCTAAAAACCTTCGTCTCATCTTGGAACGCAAGGGCATGACTATCCTTACTGAAACCAAGTTGGAAGAAATTATCGAGGAAAACGGCAAACTCCGTATCAAGGTTGAAGGAAAAGAAGATATTCTCGCAGATAAGGCTTTGCTTTCTATCGGACGTGTGCCAGACTTAGAAGGTATTGGTGAGGTCGAGTTTGAATTGGATCGCGGTCGTATCAAGGTCAATGAGTACATGGAAACTTCTGTTTCAGGTATTTACGCACCAGGAGATATCAATGGTACTAAGATGTTAGCTCACGCTGCCTTCCGTATGGGAGAAGTCGCTGCTGAAAATGCTCTGAAGGGTAACCATCATGTTGCTAAACTCAACCTGACACCTGCAGCTATCTACACCCTTCCTGAAGTAGCAGCAGTTGGTTTGACAGAAGAGCAAGCTCGTGAGAAATACGATGTAGCAATTGGTAAGTTTAACTTCGCTGCTAATGGTCGTGCTATCGCTTCAGATGCAGCTCAAGGCTTCGTTAAAGTCATTGCTGACAAGAAGTACGGAGAAGTGCTCGGTGTTCATATCATAGGTCCTGCAGCTGCAGAGTTGATCAATGAAGCATCAACCATCATCGAAATGGAAATCACTGTTGAAGAAATGCTTAAGACTATCCACGGTCACCCAACCTTCTCAGAAGTCATGTACGAAGCGTTTGCTGACGTACTGGGATTGGCAGTTCACTCACCTAAGAAAAAATAATTTAAAAGATAGATTAGACTGGGCATATATCATTGTTCCAGTCTCTATCGTATAAAGAGGAAGATTATGAAATACATTGTTAACTACTCAAATGATACAGCTTTTAATATTGCTCTGGAAGAATATGCTTTCAAACACCTCTTAGATGAGGATGAAATTTTCCTGCTCTGGATTAACAAGCCTTCTATCATCGTTGGGCGTCACCAAAATACCATCGAAGAAATCAACCGTGATTATGTTCGTGAGCATGGCATTGAAGTTGTGCGTCGTATCAGTGGAGGCGGAGCTGTTTATCACGATTTAAACAACCTAAATTACACCATTATCTCTAAGGAAAGCGAAGATCGTGCCTTTGACTTCAAGAGCTTCTCTACACCAGTTATCAATACCTTGGCAGAGCTTGGAGTAAAAGCTGAATTCACTGGCCGCAATGACCTGGAGATTGACGGTAAGAAGTTCTGTGGTAATGCACAAGCCTATATCAATGGCCGTATCATGCATCACGGTTGCCTGCTCTTTGATGTTGATTTGTCTGTCTTGGCAAATGCACTTAAAGTCTCTAAAGACAAATTCGAATCAAAAGGAGTTAAATCTGTTCGTGCTCGCGTGACAAATATTGTCAATGAATTGCCAGAAAAGATTACTGTCGAAGAATTCCGCGACCTACTTCTGGACTATATGAAGAAAGAATATCCAGAGATGACAGAATATGTCTTCTCTGAGAAAGAACTGGAAGAAATCAAGCAAATCAGAGATAGCAAGTTTGGAACTTGGGACTGGAACTATGGTAAATCACCTGAATACAATGTGCGTCGTGGCACCAAGTTTACCAGCGGTAAGGTAGAAATCTTTGCCAATGTTGTTGAATCCAAGATTCAGGATATTAAAATCTATGGAGACTTCTTTGGTATTGAAGACGTAGCAGCAGTAGAGGATGTGTTACGTGGTGTTAAATACGAACGAGAAGATGTCCTTGAAGCTCTTGAAACGATTGATATCAGCCGCTACTTTGCTGGAATCAGCAGAGAAGAGATTGCTGAAGCTGTTGTAGGGTAAAAATCTTTTAAATTTAAATCGAGAAGTAAAATCTTCTTGATTTTTTTATTATAAAAATAAAAAACATCCTTAGTTTGACAAGCTTTTCACAAAGTATTAAACTAAAAGAGAAGACAACGCCAATCAAGTTTATTAGAAAGGATTACTAGCTATGGATAAATTAAGCGGAAAAATTGCTTTAATTACTGGTGCAGCTGTTGGATTAGGTGAAGGAATTGCTCAAGTCTATGCCAAATATGGCGCAAAATTATGTCTTTTTGATTTAGATCCTCACGTCGAAGTAACTGCTCAGAAGTTAAGAGATCATTACCATCAAGATATTATTAGTTTTATAGGTGATGTTAGTAATAGACAAGACTTAGAAGAAGCAGTCACTCTAACACTTGAAAAGTTTGGTAGCCTAGATATTGCCTGTTGTAATGCTGGTATTTGTCGCTTGGCACCATTTGATCGAATGTCCGACCAAATTCGTGATCAGCATATTGACGTCAATATTAAAGGTGTATGGAATAGTTGCCAAGCTTCTTTAAAACCTATGCTAAAACAAGGATATGGTTCAATCGTCATAGCTTCTTCTGTCACTGGAGACCTTGTGGCAGATGCGGGGGAAGCGGCTTATGCAATGACAAAGTCAGCTCTTGTTGGTTTAACAAAAGCACTAGCAGTAGAATACGCCCACAAAAATATTCGGATAAACTGTACTCAATTAGGCTATGCTCGAACACCCATGGTTGAAAAAATGGCTCTTGAATCTAATCCTATTAATCCAGAAGAACCTATCCAAGATATTGCTTCAGCAGTCCCAATGAAAAGATTGGCAAAACCAACAGAAGTTGGCGAGTTGTTTGCTTTTCTAGGTAGTGATGAATCTTCTTATCTAACCGGTTCTCAAATTGTAATTGATGGAGGCAGCACTCTTCCAGAAACGCTAAGTATGGGGACAAATCATTAATTAAGCAAAAAACATTACATAATAATAATTATGTAATGTTTTTTGCTATAATTTGTCCAAAGCATTCTTTTGCTCGTCGTTGACAATATGGGTGTAGAGGTCCGTTACCTGAGTACTAGCATGCCCTAGCTGGTGACTGACGAGAACTTGAGATTTGGTTGCATCGTATAAACGTGTAGCAAGTGTGTGGCGGAGTTTGTGTGGCGTCACTCGCACCTTGAAATCCTCAGAATACTTAGCTACCATTTTTTCGACACTGGAAGCATCGATTCGATTAGGAGTGCCACGGTATTCAGTCAAAAAGAAGGCTGTATCAGTCTTTTCGGCCTTGTATCGTTTGCTCCGAATGCTCAGATACTCTTCTAAATAGGGCTTAGCAAAAGCAGCAACATTGACAGAGTCCCTTTTTCCGCCTTTTCTAGTCACTTCAATGACCATCATCTTTAGATTGATGTCTTTCAGATCCAGATTGACAGCTTCAGACAGACGAACACCAGAGGCTAGTAGCAAGGCAATGATGGCTAAATCTCGTTCTTTGTTCTTGTTGAAGGAGGATAGCGCACGGTTAGAGAGCTTCTTAGTGTACTCCCTATCAATATACTGGAGGAATTCTTCTGTCTCATCTCCTAAAAAGAGCTTCTGCTTAATATTCTCTGCACGAGCAGCCAGAGTTTCCTTTTTCTTCTTGGTAGCAACTTTTTTCATCACATTTCGATAGAAGTAGGGCTCACCCTGCTCGTTTTCCACTTCCTCAGTCAAATACTTATAGAGACTAGACAAAGCAGAAAGTGTTCGGTTAATGGTTGTCTGCGAAACACCGTTTTGGGTGGTATGAGCATTGAGAAGCGGGCGCTCTCGCAGATACAGAATAAAAGCTTCCATGTCTTTCTTGCTCATATTTTCCAAGATCGAGAGAGGAATCTCAGCAATATGGGAAGCATCCGTGATACCAGATTCTAGCACCCAATTAAAAAAGCGATCATATTCTTTGAGATATTCGTATAAGGTTGTAAAACTATAAGGTACCGCCAGCTTAGACTGGTAATATTCCAGAATGTACCAGGGCATAGTGGCCTTAAGTCTATCAATTCTTTCTAATAACAGTTCACGTCTCATCATATTTCTCCGTTTTTTCTATAAAAGTAGTATAGCATATCTAGATATATTTTTCAAGAAAATTATAGTTTTTCGGAAAGATGTAAGAGGGCATATATAGTCCAACTTTATTACAAAAACAGATAATAAAAACAAGGCAGAATTGAGAAACTACATTCTGCCTTGTTTTAGCAAAACTTATTCTTCTAATTCGATTTTTTGAAAATAATCCAGTTGCCATTTTTGTGTTGCCTGAGCTGTTTTATTTAATTTTGTACACCAGGGTGGATAAAATCGCATAGCCATCTTTCCCTTACAACTCTTTGTAGAGAGAATTTTTTTACTGATAGCCAACCTCTTTGGGAATGATAAATAAACCGCAATGATGATCGTCGATGACGACAATAACCAGTTCATCCCCCAAGTCTTCATCTGTATAAGGAATATTCTTGTTGTCTTGGTCTTTTTTCCAAAAGACTGTAAAGTAGCCTTCTTTTTTGGATGTTTTCTTTGCCAAACGGCATCTTTTATATGCTTGATCATCCTTTGGTATAATCAATATGCTTTCATAGTCTTCATTCCATTTTTCATTTATCAGATCAAATTCACCATAATACCTATGAAGAATATCCGTCATTTTCATTGTTTCTTGTCTTTCTTAATCTAAATTTTTTCCTCACAGATAATTCTTGAGCATTACTTGCAAATTTTTTACCTAATTAAAATTATGTAAAAAATCACAAAAATAAAAACTCTCTAATCAAATCAATTACCTGTTCATTTTGTGGTAGAGATGAGTGATGGGCATCCTTGCCTACGATGACTACTTCTCTGTGTGAAGCAATCTTTCCTTTATAAATCAAGCTCCCAGCCTCTACACTGCTTTTATGGACAATTCCGTCACCGTCTCGGAAAAAGATTCCCATAATTGACAAATGTTGCAACTTCTTAGGTAGATTTTCTTGGTGAGATATGAAGTCATCTAGCATCGCAACTCGATGATTGATGTTTTTCTTATTCAGATTATAAGGACTACCAATAGTCAGGAGCTTTTCCATCTCTAGCTCAGAGTGGTTTGCAAGGTATTGCTGCAGGAATACTGTATAAATTAGACCACCGTTAGAATGCCCCAGCGCTTTAAAGCTGTTAAAAGAATACTTCTCTCTTAAAACTGTTAAAGCAGTGTCAAACATTGCCGCCTGCTGCTTGATATTTTCATAACCGTCACGATTATTTTGAAATCCAACTACAAAAATAGGATTTCTGTCCTTGCGCTTCAAATGCCCTCGGTAAGTCATGTGTCCATCATTCCAGACTTTGATACGGACAAGGCTATGATGTGGATGCTGATTGCGGTTGAGCTTTTTAACCATTCGATTAAAGCGATTTTCCGTTGCAGAACTACCCGGAATCATGATAATGGGGCGTATTTCGACCTTGCTGGCAGGTAGATGAGAAATAGGGTGGCTAGGCAGCTTATTCAATAATTTTTGAAATGTTTTAGCAAGTCGATGAATCAATTGAGTCAAAAAAGGCTTCATTCTAGTCTCCGTATCTGAATCTGATGTTTCCAAAAACAAGCCACATAAAACTTAGTTATGCGACTTGTTTTTTGTTATTACTTCCGCTTCTTCTTGTTTTTCTTCATTTGCTTAGCCATTTTGTTCATACTTCGACGCATCAGAAACTCTCCGGCCTTCCCTTTTAGGCCACCACCAAACATTTGGCTCATATCTGGCATACCAGCTCCTCCCAAAGCTGACATATCCGGCATACCACCTTGTCCCATCATGCCTTCCAGGGCTGAAATATCTGGCATTGAACCGCCTCCAGGCATGTTTTTAGGCATATTGTTTGGATTGAGTCCCATTTGCTTCATCATCTTGCTCATGTCACCAGAGAGAACGCCTTGCATTAATTGTTTAGACTGATTGAAATCTTTGATAAATTTATTGACGTCTACAAAGCTGTTTCCTGAGCCATTGGCAATTCGACGACGACGGCTAGGTGTCAATAAATCAGGATTTTCACGTTCTTCAGGTGTCATTGAAGATACAATGGCACGCTTGCGGGCAATTTCTCTTTCATCGACCTTAAAGTTTTTAAGAGCAGGGTTACTAGCCATACCAGGTAGCATTTTGATCAAATCTTCCATGGGCCCCATGCCTTGCACTTGGTCTAATTGATCAATGAAATCATTGAAATCAAAGGTGTTTTCCCGCATCTTTTCAGCCATTTCAAGCGATTTTTTCTCATCGTATTCTTGAGAGGCTTTTTCGATCAGAGTCAGCATGTCCCCCATACCCAAAATCCGGCTGGACATACGGTCTGGGTGGAAGGTTTCGATATCAGTGATCTTTTCACCAGTACCAGTAAATTTAATAGGCTTACCAGTAATCTGACGGACAGATAGAGCTGCACCACCACGGGTATCACCATCAATCTTAGTCAGGATAACCCCGGTCACTTCTAGTTGGCTGTTAAATTCTCGAGCGACATTAGCTGCTTCCTGACCAATCATGGCATCGACAACTAAGAGGATTTCATTGGGATTAGCCAGCGCTTTGACATCTGACAGCTCCTGCATGAGCTTTTCGTCAATCTGAAGACGACCAGCCGTATCAATCAGGACATAGTCGTTGTGGTTGGCTTTGGCTTGCTCCAAACCTTGACGGACAATCTCAACAGCCGGAACTTCCGTACCTAAGGCAAAGACTGGTACATCAATTTGCTGTCCCAGTGTTTTCAGCTGATCAATAGCCGCTGGCCGGTAAATATCTGCCGCAATCATGAGCGGGCGAGCCTTTTCTTCTTTCTTGAGCTTATTAGCAAGCTTTCCAGCAAAGGTGGTCTTACCAGCCCCTTGTAAACCGACCATCATGATAATAGTCGGAATCTTTGGTGATTTGATAATTTCAGCAGTATCAGAGCCCAGGATAGTTGTCAGCTCTTCGTCAACAATCTTGATAATCTGTTGAGCTGGGTTGAGGGTATCGATAACCTCGTGACCGACCGCACGCTCACGGACTTTCTTGATAAAGTCTTTGACAACTGGCAGAGCAACGTCGGCTTCTAAAAGGGCTAGACGAATCTCTTTGGTTGCTTCCTGTACATCACTCTCTGAGATTTTTCCTTTTCTGCGCAGATTTTTAAAGACGTTTTGCAGACGTTCTGTTAAACTTTCAAATGCCATTTTTTATTTCTCCTAGTTTCTATTTCAATCAATTTAGTGGAAATCGTCCATGACGACTTAAACATTGGTATTCTTTTGTAGAGAGTTCTTTCATAATCTCATTTGGATATCCCCAGCAACTGAATCCTAATTTCATCGCTTTAGAAAGATCGTCGGGGGAGATGATTTGCACTCTGGCAGGGAAAGGTTCTTCCGACTCCAATAACCAGCAAGACATTCCCTTATAGATAACTTGTCTTGCCATGATTAGTCTCTGTTATCAATGCTGGATAGAGTTGCAATTTGCTCTTGCAAGAAACCATCTTTAGGATACTTTTCAGCGATTTCCTCCAGGATTTGGCTCCTAACAATGTAGTCAGAATACATATGTAACTTCATTTCATAGTCTTCTAAAATTTTCTCTGTTCGTTTGATATTATCATAGACTGCCTGACGGCTGACACCAAATTCTTCAGCTATTTCAGCAAGACTATAATCATCCGCATAATATAGCTCAATATAATTCATTTGTTTATCTGTCAATAGAGCAGCATAAAATTCAAACAGAGCATTCATACGATTGGTTTTTTCGATTTCCATAAGAAATATTATACCAAAAAAGGCTGATAAACTCTAGTTACTCACAGTGGAAATGACTTTTCTTTCGCAAATGTTTTAAGGTAATTCAAATTCATCTTTTTCGGGTTTTAAAAACACCCTTGTATTTTTTAGGGTGTGACGTAATTATAATTATGTAAATTAGTTGTTTTCTAAATAAAATTCAAAACGTTCGCCGACATATTGACTTTTTACATACTCAAAGGCTGTTCCATCTTCAAAATAAGATACTTGTGTCAAAGCCAGAATGGCATGACCTCTTGGAATCCCAAGATAATGGGCGATTTTTTCCTTAGCCAAGCGGGCGTATATCGTTTGTTGGGATTTGCCAATTTTATAACCATGTTCTTGAAGAGTTTGAAAGAAATGACTGGTAATCTCTTCTTTGTTGAAATTTTTAATAAACTTTTCTGGTATTGAAGCTACTTCGTATACTACTGGTAGCTTATCTGCGTAGCGAACCCGCTCCATTCGAATAATATTTTCAGTTTTGTTTATTCCTAGCTTTTCGACTTCTTGTTTGCTTGGTAGAGTTCGTCGATAGGAAATCAACTGACTGGAAGGTGTCTTACCCTGAGACTTCATAATCTCAGTAAAGCTGGTAGTGCCTCTCATTTTTTCCTGGACGCGCGTGCTGGCAACAAATGTTCCGCTCCCAACCCGTCGTTCCAGCACTCCTTCTTCTACAAGGAGTGTGATAGCTTGTCGAAGAGTCATACGACTAACTTGAAAAGTCTCAGCTAAGTCTCGCTCACTGGGCAATCTCTGTCCGATTTGCCAGACTTCTTCATCAATTTCTTTTTTGATTTGATCATGAATTTGTAAATAAGCAGGGAGCATAGTGATCTCCTTTTGGATTTCCTTTTAAAAATATTGTATTATCAATCGAAATAAAAGTCAACATTTACTTCATGGCATTGGAAAAAGCCTCTCTTTTATGATAGAATAAGGAAAAATAAATTTCTTTTAGGGAAGGAAAAAGATGACTAAATCTGAATTGCAAGATGTCGAAAAAATTATCGTATTGGACTACGGTAGCCAGTACAACCAGCTCATCTCTCGTCGGATTCGTGAAATTGGGGTATTTTCTGAATTAAAGAGTAATAAAATTTCCGCTGCAGAGGTAAAAGAGATCAATCCTGTCGGAATTATTCTTTCTGGTGGACCAAACTCTGTTTATGAAGACGGTTCCTTTGATATTGATCCTGAAATTTTTGAGTTAGGTATTCCTATCTTGGGAATTTGCTATGGTATGCAACTTCTGACTCATAAATTAGGAGGTAAGGTGGTTCCAGCTGGTGATGCTGGAAACCGCGAATACGGTCAGTCTAAATTGACTCGCACGTCTTCTCCTCTTTTTGACAGTACACCTGAAGAACAATTGGTTCTTATGAGCCATGGAGATGCGGTAACTGAAATCCCTGCTGACTTTGTCCGCACTGGTACTTCTGTTGACTGTCCTTTTGCAGCTATTGAACATCCTGCTAAGAAGATTTATGGGATTCAATTCCACCCTGAAGTTCGCCATTCTGAGTTTGGCTACGATATTCTTCGCAACTTTGCTCTAAATATCTGTGGAGCCAAAGGCGACTGGTCAATGGATAATTTCATTGATATGCAGATCAAACAAATCCGTGAGACTGTTGGTGACAAGCGCGTCCTTCTCGGTCTATCAGGTGGGGTTGATTCTTCTGTGGTTGGCGTTCTTTTGCAAAAAGCTATTGGCGACCAATTGATCTGTATCTTTGTTGACCACGGTCTTTTGCGTAAGGGTGAAGCTGATCAAGTTATGGAAATGTTGGGCGGAAAATTCGGGCTAAATATCGTCAAAGCAGACGCTGCTAAACGTTTCCTCGATAAACTCGCTGGTGTTTCTGATCCAGAACAAAAACGCAAAATCATCGGGAATGAATTTGTCTATGTCTTTGACGACGAAGCCAGCAAACTGAAAGATGTAAAATTCTTGGCACAAGGAACTCTGTATACCGATGTGATTGAATCTGGTACTGATACCGCTCAGACTATTAAGTCTCACCATAACGTGGGTGGTCTGCCTGAAGATATGCAGTTTGAACTGATTGAACCGCTGAACACGCTTTATAAGGACGAAGTTCGTACTTTGGGTTCAGAGCTTGGTATGCCTGATGAAATCGTCTGGCGCCAACCGTTCCCAGGCCCAGGTCTTGCTATTCGTGTTATGGGAGAAATCACTGAAGAGAAATTAGAAACTGTTCGTGAGTCTGATGCTATTCTTCGTGAAGAAATCGCTAAGGCCGGTCTTGACCGCGATATTTGGCAGTATTTCACCGTTAATACAGGTGTTCGTTCTGTTGGTGTTATGGGAGACGGACGCACATACGACTACACAATTGCTATTCGTGCTATCACTTCTATCGATGGCATGACAGCTGACTTTGCCAAGATTCCTTGGGAAGTCTTACAAAAAATTTCTGTTCGTATCGTAAACGAAGTAGACCACGTCAACCGCATCGTCTATGATATCACAAGCAAACCACCTGCAACTGTAGAGTGGGAATAGAATCAAACTAAAAAAGCGTAGGAAAGAAAACGTCCTACGCTTTTAAGTTGATTTTTTGCTTTTCTACTCTAACCCACTCAGGTATTCATAGCGCTCGTATTTTTCCAGCAGTTTTTCGTTCTGCTCATCTAGTTCTTGCTGGAGTTCAGACAGGCGAGCAAAGTCAGAGCCATTCTCCTGCATGGCCGCTTCAATCTCAGCAATTCGCCCCTCCAGCGCCTCGATATCGGCCTCGATAGTCTCCCACTCCTGCTTCTCAAAATAGGTCATGCGCTTTTTATCCTCACGCACTTTGGTAGATTTTTCCTTTTCAGTCTTTTGGGAAATAGCAGAGCTTTCTGCTAGAAAGGCTTTTTCATCTAAGTAATCGGTGTAATTTCCGAAAAACTCTCTGACACCTCCATCTTCAAAAGCTAAAATCTTGCTGGCTACCTTGTCTAGGAAATAACGGTCGTGGCTGACTGTAATAACTGGCCCGGCAAAGCCTTGTAGAAAGTTTTCTAACACCGTCAAAGTCGCAATATCCAAATCATTGGTCGGCTCGTCAAGAAGCAAGACATTGGGCTTTTCCAAGAGAAGCTTGAGCAGATAAAGTCGTTTTTTCTCTCCACCAGATAGCTTTTCAATCAAAGTCCCATGAGTAGATCGAGGAAAGAGAAACTGCTCCAAGAGTTCTGCAATGGAAGTCGTTCCACTGCCTATCTTGACTTCCTCAGCAACTTCTTGCAGATAATTAATGACACGCTTAGACTCATCCAAGCCCTCAATCTGCTGAGAGAAATAGGCTACTCGAACCGTCTCTCCGATAATGAGCTGACCAGCCTGAGGCCGAAGTTTTCCCGCAATCAGATTGAGCAAGGTTGACTTGCCGACTCCATTATCTCCGACAATCCCAATGCGGTCCTTGTTCTGGATTAAAAGATTAAACTGAGAGAGAATAGTCTTCTGGTCATAAGCAAAGTCCACGTTTTGAAACTCGATAACCTTCTTTCCGATACGGCTGGTTTCAAAGTTCATTTCCAGATTGCTGTCAATCGTCTGACCGGCCAAATCTTTCTTGAGATCATGGAAACGATTGATACGAGCCTGCTGCTTAGTTGCCCGAGCCTGAGGCTGACGCCGCATCCAAGAAAGCTCCTGCTTGTATAGCTGCTGCTTCTTATGGAGTAAGGCTGCATCCCGTTCATCCTGCTCTGCCTTGAGACGGACATAGTCTTGATAATTTCCCTGGTATTCAATCAAGCGACCGCCATCTAACTCAAAAATTCGAGTTGAAATATTATCCAAGAAATAGCGATCATGGGTGATGAAAAGCACGGTCTTCTTAGAATTTTTCAAGAAATGGGTCAGCCATTCAATGGTATCAATATCTAGGTGGTTGGTCGGCTCATCTAGCAAGAGCAAATCAGCATCGCCTAAGAGAACCTGGGCCAGCTGCACTCGGCGACGAAGGCCTCCTGATAACTGGCCAACCTTGAGAGATAGATTTGTCAGACCAAGCTTGGACAGGACCGTCTTGACCTGACTTTCGATCTCCCAAGCATGCAGCGAGTCCATCTCAGCCATAACCGCTTCTAGCCTAGACTGCTGACTTTCATCATAAGCCGTCAGGAGCAGCTCATAGTCTCGAATCAACTGCATTTCCCGTAAATCACTGGATAGAACAGTGTCAAGCACTGTCTGCTCTTCATCGAAATCAGGCTCCTGAGTCAGGTAAGCAATCTTATAGCCTGTCTTAGCAGAAAAAGGGCTGACATCTCCGTCAAAGCCCGACTTGCCCGACAAGACATCCAGCAGTGTTGTCTTTCCTGTTCCATTGACACCAATCAGACCAATCCGATCCAGGTCATGAATGATAAAGGAAATATCCCGAAAAACAGTCTTATCTCCTACTGATTTGGTTAGCTTGTCAACGATAAAATCGCTCATTTTCTCTCCTTGATATAGGCGTAAATAGCCTCTAGATCATTAGGCAAACGGCCGTCTACAATAGCGTATTCCAACTCTTTCAGAATTTGGCCAAGTTTTGGTCCGGGCTTAAAGCCAAAATCCTGTATCAGCATGCCACCATTGACCACCATTTCCTGCTTGTTATGAATAGTCAGACTGGCATCAAGATTTTGAATGGCAGAGAAATCAACTGGTAGACCTTGCGCCTGACGAAGTTCTTCTGCTTGTAGCAATAAGTCTATATCGTAATCATAGCAGTCACGCTTGGTCAAGTCCCGTTCTGAGCGAATCGTCACAATTTCAACAATATCTGCTACTCTTTTGGCAAATTCACGAGAGGTCTTCCAGTCTTTTAGAAAACCTTTGACATTTTGCACATCCAAGGCTAGCAAAAGTGCTGCCCAAGCCTGCTCGGACGCTGAAAAACGAAAATCTGAAGCCAACTCAAACAGTCGTTCCAAGTTAGCTCTACTTCCTTTCAAATCTGGCAAAAATTCTATTGCATTGCTTTTTAAGAGTGACTCTAATCCTTTGCGCCAATACGGAGCCAGCAGTAGCTTGTCAAACTCGATAAAAATTCGTTCAACTGAAATTTTTTCCAGCAAAGGAGCGCAATTCTTCATAGCTAGGAAAGTATCTTGCTCCAAATCAAAATCCAAGGCAGCCTGAAAACGAAAGCCCCGCATGATACGGAGAGCATCTTCATTAAAACGCTCTGCAGCTGTCCCAACGGCCCGCAAAATCCGATTTTCCAAGTCATTTAGCCCCTGGAAAAGATCGATGACTTGACCGTTTTCATCCAAAGCTAGGGCGTTGATTGTAAAATCTCGCCGCTTGAGATCTTCCACCAAAGAACGCACAAAAGAAACCTTACTAGGTCTGCGGTAGTCCACATAGACATCCTCAGTCCGGAAAGTTGTTACCTCATATTCACGGTTATTTTCCAGAACCAAGACGGTTCCATGCTCAATCCCCACATCAACCGTACGGTCAAAGATACGCTTGGTTTCCTCGGGATAGCTGGAGCTGGCAATATCCACATCGTGAATAGGTCGTTTCAAAAGGGCATCTCGAACAGAGCCCCCAACAAAATAAGCTTCAAAGCCAGCAGCTTTTATCTTCTCTAATACTGGCAAAGCCTCCTGAAATTCAGAAGGCAGAGTTTCTAATCTCATAGTAAATGTTCCAATCCATAGACTAATTCTGAGCGTTTGACAACTTCTTTAATGGCCAGATTAACCCCTGTCATAAAGGAAGCTCGGTCATAGGAATCATGTCGCAGGGTCAATCCCTCTCCCCGGCTGCCAAAGATTACTTCTTGGTGAGCAACCAGACCTGGCAAGCGAACCGAATGGATACGCATGCCATCGAAATCAGCTCCGCGAGCGCCAGCTATGGACTCTTCCTCATCAGTAGCTCCCTGTTGCTTGCTAGGTCTAACTTGGCTGATAAGCTCGGCTGTCTTGATGGCCGTCCCGCTCGGTGCATCCTTTTTCTGGTCGTGATGTAGCTCAATAATTTCTACATTAGGGAAATACTTGGCAGCCTGAGCTGCAAATTGCATCAGCAAAACGGCTCCCAATGCAAAATTCGGAGCAATCAATCCACCTAACTTCTTTTCCTTAGATAGTGTGATTAACTCTTCCAACTGCTCAGGAGTAAAACCTGTCGTTCCGACCACTGGACAAAATCCCTGTTCTAGAGCGAAGCGTGTATTTTCATAAGCTACTTTAGGGGTCGTAAAATCAACCCAGACATGGGCTTCCAGCCCAGTCAATTCTTCCTTTGCGTCGAAAACAGGAACTCCTGCCACTTCTTTTTCGTCCGTAAAAGGATCCAGTAACCCAACTAATTCTAGTTCAGGATCTTCTGTCACCATTTTGTAGGCTGCTTGGCCCATTTTACCTTTGAAGCCTGCAATGATTACTTTAATTCCCATCTGCATCTCCTTTTTTGATAGATTTGAGTATTAGTCAAACAGAGGAATGTAGCCTAATGCGATACTTCCTTCTCCAAGGTGTGTACCAATAACACTACCAAAAGTTGCTAGAGAAACCTCTGCACTAATGTTACTTTCGAGTAAAGATTGACGTAAGGTCTCTGCTTTGTCAACTGCGTTAGCATGAATAACGATAATTTCATATTTTCCTGAAGAAGTCCGTTCCTCAACAAGTTCAATAAGTCGTTTAGTTGCCTTCTTCTCCGTCCGAATTTTTTCAAAAACTTCAATCACTCCATGATGATTAAAATATAGAATTGGCTTAATACTTAGTAGATTTCCTAGAATAGCAGCACCATTTGAAAGGCGCCCCCCTTTAACAAGATGATTCAGATCATCAACCATGATAAAGGCGCTAGTCCCGTCAATCTGAACATTAATTCTTGTGAGGATTTCATTGAAATCTAGTCCTGCTTCTGCCCAGTTGAGTGCAGATTGAACCATGATTCCTAATGGGGCGCTGGTAATCTTGGAGTCTGGAAAAGCGATTTCTAACTGAGGAAATTCATCTTTTAAGAACTGAATGTTTTGATAAAAGCCAGAAATACCGCTAGAAAGAAAGAGTCCCAGAACGTGAGTATATCCGTTTCCCGCTAAAGTAGAAAGCAGATCTTCCAATTCAGCTATACTAGGCTGGCTTGTTTTGGGTAATTCAGCAGAGAGTGCCATTTTTTGATAGAATTCTTCTGCAGTCAGATTTTTCCCTTCAACGTATGTTTTCCCATCAATGAAAACTGGAATATCCAGAATAAATAGATTTTCCTTTTCTAAGACTTCCGATTTTAAGTAGGCTGAGGAATCTGTAATAACAGCTAGTTTCATTTAGAACTCCAAATTAATACCTGGTAAATCCAGGGCGATCTCTGTCACTTCATAAGTCAAGCGGTTAAGCATTGATAAGCAAGGTTTAGCTAATTGCTCTACTTCTTCTTGATCAAATTCACTTGGTTCGCCAATGATTCGACCTTGAATATGGTTAACTTGAGAAATCACTCCACTAATCACAAAGGCTTCAAAAACGATCATGTAATTCAAAATAACAACCAAAGAAGTTACTTGATTTTCTTGATCATGATTCAATAGTTGAAAATTGACATCGACTTTTGTTTCGGGTGTTCCGTTTTCTTTTTCCCATTCAAAATTACGTGCATCAAAGTGATATTGGCTGACGAATTCTTTTTCGCGTTGTAGTTCCATTGTTGTTCTCCTAAAAATTTGCGTTATGTAAATTATAGCATAATTTTCAATCACTGACTATAGTTTGCTTCTCTCTTGCTCATTCTCCTTTTCTTCATAATAAATAAAATTATCTACAAAAAAGGACCTCCGAAGAAGTCCAATATTATACTTATTTTGACAATGGTTTGCGTAAGAATCCAAAGATAATACCACTGACTACTGCACCAATCAAAACATATACTAGGTAAAGAATTGGGTTGTTTGTCAATCCAATAACGAAGATACCACCGTGAGGGGCCATGAGTTTGATTCCAGTAAGACCTACAAGAGCACCTGTAAGGGCTGAACCTACGATAAAGCTTGGAATAGCGCGGGCTGGGTCAGCAGCACCAAATGGAATCGCACCTTCTGTGATGAAAGAAAGTCCCATGACAATGTTTGTAATTCCAGAATTGCGTTCTTCCTCAGTGAATTTATTTTTAAAGAAGAGAGTAGCCACAAATACTGCTAGAGGTGGGACCATACCAGCAGCCATAACCGCTGCCATAACAGGTGATCCACCAGTTGAAACAGTACTTGCGAGTGTACTAGTACCAAATACGTAAGCAGCCTTATTAACTGGTCCACCCATATCGACCGCCATCATACCACCGACCAAGAGGCCAAGAAGGACAGCTGAACTTCCGCTCAAACTAGCAAGGAAATCGTTGAGGGCTGTATTGATTGCAGACATTGGAATATTAACAGCCAACATCAGGAATCCAGTAACTAATACCCCAAGAAGTGGCAAGAGCAAAATTGAACGGATACCTTCAAGTGAGCGAGGTAGACCTGCAAGTAATTTGCGAAGGACTAAAATCACCCCACCAGCTAAGAAACCACCGACCAGAGCTCCAAGAAAACCAGACGATACGCCTACCAAAGAAAGCGTCTTTTCACCACCTGCAGCGTAAGCAACGCCACCAAAGGATGCGCCACTGCTAGCAATCGCACCGGCTACGAAACCAGAAACCAGACCTGGTTTTTCAGCGATTGAGTAAGCAATGTAACCGGCCAATACTGGTAACATGAAGCCAAAGGCTGCTCCACCAATTGATTTAAACTGCGCTGCAATCTCATGATAGCTTCCTAGATTAGAAAGCTGATCTTTTGGTACACCTAAGATCTGATCCAGCAAGAAGGCGATAGCAATCATAATCCCGCCACCGATAACGAATGGCAACATTTGGGATACACCACTCATCAGGTGCTTATAGAAAGCGCCACCCAGACTAAGTTTTTCGTTGCTAGATTCTGCAACACCACCGGAATTAGTAGCCTTGTAAATCTCGGCCTTTCCTGAAAGAGCCAAATTGATCAGTTCTTCTGTCTTACGGATACCATCCGCGACTGGACGATTAATTAATGGTTTGCCATTAAAACGATCCATCTCTACTGCCTTGTCAGCAGCAATAATAACAGCCTTAGCATTTTTAATATCTTCAGCTGTTAGCTTATTTCCAACACCGCTGGCACCATTGGTTTCAACCTTGATGCCGACACCCATTTCAGCTGCGACCTTTTGTAAGGCCTCTTGAGCCATGTAGGTATGCGCAATCCCTGTAGTACATGCTGTTACAGCTACAAGGAAGTCTCCACCTTTATTTGCGGGTTCAACCACAGCAACTTCTTCCGCTTTTTCTGAAGCTTGGTCAAAGAGCTCGATCACTTGATCAGGCGAAGTCACTTGGCGCAATTTATCCGCAAAGCCATCTTTCATCAGGTATTGAGACAATTCTGCCAAGGCTGCCAAGTGAGTATCATTAGCACCTTCTGGAGCTGCAATCATGAAGAATAAATCAGTTGGTTGTCCATCTAGACTTTCATAATCGACACCCTTGTTTGACTTAGCAAATAGAACTGTTGCTTCTTTAACAGCAGAATTTTTGCTGTGAGGCATAGCGATTCCGTCACCCAAACCAGTGGAAGTTAGAGCTTCACGCGCCAAAATTCCCTCTTTAAAAGCTTCAAAGTCTGTTACATAACCGTGATCAACCAAGCTTTTAATCATCTCTTCGATGACAGCTGTTTTTTCAGTTGCCTGCAAATCCAGCAACATGACATCTTTTCTCAATAGGTCTTGAATTTTCATCGTTTTTCTACCTCAACTTTTTCATATATTTCTTTAATAAATTCAGCTGTAGCCAAGTCATCCGAGAAGGTAGTTGCAGTTCCACAAGCTACTCCCCATTTGAAGGCTTCTACTGCATCTTTAGATTTGACAAATTCACCTGTAAACCCAGCAACCATTGAGTCGCCAGCTCCCACTGAATTTTTGACTGTTCCCTTGATAGGTTTTGCGAAGTAAGCTCCCTCAGATGTGACAAGAAGTGCACCGTCCCCAGCCATAGAAATGATCACATGCTGTGCTCCTTTGTCTAAGATTTGACGAGCATATTTCTCGATTTCATCTAAACTTTCTAGTTTCACCCCAAAAATATCGCCTAGTTCGTGATTATTTGGTTTGACCAAAAGTGGCTCAAACTCCAAGGAATCAAGTAGTGTTTGTCCTTCGAAGTCACAGACTACTTGCGCTCCTGTTTTCCTGGTTAATCCGATCAGGTCTTTGTATATAGTATTTCCTAAATTTTTAGGACTACTTCCAGCAAAGACTACTGTATCATCAGAAGTTAGGGAAGCAAGAATACTCTTTAATTCCTCCAATTTCAGGCTAGAAATGTCAGGACCAGGTCCGTTAATTTCTGTTTCGGCATCTGCCTTTATCTTGACATTGATGCGTGTATCTTCCTCAACTTCTACGAAGCGACTGGAGATTCCTTCTTCTTCAAGTGTATCTGTGATAAATTTGCCAGTAAAGCCACCGATAAAACCAGTTGCTTTGTTATCAATACCTAATCGTTTTAGAACACGACTAACATTGATACCTTTTCCGCCGGCAAACTTGTCATCACTATCCATCCGATTGACACTTCCTATCAGGACCTTATCCAAACGGACAATATAGTCAATGGACGGGTTTAATGTTACAGTATAGATCATACTTCAATCACCTCCGTTTTTTCTTTAATTTTTTCCAACAAAATGGACGAAATTTTATTAGTAATTATTTTTGCTTTAGCAAGAGGAGCTACTTTGACAAAGGATACTTGGTCCAGTTTTGATGAGTCTGATAAGACATAAGTTTGTTTTGCGTTTTCCATAATGGCTCGCTTAACAGCTCCTTCTTCCATATCTGGTGTTGTATAGAAACTATCATCAATTCCATTCATTCCAATAAAAGCTTTATCAAAATTCAGTTGACCAATTTGATTGAGAGCTATACCTCCTATACTGGCATCTGTAGATCTTTTTACTATTCCACCCACGATAACTGTAGAAATATTTCGCTCTACAAGTTTTGATGCATGATGAATAGAATTGGTTACGATCGTTACTCTGTGGTTATGAATTGCTTGTATTAACAACTCATTTGTAGTACCAGCATCGATAAAAACCACATCATGATCCTGAATAAGGCTGGCAGCTTTTTCTGCAATTTTCTGCTTAAACTGAATGTTTTTGATAGATTTTTCTTGATTGCTTTCTTCTTCTTGTAAAAAATGAATGTTTTCTGCACCGCCATGAATCCGTCGTAGTTTCTGTTCGCTTTCTAATTCATCTAAATCGCGCCGGACGGTTGATTCTGAAGTTTTTAGAATATGAACTAAACGATCTAAGGAAACTGTTCGATGATCTTTTAACTGTTCTAAAATCACTTGTTTTCGTTCTGACTTTAGCATATCTCTCCCTCCTGAAACAGCTTACATTTATCATTATACACCAATATTTTCCAAAGTCAAGCATTTTCTTTCATTTTCTATCACAGAAGAATATAAAAAAGAGGATGAAATTAGATCTCAAACCTCTTTGTTAATTTTTAGGATTTTCTTCTAAATCGTTTAAGAGCAACACCAGCAAGTCCAAAGAATCCAGCTACCGCAGCTATAATTCCTATTTGCTCTGTTTTTACTCCTGTAGCAGATACGTTTTGTTTTGCTTTAGAAGACTTATCTTGTGTTTGGTGTATTGCTTCACCCTGATAGACGTTTTTAGCATCAACAGGCTGATCTTTAGCAGTTTCTTTAGCTGCATTCTTAGCTCTTAATTGATTGTGTTTAGCTTCTAATCTAGCATGAACTTCTTGATAGAGTTCCAAAAGACTCTCTTCAGCTTTGTATTTTGTTTCTTTTGCGGCAAGATCGGCTTTGGCTGATGCAACTGCCTTACGAGCCTTAGAAAGCTGTTGAGGAGCTTGAGCTAATTGTTTGGCTCTTTCTTGAACTTGTTTCAAGCGTACTTGAGAATCAATTAATTGCTTTCTTGCTTCAATTGTATTCGCTTTAGTAGATTGTAAAGCTGCTCTTAAAGATTCAAGTTTTGAACTTTCTGCAGCTAATTTCTCTCTTGCTAAATCTAAAGCCAATCGCTTAGGTTCTAACTCTGCTTCGTATCTTCTAGTTGCATTCTCAAGTGCTTGCTGTTTGTCAGCAGTGTTTCTTGCAGCAGCCGCTACACGATCTTGAGCATTCAGAAGCTGATATTGAGCGTTTGCTAAAAGTTGCGCTTGGTCACTTGTTTGTGACTGGAGATCATTTAGTTGACTATTTAAAATACCAGCTCTTACTTCGCGATTTGTTTTTTCAACTTTTAAGGCAGCAATTTCATTTTTTAAAGCAGCATATTTTTCATTTGTATTCGTCCGTGATTGGCGTGCACTAGCTAGTAAGTTTTCGTAATCAGCTAGGCTCATCAAGGTTCCGTTTTGCAAGCGTTGGTTCAAGTTTCCTACTTGATGGAAACCAACTGTTGCAGTTCCATTTGTTGAACTGTACTGATTAGGAACAGTGTTATAAGATGCAGAAATTGCAGTTGCCTTATTATCCAACATTTGCAAGTAATGACCAACTCTTGCGAATTCAGCAGCACCAATTTTCATATAAATATCATTGGCATCCAGCTGAGATTCGTCTGTTGGTAAGTTATAGCGTGCAGCGATCTCTTGATACAATGCTTTTTCACTGTACCAAAAATCAACTGATGCCTTAGGTGTAAAGCTGATAGCCACATTTTCATTTTTTATATACTTAAACATGTGGCGACCGTTTTGTTCGAAAAAGGCTGATTGAATTTGGCTGGCAACATTTGCATATGGATCAACATATAATGGAGGTAATCCTGCCTGTGCTCGATAGTTATTTATTGCTCGAATAACTTCTACAGCTTTTAAATTATTTTCAAGAGTCGCTGAGCTGGTAGAGTCGCTGCCAACTGTTAACCCATCTTCAGCTTGGGACCGTTTGTATAAAGCGAGTGCGTTAGCTGCAGCATCTCTAATTTCTTGAGTTGCTCCTTGGCTTTGCAAGTTTTGAAGGAGCTCTTGATAGGTATTAGCAGCTTGTGTTGTTGTTTCAGTTTGTGGGGTATTTGCCAATTCAGCTTCTTTTTGATTAATTGCAGTCTGAATCTGGTTGATTTCATTTTGGTTTGTCTGGATAGCTTTTTCAAGATTAGCTGTATTACTTGGTGAATTAGCAATATTTTGCTGAACGGCTACAAGATTAGCTTGCTTAGCTGTAAGTTCTTGATTCGCTTGTTCTTCTTCTGCTTTTGCCTGAGCTAGTTCTTGTTCTTCCCTAACGATAGGTGCTTTCGCTTCGTTATATTCTCTTTCGGCAACGTCTACCAAAGTTCGTTGTCCGACAACGACATTTTCCTGTTGTTGAACTGCTTGTTCTGAAGGAAGTTCTTGATTTTGCGAGTTGTCTAGTGAAGCTTGCTTTGCATTCACTTCTGCTTCAGCTTTATTTACTTCTGCTTTTGCTTCGGCCACAGCTTCTGGACTAGCTTCTTTGTTGATTTCTTTTGCTTGATTAAGCTGTGCTTGAGTGTTTTGGCTTGTCTCTTGAGCCTTTTCAAGTTCATCTTTAGCTTTTTCAACAACTTCTTTTTGGGCATCGACTTGTGCTTTCGCTAAATCTTTCTGAATCTCCGTCACTTCAAGATCATTTTGCTCTGATCGATGAGAAGGTTTTGTTAACTCATCAGCATTTACATGATTTCCTACAACTCCTGAAATCAAAGTAGTTGCTGCAATCCCCGTTGCAACAACAGATTTTCCTAATTTCTTTTCCATTTCTCTCTCCAAATCCTCCTAATTTTTATATTGATATTTATTCATACCACTTCGCTTGACTCATTCTATCATGTCTATGTGAAAAACAAAGATAAAATTCGTTTCGTTTTCATAGCTTTTTGATTACAATTTGATGACTATTTGCAAATGTAAGTTTTTTATAAAATAATCAAAAAATCAGACTAGATGCCTGATTTTTGGGATATTTCTTATCATTTTTGGCGACCTTTGAGAACAGCTTCTATAATTGCCATTCTGACAAAGACTCCATTCGTCATCTGTTCAACAATACGTGATTTTGGTGCTTCAACTAAATGGTCAGCGATTTCTACATCTCGGTTAACTGGAGCTGGATGCATTAGAATAGCTGTGTCTTTCATACGGTCGTAACGCTCTTGAGTCAGACCATGCAGTCTGTGGTAGTTTTCTTTAGAAAAGATGGATTCATAATCATGACGCTCGTGTTGAACACGCAAGAACATCATAACATCTACCTTGTCAATAACTTCATCGATTGTTACAAATTCACCATAGTGAGAGAATTCTTCACTTCTCCATTCTTCTGGTCCTGCAAAATAAAGCTCTGCTCCCAATCGTTTAAGAATCTGCATGTTAGATTTAGCTACACGTGAGTGATCTAAGTCACCAGCAATTGCAACTTTCAATCCTTCGAAGTGTCCAAATTCTTGGTAAATTGTCATCAAGTCTAGGAGACTTTGACTTGGGTGCTGACCTGAACCATCACCGCCGTTGACGATGGATGTAGTAATGGTTGGGCTTTCCACTAGCTCTTTGTAGTAGTCTACTTCTGGGTGGCGAATGACACAAATGTCAACTCCGAGTGCAGACATGGTCAAAATAGTATCATACAAGGTTTCACCTTTGTTGACTGAACTGGTTTTCACATCGAAATCCAATAGGTCGCAACCCAATTTCAATTCTGCTACTTCAAAGGCCTTGTGGGTTCTTGTTGAAGGTTCGAAGAAAAGATTGGCCACGATATGCTGTTCGTCATAGTTGGCTTTTGCTCCATTTTTAAATTCAATTCCTCGTTTGATTAAGGCCATTACTTCTTCGTTTGACAAAGTTTCCATTGAGACAAGATTTTTAAGAGCGATTTGGTTAGATGACATGATAAGATCTCCTTTGTGATAATAATTAGAGCTCTATTTCAATTTTTTCTGTAAGACAAGATTGAAATAAATGGTGAACAATTTTTAAAATCAGATGTCAGACCTAATTTTTAGGTTCTGGCAGGACAAGATAGAGGACGATTCCCAAGATAGTTGACAAGGCTACACCTGAGATTTGCAGACCCGACAGTTGCAAGGTCAGACCACCGATACCAGAAACCAATATGACACTGGCAATCAGTAGATTCTTTTTGTTATCAAAATTAGTCTGGGCTTCTATGAGAATTTTAAGTCCACTTGAGGCAATTACACCGAAGAGAGCAATGGATATTCCACCTAGAACTGGACTCGGGATTGATTGGAGCAAAGCGGAAACTTTTCCGACAAAACTCATGACGATGGCAAGAACTGCAGCACCAGCTATCACATAGACGCTGTAGATTTTATTGAGCGCCATGACTCCGATATTCTCTCCATAGCTAGTCACTGGCGGTGCTCCGAAAAGCCCCGCAATAATCTGAGCTAGCCCATCACCAGTCAAAGTTTTATCTAAGCCCGGATCTTTGAAGAAATCTTTTCCTGTCAAGCTATTTAATACCATGACGTGGCCAAAGTGTTCTGTCATAGTTACAAAGGCGATAGGTGCCATGGTTAAAATCGCACTAGGGTAAAATTTTACATCATAATCTAAGAAAGGAAGGCTCATTGGCGGAAGATGAAACCAAGATGCTTCACCAACCTTTGCAAATGAGACAATCTCTTGTCCAGTTATTGCACCAAGAATTAAACTAAAGAAGTATCCAACTATCAAACCTAGTAAGACAGGAATGATACCGATGATTTTTTTTCCATATATGTTAAAGAGAATGACTGCTAACAAGGTCACCATTCCAATAGTGAAATAAGTCAAATCATAAACCTTTTCACCATTAGCTCCTGTCTTATTCATAACGTCGCTAACAGCTGTGCCAGCTAAACTCAGACCGATGACCATGATAATTGGTCCTACAACTACAGGAGGTAGGATTTTATCAATCCAGGCGTTTCCAGCAAACTTAACAATCATGGCTACGATAAAATAGACCAAACCACCTGTGATAGCACCTTGTGCTACCGCTCCGATACCATCAGTTTTCATCAATAATTGCATGGCTGCTATATAAGCAAAGCTGGATCCCATATAGGCTGGTATCTTATACTTGGTAACTGTGAGGTGTGCTAGGGTTCCCAGGCCGCTTGAGAATAAGGCAACTGCTGGATCAATCCCTACTAAGATTGGGACTAGAACAGTCGCGCCAAACATAGCAAACAGATGCTGGAAGGATAAGCCTAAAAGCAAGCCAGGTTTTGGCATATCGTGAACATCATACTTTATTTCTTGATTCATATAGATTATTATTCCCCTTTTATTAAGATACGATCTTGACCATCAGTTTCGGTCATTTCTACAATGATTTCTTCTGTTCTACTAGTTGGAATATTTTTTCCAATATAGTCAGTTCTAATTGGTAATTCCCGATGGCCTCGGTCAACCAAGACTGCTAGGCTAACGCGCGAAGGTCTACCGTGGCTTACGAGATTGTCAATGGCCGCCCGAATGGTACGACCTGTGTAGAGAACATCGTCAATCAGAATCACTTGACGGTCAGTAATATCTACAGGAATCAAAGTCGTATCTTCTTCCTGACTCTTTTTATCATCTCTAAAAGGTTTTGTATCAATTTCAGCTACTGGAATATCAATTTGTTCCAATTGTGCTAATCGTTTTTGGATACGATGAGCCAAGTGAACTCCACGAGTTTTAATTCCCGCCAAGACTACTTGGTTCAATTCTTTATTGCGTTCGATGATTTCATAAGTAATCCGTGTGATCGCACGGTTCATTGTAATATCATCAACAACTTCTTTTGTTTTCATGAATACCCCCTAAACCAATAAAAAAGTCTCCTTTTTCAAGGAGACTACAGAATAATTTGCTGGGTGTGCAAACAAGACGCACCTGTATATGCTCAACCCAATTTCTACTTGCTCCTTGTCTACCTCTCTGGATAGAATTAAAGGATTATTTAATTGTTAATACTTTATCACAATTTCCAAACAATTTCAAGAATTAAATTCAAATTTTAAGCAAAAAATAGATTATTTATCCCAGAACTCCTTCTTTTTCTTGTTTTTTATGTCTGTCTATTTTTTATTAGCTCTAAGAGACTCCTTTTCATCAATGATTGGCAAAGACTTTTCATCTTTTGCTTCAGATCTTGACGTGGCTTTAGAAGGTTCTTCTTTTTTAAGTCCATCAGCTTTTTTTCTTTAGCTTCCTTGTTATTGTCAATGTTATCCCCCTGAACATCAGGAAAATGCTGCGCGATTGCTTTTGGAATTTTATTTTCATTTGATTCAAGCTCTGCTTTGGGGATATAATTGTCGCTGACATTGATAAAAGTCACAGTCTTATTTGGTTCCTGAAGTGCTTAAGTTATGATTTTATTCTTGTTCATATCCAAATTATCTAAAGAAGTAAATTGATTAATTCCATCCAGTTTTTCAGCTCATTTTCACCTAAGTTTAAATTCTTCAAGGAAGGCTGAGAGTGACTAGAAACCAAAATAAAGCAAAAAAGGAAGCAGGATACTTTCCCACTTCTTCTTTGATTTTAATTTTATATATTTGAATGGTTATTTATTATGGCTATTTAAGGACAGAATAAGCTTGGACAGTTGCATTTCTCAAGCTTAACCGTATGAGATTACTTTTCCGACTTTCAGACAGTCAAACGACAATCTGAAACACAAAAATCTAGCTCTATATCGCTTCTGTAGTGAAACTACGACTTTCCAGCACCTTCAGCATGGCATCAGCTGTGTCCAAGGCTGTGAAGAGTGGTACTCCATGCTCAATAGCTGAGCTACGGATAATTTGACCATGCTTGTCAGCTGTTCGCTTGGTTCCGACCGTGTTGATAATAGCCTGAACCTTTCCCTTGCGGATATAGGCTGGAATGGCTTTGTTATCATCACTGCCGATTTTTTCCACCAGACGGACGTGTAGGCCGTGATTTTCAAAATAGGAGGCTGTCCCCTTAGTTGCCCAGATACCATAGCCAATATTGGCAAAACGCTGTGCCAGCTGCAGGGCTTCTTCCTTGCTATCGTCTGCAATAGTAAAGACGACATTACCAAAGTTTGGCAGATGGAGATAGGAAGCCTCAAAGGCTTTGTAGAGTGCTTTTTCGAGCGTGCGATCACTGCCCATGACTTCGCCGGTAGACTTCATCTCTGGTCCCAAAAGACTGTCAACCTTCGCCAGCTTGGTAAAGGAGAAGACTGGTGCCTTGATATGAACCATGGAACTTTCTGGATGGAGACCATCTTCATAGCCCAGCTCTGCCAAAGTTTCCCCAAGAATTAAACGAGTCGCTACTTGTGCCATTGGAATATCAGTCACTTTGGACAAGAAAGGAACGGTCCGGCTAGCCCGTGGATTGACCTCAATGACATAGACCTGCTCATCTTTGATGACGAACTGAATATTCATCATGCCGATACAGTTCAGTCCCAGAGCCAAGCGTTTGGTATAGTCCGCAATGGTATCCTTAACTTTCTGCGATAGAGTTTGTGGCGGATAAGCCGCCATGGAATCCCCTGAGTGAACCCCTGCCCGCTCGATATGCTCCATAATCCCTGGAATCAAGACCTGTCGACCATCAGAAATGGCATCCACTTCGCACTCATCACCAACAATATAAGAATCAACCAAAACCGGATGGTCTGGACTGGCCTTGACCGCTGTCCGCATATAAGAACGTAGATCCGCTTCGTTTTCTACAATTTCCATGGCACGGCCACCCAAGACATAGGAAGGTCGCACCAGAACGGGGAAGCCAATCTTACGAGCAGCCTCTACTGCTTCCTCTTCATTAGTAGCCGTCTGACCCGGCGGCTGCGGAATATCCAGCTCCTTCAGGGCTTGCTCAAAGAGATCCCGATCCTCAGCCCGATCCAAGTCCGCCACTTGGGTACCTAGAATCTTAACACCAGCCTTGGACAGTGGCTCTGCCAGATTAATGGCTGTCTGCCCACCAAACTGAACGATAACGCCTTTAGGCTGCTCCAGCTCAATGACATTCATGACATCTTCAAAGGTCAGCGGCTCAAAGTAGAGCTTGTCAGAGACAGAAAAGTCAGTTGATACAGTCTCAGGATTGCTGTTCATGATAATCGCTTCGTAGCCAGCTGCCTGAATAGTCTTTACAGAATGAACAGTCGCGTAGTCAAACTCGACTCCCTGCCCGATTCGGATAGGACCTGAGCCCAGCACCAGAACAGATTCCTTGCTGGATTTGACCGATTCATTTTCAAAGCCATAGGTGGAGTAGAAATAAGGCGTCGCAGACTCGAACTCAGCAGCACAGGTATCCACCATCTTGTAAACCGGCACAATCTTCTGCTCCTGCCGGATGCGACGCACCTGCTCAGCTGTCATGCCCCACAAGGATGCAATCTTAGTATCCGCAAAGCCATTTTGCTTTGCCTTCTTAAGCACATAGCTATCTCCGATATGACTGACCAGCTCCTGCTCAATTTCGTAAATATGGAGCAGCTTATCTAGGAAAAAGACATCAATCTTGGTCAGCTCAGCAATTTCATCCGGACTATAACCACGGCGAATAGCCTCTGAGATATAGAAAAGTCGGTCATCTTGCGCCTTGACAATCTTCCTCATCAGCTCGTCATCACTTACTTTACTTAGAGCAGGCAGCTCGTTATGGTCCACACCAACTTCCAGAGAGCGGCAGGCCTTGAGCAGGCTCTCCTCAATATTGCGGCCGATAGCCATGACTTCGCCTGTCGCCTTCATCTGGGTTCCTAGACGGCGCTCACCCTGCTCAAATTTATCAAATGGAAAACGCGGAATCTTAGCGACTACATAGTCCAGAGCTGGCTCAAACATAGCATAAGTAGAGCCTGTCACTGGATTGATGATTTCATCTAATGTAAGCCCGACTGCGATCTTCGCCGCCAGCTTGGCAATCGGATAACCAGTCGCCTTAGAGGCTAGGGCTGATGAGCGGGAAACCCGTGGATTGACCTCGATGACATAGTACTTAAAGCTATGCGGGTCCAGAGCCAGCTGCACATTACAGCCGCCCTCAATCTTCAGCGCTCGAATAATCTTGAGACTGGCGTCCCGCAACATCTGGTATTCATAGTCTGAGATGGTCTGACTAGGTGCAAAAACGATAGAATCACCTGTGTGGATGCCGACTGGATCAAAGTTTTCCATATTACATACGACAAGCGCATTGTCTGCACCATCCCGCATGACTTCGTATTCGATTTCCTTAAAGCCCGCTATAGAACGCTCGATCAGACACTGAGTCACTGGAGAGAGTTTGAGGCCGTTTCCTGCGATTTCCTGTAGCTCTTCTTCATTGCTACAGATACCGCCGCCAGTTCCTCCAAGTGTAAATGCCGGACGGACAATGACTGGATAGCCGATGCCATCCGCAAATTCCAGCGCTTCATCAACTGTATTGACAATTTCTGACTCAGGGATGGGCTGGCCTAGCTCTTCCATCAGCTGCTTGAAGAGGTCTCGGTCTTCCGCTTGGTCAATAGCTGATAACTTAGTTCCCAAGAGTTCCACTCCCAGCTCTTCTAAAAGTCCTGACTTGGATAGTTCCATGGCCATATTGAGTCCGGTCTGGCCGCCCAAAGTAGGCAGAAGAGCATCTGGCCGCTCCTTGCGCAATATCCGCGCAACAAACTCCAGCGTGATAGGCTCGATATAAACCCTGTCCGCAATTTCCTTGTCCGTCATGATGGTTGCTGGGTTAGAATTAACCAAGACAACACTGTAACCCTCTTCTTTCAAGGACAGGCAAGCTTGAGTCCCAGCATAGTCAAACTCCGCAGCCTGGCCGATGACGATAGGACCAGAACCGATGACCATAATTTTCTGAATATCTTTACGTTTTGGCATAGTGCACCTCTCAATCTTGCTTCCTAGTAAGCCTGATGGGCATCCATCATTTCCATAAATTCATCAAAGAGATAATCTGCATCATGCGGTCCCGGCGCAGCATCTGGGTGGAACTGCACAGAAAAAGCAGGATAATCCCGATGGCGCACACCTTCGACAGACTTATCATTGATTTCTTCATGAGTCACAATCAGGCATTCCGGCAACCCCTCACGACTGACTGCATAGCCATGATTTTGACTAGTAAAGTCAACTCGGCCTGTCGCAATTTCACGAACTGCGTGGTTGAAGCCACGGTGGCCGAACTTCATCTTATGCGTCTTTGCACCGTTAGCCATGGAGAAGAGCTGATGCCCCATACAAATTCCGAAAATTGGAATCTTGCCTTGAACACCGCGAATCATGTCCAAAGCCTCAGGTACATCTTCTGGATTTCCCGGTCCATTTGACAACATAACCCCGTCAGGATTAAGCTGGAGAATTTCCTCAGCGCTTATATCATAAGGTACCACTGTCACGCTGCAATTGCGTTTGGCTAACTCCCGCAGGATAGAATGCTTGAGTCCAAAGTCCACCAATACCACGTTTCGACCAGTTCCCGGAGCAGGATAAGACTGCTTGGTAGAAACCTGCTTAATGTTATCAGTTGGCAGAACTATAGACTGAAGCTGGTCTTGTAAACGCTCAATACTACCATTCGCATTGGCAATGGTTGCCCGCATAGTTCCATATTGGCGTATAATCTTAGTTAGTGCCCTTGTATCAATCCCTGATATTCCTGGTATCTTCTTGATTTTGAGGAACTCATCCAAAGACAATTGCTGACGCCAATTGCTAGCACGTCGTGCATACTCATAGACTACCACTCCCTTGCAGGTCGGCAGAATAGATTCATAGTCGTCCCGATTGACACCATAATTTCCAACTAAGGGATAAGTAAAGGTCAAAATCTGTCCGTTATAAGACTGATCCGTAATTGATTCCTGATAGCCTGTCATGCCCGTGTTAAAGACGATTTCGCCTGTTACGAGAAGATCTGCTCCAAAAGCTTCCCCTTCGAAAATCATGCCATTTTCTAATATTAAAAGTCTCTTTGCCATTGTTCCCTCCTGTCTAAGATGCAGACTGCTTATGACCATCTACATAAGATATATAATAATAGGGAGTGAGATAGCTTGCTCCACTCCCGGCTTACTGTCCGAGATTATTGTCGTCCTTTCAGAACTGCTTCAATAATAGCCATTCTAACAAAGACACTGAGTCAGTCGCTTCTGAATGCGATAAGCCAAGTGAACCCCACGGGTCTTAATGCCAGCCAAAACAACTTGGTTTAGGTCCTTGCTGCACTCAATGATTTCATAGGTAATCCGCGTAATCGCACGATTCATGGTGATGTCATCAACAACTTCTTTTGTTTTCATTTATTCCTCCTCAAACAACAGAAAAAGCCTCCTCATACAAGGAGACCTCAGAAAAATCTAATCAGGCAAGCTAAAACAAGACGCACTTGCTTACACTCCACCCATCTTTTTACTCGCTCCTTGTCTATCTCTCTGGATAGAATTAAAGGATTATTTAATTGTTAATACTCTATCACAAATTAAAAACTAATTCAAGAAAAAAATGTATTTTTATGCATAGATAATAACAAAATTGTGTTTAATTTATCATTTGTCTCTTTTTAGGAAGTCTTCTTCTTTGAAAAAGAGAACGATTTCACACCGTAAAAGATAAATCCAAAGACCAAATAGGCTACAAAGATGATTAAGCATCTTTTAATGACATAAGGCCATTGGTGTTTAAAGACATTTAGGAAAAAGTAAGGAAATGGATTATCTTTAGCATTGGGAATATCAATCTTTAAGAAAAAACCATTAAAGAGAGCGAATGCCATATAAAGCAAAGGTAAACTAGTCCAAGAAATTGGATCAAACCAACGGTATTGACGTGCTTTGTCAAAAACTAAAGTATCCAAAAGAAAAGCAAGGGGAACTATATAATGACAAAGGAAATTCTCTAAACGATAAAAGTCTGTCGCAATTGGGGCCAGTAAAAGGTGGTAAACTACGCAAGTAATCATGATAGACATGGTCACACCACCCTTGATTCTAAGTACTCCCACTGACTGCCATTTATCATCTGCCCTTGTCATGAGATAGATAAGGTAGCCGGTAAAAAGCAAAACTAAAAGATTTGACAGGACTGTATAATACATGAGCATACCCCAACCATATTTAGATATTTCGAGATATACTCCGAGGAAGCTTAGAAAAAAGAGAATGATACGATATGCAAAAATCAATCTACGATTCATACTTACCTCAGATTTTCTTTACAAACTTTGACTTGAGCTTCATCGCACCGAAGCCGTCAATCTTACAGTCGATATTGTGGTCACCTTCTACAATGCGGATATTTTTCACACGTGTACCTTGTTTGAGATCTTTAGGTGCACCTTTGACTTTCAAGTCCTTGATTAGGGTAACAGTGTCACCATCAGCCAACTTATTGCCATTGGCATCAATAGCTACCACTCCTTCTTCTACCTCTTGAACGTCAGCTGGGTTCCATTCATAAGCACATTCTGGGCAAATTAAAAGTGCACCATCTTCATAGACATATTCTGAGTTACATTTTGGACAATTTGGTAAAGTGTTCATTATTTTCTCCCTTTTAAAATATACTGATTTATTATACTCTATTCTGCGACTTTTGACAAACTAGTTAGGATTTTTTCCCTAATTCCTGGGTCCTCTTGTAGGCAGCTTGAACGGCATCCATGACTGTTCCTCGAAAGGCATTTTCTTCCAGACTAGCTACCCCTGCAATGGTCGATCCGCCCGGACTGCAGACCTGGTCTTTGAGCTGGGCAGGATGTTTCCCACTGGCTTTGCTTAGCTTTGCAGCGCCTAAAAGAGTCTGATTGGCAAGCTCAAGCGATATATCGCGACTAAGTCCTGCACGGACACCCGCATCCGCTAAAGCCTCTATAAAGAGATAGACGAAGGCTGGTCCGCAGCCAGCAAGAGCTGTCGCTGCATCCAATTGCTTCTCCTCTAGTTTAACTAAAAGGCCAGCCGAAGACAGAAGCTCACGCAACAAGTCTTCATCCGCTTGATTCGCCTGCTGAGATAAGCTATAGGTAATAACACCCTCACCTACAGCTACTGGTGTATTAGGCATGATCCGAATCCAACGATGGTGGCTAGGTATTAATTTTTCCAATGTTTCCAAAGGCAGACCCGCAGCCATCGAAACCAGCAGAAGAGAATCCCGTTTTTCTAGAATCTCCCGATATTCAGCCAATAAGTCAGCAAATTGAGCTGGTTTGATACCCAGAAAAATCACCTCTGCCTGAGCAAAAACTTCTGCATTACTGACCGGCTGGCCACCAACTTCCGCAGCAATTTTTTCAGCTTTGTCTCGACTTCGATTAGCCAGTAGTAATTCGCTTCTATATCTTTCATCTTGGGCAATTAGGCGAGCTAAACTGCCACCCATATTTCCCAGACCGATAAATCCAATTTTCATCATTATTTCCTCACTTGACCAGTTCCTTGGATGACGTACTTATAGCTAGTCAACTCTTTCAGTCCCATAGGACCTCTGGCATGCAGTTTCTGAGTAGAAATCCCCATTTCACAGCCAAGTCCAAATTGACCACCATCAGTAAAGCGGGTTGAGGCATTGACATAAACTGCTGCGCTATCCACCTGCTCTGTGAAGTAAGCTGCCGCTGCATCGTTCTCCGTCACAATGGCATCCGAGTGATGAGTGCTGTGAGCCTCAATATGCTCCACCGCTTCTTCCAGCGAAGAAACCAGCTTGACAGCTAAGACATAATCCAAAAATTCGGTATCAAAATCTTCCGGTTTAGCTTGCGAGCCCGAGATATACTGAGCCGCTTTCTCATCCAAACGCAATTCAACAGACTTTTCTTGTACAGCATCACGATCTGTCACCAAAATCTTTTGTAAACGTGGCAAAAGGTCAGCTGCAATCTCTTGATGAACTAGTAGTACTTCCATGGCATTGCAGACAGAGGGGCGACTGGTCTTGGCATTCTCAATAATCGCCAAAGCCTTGTCCTGATCAGCATCCTTATCTACATAGACATGGACAATTCCAGTACCTGTTTCGATAACCGGCACTGTCGCATTTTCCACGACCGCCTGAATTAGTCCAGCACCTCCGCGAGGAATGAGCAAATCCAGATAGCCCTTGGCTTTCATCATAGCCTGGGCGGAAGCCCGACTGGTATCAGAAACCAACTGGATACAATCCGGCGAAATCTCCGTCTGAGCCAAGCCTTCTTTCAAAGCTGTGACAATAGCTAGCGCAGTCTGATAGGCATCCTTGCCACTTCTGAGGACGACTGCACTGCCACTCTTTAGAGCCAGAGCCGCAGCGTCTGAAGTGACATTAGGCCGACTTTCGTAGATAATCCCAATCACGCCCATAGCCACCCGCTGTTTACTGATGACAAGGCCGTTATCAAGCTCGGTCCTTTCCAAGACTTGCCCTACAGGATCCTCCAAGTCAATCAACTGGCGAATGCCCTCTGCCATAGCAGCAATCCGCTCCTCATCCAGATAGAGGCGGTCCAGCATCACATCTGAAATCTTACCTTTAGCAGCGTTCATATCCAATTCATTGGCTGCTAAAATATCCGCACGAGAAAGCCAGAGCTGCTTTGCCATTTCTTCTAGAGCATGGTTTTTTTCGGCAGTTGTGGCCGTATTGATCGTCTTCTTAACTTTCTGAACCTTTTCAAAAATCGCTTGTGTTGAGGTCATCGCTTCTCCTTTCCTCGTCTTCTAAAATTCTGCAAATAAATCATTCAACTCCGGCGTCAAAGAGATCCAGTCATCCCGATGAATGACAACACCTTTAGGCTTATTGGACTTGAGCATATCTTTAAGAGCTGACTTGCCAAAGCGCACGCGCCCTTTACCAAGAATAGCTCCACTGCCTTCTTCGTAAACTGTCACTGTATCCTGATAGGCAAAGTTCCCCGATACAGATACAAGACCGGACACCAACAAACTTTTTCCCTTATTTCTGAGAGCGTCGGCTGCTCCTTGGTCTACATAGATTTCCCCTTGACTTTTAGCATAGAAAGCTAGCCATTGCTTCTGCGTTTTTAGTCCCTTTTCCTGAGCTAAAAAGAGGCTGCCATCCTTGGTTTCCTCCGCAGCTTCCAGCAGAGCATCATTCTTGAGCGAGGAGCAGATATAGACCGGAACACCAGACATGGTCGCCAGAGTTGCAGCCTTAATCTTTGTCAGCATGCCACCAGTTCCGTTACTTGATCCAGCGCCACCTGCCATATCAATCAACTCAGAAGAAATCTTCTCAATCTTTTCAAGCCGGCGGGCATCTGGATTGATAGAGGGATTAGCCGTGTAGAGTCCATCGACATCTGTCAAGAGCACCAAGAGGTCTGCCTGAACCATGGCAGCCACTTGAGCACTCAGTGTATCATTATCCCCGACCTTGAGCTCCTCAATAGCCACCGAGTCATTTTCATTGATGATAGGAATAGCGCCACGATTCAGCAAGACAGACAAGGCCTGATGGGCATTTTTGTAACGCCGCTTATCTGCAAAATCATCCTGGGTCAAAAGAATCTGAGCAGATATGATTTGTTTCAAAAGAAGATTGGTTGTATATTCCTCCAAAAGCAAACCCTGTCCTACCGCAGCTGAAGCCTGTTTATCCGCCACTTTGGTCGGACGCTTTTTAAAGCCCAGAGAAGAAAAACCTGCCGCAATAGCTCCTGATGAGACCAAGATCAACTCATGTCCCGCCTCATGCAAAAGAGCCAACTGCCGAGTAATTTCCTTTACTTTGGCGCGTGACAGACTGCCATCTGCATTTGTCAATGACGAAGTTCCCACTTTAAATACGATTCGCTTTGCTTTCATTTCCTTTTCCTTCACTGCTAGATTGTCTTATTATACCATGATTTACGGAAAATAAAAACGACCGTGATTGAAGCGGTCGAGGGGTTGAAGGACGTTATTTTACTTGAACGGTATACAGCGAGCCTTAAATAACTGTTCGTCAATTTTAAAGCTATCTTTGATAAAATAGCTTCAACTAACTAAAATCTTTTCTATTAAGAACGTAAAAAACTGCGACCAATCGATCACAGTTTTGAACAAATCTTTTGAACATTTCTTAATGGAATTGCATGCCACCATCAACGATAATAGTTTGACCAGTAATGTAGTCTGAATCTGGCCCTGCTAGGAAGCTAACAGCTGCTGCAACATCTTCTGGTTCAGAGAGACGTTTCAGCGTGATATCTTTAGCGAATGTTTGCATCCCCCACTCATCATCTTTGCCAGCATTTTTACCAACTTCATGAGCGATATCAAACATCATTGGTGTCTTCACGATACCTGGCGCATAAGCATTAACTGTAATTCCAGAGTCGGCTAAATCACGCGCTAATGTTTGAGTGATTCCACGAACCGCAAATTTCGTACCACCGTAGACTGTCAAATTTGGATTTCCCACAACACCTGCCTGAGATGTAGCGTTGATAATCTTGCCTCCATGGCCAAGAGCCTTAAATTGTGCTTGAGCAGCTTGAGATCCCCAAATGACGCCACCTACGTTAATGGCAAAAGTACGTGTAAATTGTTCTTCTGTGATGGTATCAAGTGGTGTTGTTGGTGCTACACCAGCATTATTGACAACAACATTTAAATCCCCAAAATGATTAACGACTTTTTGGAAGGCGGCAGCTACCTCTGCTTGTTTAGACACATCTGCAACTACAGCAAAGGTCTTAGTAGCAGATAACTCTGCAACAGCCTTTTCAACAGTTTCCGCATTATAGTCCAATAGTCCGACTTTAAATCCATCTTGAACCAAGCGCTTTGCAATCGCAAAACCAATCCCTTGACCTGCACCTGTAACAATAGCAACTTTTGACATATGATTCCTCCTTGGTATCCATGATACCGCGACACGTTCATAGCTGAACAGCAAAGGGTTTACAAGTTAGTTATGGCAAAAAATTTCATTATGAAACTTCTGTCAGAGCTATGGTACGATTATACAACTATGTGAAAACTGTGTCAAATTTTTGCAGTTTTATAGATTATTGATAAATCCTATGATGTATCTTGTAGCAGGTATATTAGGAACTTGTAGCATTACTTTAATTTTTTTGGTTATGAAATTTGGGGATAAAGCACAGTTCCGATATGTCATAACTAAACTATCTTGATTAGGCTTGATTGGGCTAAACTCTAATTGATAGATATTCGGGTGATAGGGAAATTTAACTTGGCACATGATTAATTTCTCCTCTTTAATATAAAAAAACAGCCTCAAGCAGCTTCAAAAGCTCCTAGGGACTGTTTTGTATTTTAATAATGAATGAATCTGATTATTCTTGACGTAGCTTTTTCAAGGTTTCTTGGAAAATTGCTGGCACTTCAGCTGTAAATTCCAACACTTCACCAGTTCGAGGATGGGTAAAGCCCAGCGTTCGCGCGTGCAAAAATTGGCCATGTCCTTTTAAAGTCTTACGAGGTCCATAGACCTCATCTCCAGCTACAGGGTGTCCGATGTAGGCCATGTGAACGCGGATTTGATGAGTTCGTCCTGTTTCCAACTGAAGCTCAACCAAGCTATAGTCACCAAAACGTTCCAAGACTTGGAAACGCGTCAGAGCTGACTTGCCTTTGGCCGTCACAGCCTGCTTCTTGCGGTCTTTTTCGCTGCGGCCAATCGGTGCTTCAATCACTCCACGGTCATTAGGTAGATTTCCATGAACAATAGCCCAATACTTGCGTAGGGATTTCTTATCCTTGAGCTCATCAGCCAGAGCCACATGGGCTTGGTCATTTTTTGCAATCATGAGAAGCCCTGAAGTGTCCTTGTCGATCCGATGGACAATCCCGGGCCGGAGAACACCATTGATGCCAGACAGGTCTTTGATGTGATACATAAGAGCGTTGACTAGCGTACCGCTTGTATGACCTGCAGAAGGATGAACTACCATTCCCTGAGGTTTATTGACAACTGCCACGTCCTCATCTTGATAGACGATTTCTAATGGAATATCCTCAGGAACATACTCAACTTCCTCAACCTCTGGTAGTTCGTAAGAAATGACATCGCCCTCTTTAACAGTGTACTTAGCTTTTTTTACCAAGCCATTCACTAAAATCTTGCCTGTCTTAATTTGCTCGTTAGCTAGGCTTCTTGACAAATCAGTTAAATCAGCAACGGCTTTATCTAAACGCGCCCCAGCCTGCTCAACTTTCACTTCCATTAGTTTCTTCCTTTATGATGACTAGGAGCATGATTAAAACTCCAAAAGTTAGATAGGTATCCGCAACATTAAAGACTGCAAAATTGATAAAATCAACTTGGAACATATCGACAACAAATCCTTGGCGCAAGCGATCAATAAAATTACCTAAACCACCTGCAATAATCAAGGTCAACCCACTGATAAGCCAAAATGAACCTTTTATATTTTTTATCAAATACCAGATGGCTCCACCAATCACTAGGAGTGTGATAATTGTAAAGAGCCACTGCTGATTCTCTAAAATAGAAAAAGCAGCTCCTGTGTTTTGAAGATATGTTAGGCTCATGATTGAAGGAATGAATCCCTTAACCTCACCTAATTTAATATTAGAGACAATAGTCCACTTAACCAACTGATCTAAAACAATCAGCAAGACAATCGTAAGGGGAATGGTTATTTTTCTTCTCATACTTTTCTCTTCTTCTCAAAATATTCTTTCATAACAGCTACAAACGCCTCTCCAACTTGAGATAGTTCAACCTCAGACCGTTTGACATAAACCATTTTATTATCTAGAGCATCTTTGACAGGAATCACTGTAATGCCATTCACACTATTACTATCCAAGAAACCTGATCCAGTCGCATAGGCATCTGTTCTTTCTAAAATACCATTCAATGTGGCCCGGTCTGTCACATTGAACATCTGGGAACTAGCACTGGTATCGACCAAGTTTTCAGAATAATAGAGATACTCATCTTTTTCTTGAGTAAATCGAACGGTAGGTAGGTCAGTCAAATCATCCATAATCAATTCTTTTTTATTGGTCAACGGATGATCCTCCCGTAGATAGATATGCGTCTGGAAAGGAATGAGTTCAATAACCTCTAAACCAAGCTTGTCTATCTTTTGCATAATTCCCTTAGTGTTCTGATTGTTAAGATAGATGATTCCAATCTCACTATGACCTTGGGCTATTTCATCTAGAATCTGTACAGTAGTCGATTCAAATATCCGAAAATTCTTATATGCTGGATATAACTTTGAAAACTCTGTGATAAGAGGGGGTAAGAAATCATAGTGCTGACTAGCAATAGAAAACTCATCTTTTTCTTCCTCAGGATTAGCATACTGATTTTGGAAAATATCAAACCCCTTTACCAATTCTTGAGCCCGCTCATAGAACTCCATTCCACGACGAGTTAAAAAGGTCCCACTACTAGTTCTACGAAAAATTTTAAATCCAAGTTCTTTTTCCAAATCTCGAACAGAAATGGAAAGACTCGGCTGACTGACATACATTTTTTCAGCGGCCTCGCGAAAAGTACCACTATTTGCAATAGCAACCACGTATCGTAATTGTTGAATATTCATTTTATCTTCCTCATATAAAGTATTGATATTATACCATAAATTCACTCTTTCATAAAGAAATGGAGGGTCTCTAAACTAGAGATCCTCTTTTACACTATTCTGATAATGCAAATATGTCTTTTAAATACAGGAAAGTTACTCTTAGAACAACAACTAAAGCGATTAGCACTTCACATACATAAATAATTTGTCCAGCAATTCCTATATTATAATGCAGTAAGAAAGCTTTTAGGGCTGTTGCTGAAATCACTAAAGGAAAAGTAAAGGCGGAAAATCCTGCAGAAAAAGGTCTTCTCAAAAGACTTGGAAGTTGATATAGGATAAAGAAATAAAGTATCTGCCCAAAAACGATAAGGAATAAGAGCAAAAGATTGTTTGGATTTGGGAAACTAGCTACATAAGCTGCTGTTATCAATGAAACCGGAGCACAAAACGTCGTCATATTCGGCAGAATCGCTTCTGTTAGTCCAATCTTAAAAGTCTTATAAAAAACAATTGGCAAAACTAGAATGGAAGCAAGAAGACAATACCAAAAAATTATCTGTCCTAGCCAGTATTGATGAGATACAAAAATTGTCAAAGGAGCTACACCAATTCCTACAAACAGAACAGTCCAAGAAGGATAAATATTTTCCCGCTTGAAGGGAATAACAAATGAACAAATGTAATAAACCATCAATAGAATTAGACCAAGCAAACTAATCCACCAAAGGAACAAAGCCAAGAACATGGTCCAAGCTCCTAAAAATGTCCAACTTGCCAGATAACTTGAAATCAACATCCCTTGCATGAAAAAAGTCGGAAAGACAGAAGCAATAAGAGGATCTCTTAACTGATTTCTGACCAACTTTCTGTATGAGACCATGCCAAATACAAGGTGAATAAAAAAGAGAACTGCTAGTCCTGCAAAAAAATAACGTAAGATTTGGCTCCAACTTCCTACCAAGTTTCCAATGGCTAACAAACCTAAAACGAGACCGGATTGGACCAATAAGGGTTCTCTTCTCTTTATCTTCATAATTTCTTCTCCAAAATGGCTAAAGTTAAACTAACCATGACCTTTTTATAAATTATCTTTTCTTTCCAGGTAAACTATTTCCGACTTTTTCTCAAAACCCAACCTTTGATATAATCTCAAGGCACCAGTGTTTACAACTTCAACAACTATTTGACAAAGTCGACCATTGATTTTGTGTAAATCGTTTAGAATATATTTGACCAGATAGGATCCTAATCCTTGGCCTTGATATCCTCTTTCCACAGCCAAACCAAATAAGTAATTGGTTCCTAAGCTGACATCTACCGAACAAGATGCACGAACTCGTCCATCCTTGCGTAAAACATATAAGCGACAAGTTTCATCAAGTACAGCCTCTCTGGCATACTTTTCTGCACAAGTCAATGTACTACCAAACTCTTGCGATTGAAAATTTGCGATATCACTAATTAAACTTAGGTCTGCTAAAGCAACTTCTATGTCTGAAACATCTTCCAAATAGAATTGACGAGAATCTTGTTCCAGCCAAATCTCATTCTCATCTATGTTAGCAGAATATTTATTCCAAAAATCTGGATGTCGATCTAAAAAATTAGTTTCTGAAACATAATGGATATTAATAAGCTGATAACGCTTAGCGGTCTTCTTAAATTCATTTACTAGAGCCTTAGCTATGCCTTGACAGCGATAAGCAGGAGCAACGTAAATAGACACTTCTGCTTCATGTGGTTCATCAGCATATATTGATAAAAAGCCAACCAAAGCCTCGTCTACAAACGCTAAGATAAAAGCAGGCATTTTGGGATTGTCATTATAATTGCTGTCTAAATATGGAATTCTATATGTATGATCTACTTGGTTACATTCTTTTACTATCGAAAATGCATCATTCTTTTCTTTGTCAGACAATTGAACTCTTACTTGTATATTCATCTTACACTCCTAAATTGTTATGGACATTATACCACATAATACAATTTTACTCTCCATAAAACAAAAAAAGAAACAGGAAATTTCCTGTTTCGCTTTATTTTGATTTGATATAGTTAATACCGTCTGCCTTAGGAGCAACAGCTTTTCCGAAGAAGAGTGCTAGGACAAGAATTGTCAAAACGTAAGGCGCAATCTGCAAGTAAACCGCTGGAACATGAGATAGGAATGGTAATTGACTTCCGATAACTGCTAAACTTTGAGATAATCCAAAGAAAAGACTTGAAAGCATTGCTCCAATTGGATCCCATTTACCAAAGATCATAGCCGCTAGAGCAATGAAACCTGGTCCAATGATTGTTGTTGCAGCAAAGTTAACTGAGATTGATTGTGCGTAGATCGCTCCACCGACACCACCGAGGAATCCAGAAATTATTACTCCCCAATAGCGCATCAGATAAACATTAATTCCCAGTGTATCTGCAGCTTGTGGATGTTCACCAACAGAGCGAAGACGAAGACCAAATTTCGTCTTAAACATGATGAACCAAGCGACAAATGCAAAACCTACAGCCAAGTAACCCATCAGACTGGTGTGCTTGAAGAAGATATCACCAATAACAGGAATATCAGACAGAATTGGGAAATTAAATTTACCAAAAGAAACTCGAATGTTATCAGTTTGACCTTTCCCGTAAAGAGCCTTTACTAAGAAAATTGCCAAGGCAGGTGCCATCAAATTTAAGACCGTTCCGCTGACAACGTGGTCTGCACGGAAGTTGATAGTAGCAACTGCATGGATAAGTGAGAAAATAAGTCCGACTATTCCACCGACCAAAAGGGCTAGCCAAGGCGTTAAACTTCCAAAAGTACTTTCAAACGTTAGGTTGAAAACAACACCTGAGAAAGCACCCATTACCATGATACCTTCAAGTCCCACGTTAACAACACCTGAATGTTCAGAGAAGGCACCACCAATACTAGTGAAGACCAAAGGAGCTGCATAAATAAGCATTGATGACACTAATAAATTTAGCATTGAGACAAAATTCATCTTATTTACCTCCCTTTTCTTGTTTGCGTGGTTTGATAAAACGTTCAATAATGTAATGAACACTTACAAAGAAGATGATAGATGCTGTTACGATGCTGACCAATTCAGAAGGAATAGTTGCAACATTCATACCTGGAGCTCCAACCTGAAGTACTGCAAACAGGAAGGCTGCAAAAGGAATTCCTACAGGAGAATTACTTGCAAGAAGACTAACTGCCATACCATTGAAGCCAACGCTTAATGAGCTACCTTGAACATAAACGTTTTGGAATGTACCAAGTCCTTCTACTACACCTCCGACACCAGCAAGGGCACCAGAAATAATCATTGAAAGGATAATTGTACGTTTTGCTGACATACCAGCATACTCACTTGCATGTGGATTGATACCAACTGAACGAATTTCAAAACCAAGTGTCGTTTTCTTAAGAAGGAACCATACAAGAACAACTGCAATAATTGCAAAGAAGATTCCGATGTTCATCCGCGAATTATTGGTCAAAGCACGTAACCACTCTGTCTGATAGGTAGCATTAGGACCTACAGTGATACTAGAATCCACACTCTGCATGACAGATTTCGGGAAACTATGGATAAAGGCATTACCAACATATAGAACGATATAGTTCATCATGATCGTTACGATGACCTCTGATGTTCCAAGGTAAGCACGTAAAATACCAGGAATCGCACCAATAATACCACCCGCTACAATACCAAGGAATACAGTCATGATGAGCATAAGTGGACGCGGTAAATTTGGAAATGATAGAGCAAACCAACCGGCAGTAATCCATCCTGCCAAAGCTTGCCCAGGCAAACCAACGTTGAAGAAGCCAGCTCGACTAGCCACTGCAAAACCAAGGGCAATTAAGATCAACGGTCCCATTGCACGAGAGATTTCTCCCAAACTTCTTAGAGTACCAAAGGCTGTTTTGAAAAGTTCTTCATACCCCCAAATAGCATCGTAGCCAAAAATCCACATGATAATCGCACCGAGTAAAATCCCAAGAACGACAGAAATCAAAGGAACGGCAATCTGCTGTGTTTTCTTAGACATTAGAATCTCCCTTCTTTAATTCTCCTCCGGCCATCAAAATACCAAGTTCTTGTTTATTGGTTTCAGCTGGCGTTACGATACCTTGAATTTTACCGTCATGAATAACAGCAATTCTATCAGATAAATTGAGAATTTCATCCAATTCAAAGCTGACAACAAGAACTGCTTTTCCTTTATCACGCTCACCAATTAAACGTTTATGGATATACTCAATCGCACCAACGTCTAATCCACGTGTAGGCTGGCTAACAATTAGAAGGTCTGGATCACGGTCTACTTCACGAGCAATAATTGCCTTTTGCTGGTTTCCTCCAGATAAAGCAGATGCAGGAACATAATCATTTGCTGCACGAACATCGAACTCTTCCATCAGTTTACGAGCATAATTATGAATATTAGTATAATTCAAAATACCATTCTTGCTCAGTGGTTCTTTATAGTAAGTTTGTAAAGCAATATTTTCAGAAATAGTCATATCAAGGACCAAACCATCACGGTGGCGGTCTTCAGGAACGTGACTGACCTTCATTTCCGTAATCTTACGAGGAGGCAAGCCAACTACGTCCTTACCTTTGATATTAATAGTTCCTGACTTAACTTTACGCAAACCAGTAATCGCTTGAATTAATTCACTTTGTCCATTTCCGTCAATTCCAGCAATACCAACAATTTCACCTGCACGAACATCAAGTGATAAATTCTTGACAGCTGGAATACCACGGTTTTCATTAACAACTAAATCTTTGATTGAAAGAATGACTTCTTTTGGTTGAGGAGGATTTTTTTCTGTTGTAAATGAAACAGAACGTCCTACCATCATTTCAGCTAGATCTTGGTTTGTAGCACCAGCAATCTCAACCGTTTCAATACTCTTACCACGACGAATAACTGTAACACGATCAGAAACCGCACGAATTTCATCCAACTTGTGCGTAATCAAAATGATCGATTTACCCTCTTTGACAAGGTTCTTCATAATAATCATCAATTCGTCAATTTCAGCAGGTGTTAATACAGCAGTTGGTTCGTCAAAAATAAGGATGTCAGCACCACGATATAAAGTTTTTAGGATTTCAACCCGTTGTTGAGCGCCGACTGAAATGTCTTCGACTTTTGCAGAAGGATCTACGGCAAGACCATATTTTTCAGATAATTCTTTTATCTCTTGGATTGCTTTTTTGATGTCTAGAACACCATTCTTAGTAATTTCACTTCCTAAAATAATATTCTCGGCAACTGTAAATGCTTCGACCAGCATAAAGTGTTGGTGCACCATTCCAATACCTAAAGAGGCAGCTTTTGATGGTGAGTCTAGTTTAACAACTTGCCCATTTACTGCAATTTCACCACTAGTAGGCTCAAGCAATCCTGCCAACATATTCATCAAAGTAGATTTACCTGCTCCGTTTTCTCCTAAAAGAGCATGAATTTCACCACGACGAAGATGAAGGTTAATTTTGTCATTTGCAACAAATTGTCCAAAGATTTTGGTAATCTCCCGCATTTCGATGACATTTTCATGTGTCATTGTGATCCCATCCTTTCAAAACTTTTATTTCAATAGAACCTACTAAGAGTTAGTAAGCTCTATTGAGACAAAACCTTTTGTCTCAATCTCAAAGAAGCGATCTCTCTAAGATCGCTTCCTGAGAGTCAATGTTTGAATTTTATTCTGCAGGAACTTTGATGCTTCCGTCAAGAATTTTAGCTTTAGCATCTTCTACTGCTTTTTTAGCATCATCTGACAAAGCTTTAGTTGTCAAATCAACACCACCATCTTTCAAACCATAAACTGTTGTTTTACCACCAGGGAATTGGTTTTTAGATGCTTTGGTTGCGATGTCTTTAACTGTTCCACCAACTTTTTTCAAGGTAGAAGCAAGAACGAAGTTAGATTCTTTACCATCTTTAGATTTAAATTTTCCTTCGGCTTCTTGGTCACGGTCCACACCAATAACCCAAACTTTTTCGCTTTCGTTTCTTGTTTCATTGATTGATTTCGCTTCGTTGAAGACACCAGCACCTGTACCACCAGCTACTTGATAAATGATATCAGCACCTGCTGTATATTGTGCAGCGGCGATTGTTTTACCTTTAGCAGCATCACCAAATGATTCTGCATATTGAACATCAATCTTGATAGATGGGTCTACTGATTTAACACCAGCTTCGAAACCTTTTTCAAAACGAGTCAATACGGCACCTTTAATACCACCTACAAATCCAACAACTTTTGTTTTAGTTGTTTTCGCTGCAGCTACACCTGCAAGATAAGCTGCTTCGTTATCTGCAAACAAAGCAGAAGCGACATTGTCTTGACCTTTGATTTCATCATCAATGATGACATAGTTGATGTCTGAGTGGTCTTTGGCAGCAGCTTCTACAGCGTTACGAAGAGCAAATCCAATACCAAAAATTGCTTTATAACCACTTGATGCAGCTTGCTCAAGGTTATTAGCATACTCTGATTCGTTTGTTGATTGGAAGTAAGTGAAACCATGATCTTTTGAAAGACCGTTTTCTTTACCCCATTCTTGCAAACCTTCCCATGCTGATTGGTTGAATGACTTGTCATCAACACCACCAGTATCGGTTACGATAGCAGCTTTCAGATCTGTTTTAGCATCTGAATTGCTATTTGAGCGAGACGCACGGTTACCACATGCAGCAAGTCCTACTGCTGCGACAGCTACTAGACCAAGGCCTAGCCATTTTTTCTTGTTCATTTCTGAACCTCCTAAATAAGATATGCAACAATGTTGCAAAATTGTGTGGTCTGATGACCCAGACTACCAACTATTTTAAGTCGGTAAAAGAATATGGAAGTAATTCCCCGACCGTCATCACGACCGTCGATTTATCTTTAGCGACTAATGTCACTTTTAGATCTTTATTAAAAAATTCTGCCATCACTTGACGGCATGCTCCACATGGAGAAATTGGCTTTTCTGTCTGCCCATAGACAATCAGCTCTTCAAACTCAAGTGCTCCTTCAGAAACTGCTTTAAATATTGCTGTTCGTTCACCACAGTTTGTCAAACCAAAACTAGCATTCTCAACATTAACTCCAGTGAAGACACGGCCATCTTTAGCAACTAGTACAGCACCAATTGGAAAGTGAGAATATGGAACATACGCATTTTTGCTTGTCTCTACGGCCAAATCGATTAAATCAGTAGTTGCCACTAGCTGTTTCCCCTTTCATGATAGCAACACCTGATGAAGCACCAATCCGAGTAGCTCCAGCTTTAATGAAAGCTTGAGCATCATCATAAGAACGAGCGCCTCCAGATGCTTTAACTCCCATATCAGGACCAACTGTTTGTCTCATCAAAGCTACATCTTCTACAGTAGCACCACCAGTTGAAAAGCCAGTCGATGTTTTTACAAAGTCGGCTCCAGCTTTTTGGGAAATTTGACAGGCCAGAACTTTTTCTTGATCAGTCAAAAGGCAAGTTTCAATAATGACCTTCACAAGTTTCTCACCACTTGCTTCTACTACTGCTTGAATATCTTTTTCAAGCAAATCCAAGTTACCAGACTTGAGAGCGCCAATATTGATTACCATATCGATTTCATCAGCCCCATTTTCAATCGCATTTTTTGTTTCAAATGCCTTTACTTCAGGAGTGGTTGCCCCCAAAGGGAAACCTATAACTGTACAAACTTTTACATCAGATCCTCTTAATTCTTCAGCTGCAAGCTTTACCCAAGTTGGATTAACGCAGACGCTTGCAAAATCATATTCTTTGGCTTCTTCAATTATTTTTTCAATTTGCTCTTTTGTTGCTTCCGGCTTTAAAAGAGTATGGTCAATGTATTTGTTCAATTTCATTTTTTTCTCCTTTAAACTCAAGAAATGACCTCAATGATTTCGCTTACTTTTTTCCGTTCGACATCTATTCTAACATTTTTTTTGAATTCTGTAATCATTTCCTCAGAGATTTTTTGGTTAGCATAGATTTTAGCAACTACTTCACCTGATTGAACAGCTTCGCCAACTTTTTTCTCAAAAACAATTCCAGTTTCATAATCTAAGTTGTCAGATTTAACTGCTCGACCAGCACCTAAACGCATAGCAAATAAACCGAATTCCATAGCTGGTAGTTCAGAAATGAAACCAGACTTATCTGCAGTGACGTCTACTATATACTGAGCTGAAGATGGCCTATAAAGGTCTTCCAAGTCACCGCCCTGTGCTTGAATCATAGCTTCAAACTTTCTGAGAGCAGAGCCATTCATTATGTGCTCGCGAACTTCCTCTACAGTTTTCTCTACATTTGCTAAGCTAAGCATAATCTGAGCCAACTCACAGATAAAATGGGTTACATCTTCTCTGCCTTTTCCTTGAAGGATCTCTAAAGCCTCAAGAATCTCCAAACGATTACCAATGCTTGTTCCCACTGGTTGGCTCATATCTGTAATAACAGCTACTGTTCGTCTGCCTACAGCTTTACCTAACTCAACCATGGTCTGAGCAAGGCGACGCGCATCTTCGATATTCTTCATAAAGGCGCCTTCACCAACTGTCACATCAAGCAAAATACTATCAGCTCCAGCAGCAATCTTCTTACTCATAACAGAGCTCGCAATTAGAGGAATTGTGTCAACTGTTGCAGTCACATCACGAAGAGCATAAAGCAACTTATCAGCTTTCACGAGTTGATCTGACTGACCAATTACAGAAAGCCCGATATCTTGAACTTGTTTGATAAATTCTTCTTGACTGCGCTCAACTTGGAATCCTTTTACAGATTCTAGTTTGTCAATCGTTCCACCCGTATGACCTAGACCTCGACCACTCATCTTTGCAACTGGTACACCAAAGCTAGCAACCAAAGGAACAAGAATCAAAGTGACCTTATCACCAACACCACCAGTAGAATGCTTATCCACTTTAATACCAGAGATTTCTGATAAGTCAATTTGTTGACCTGTTCCTACCATTGTCATAGTCAAGTCTGAAATTTCTCTGGTTGTCATTCCCTTAAAGTAAATAGCCATTGCAAAAGCAGACATTTGATAATCGGGCACTGTACCAGCAACATAACCATCAATCAACCATTGAATTTCTTCTTTTGTTAATTCAAAACCATCACGTTTTTTTTGAATAATGTCGACAGCTCTCATTCTAGTTTCTCACTCCTTAAAATATAGTAGCCTTTATCTTTTTTGACAACTTCACAATTTCCAAAAACTTCTTCCATTTTGGCTTTAGCGCTTGGCGCCCCCTGCTTCTTCTGTATGACGATAGTTAGGTCACCACCTAGCGTCAAATGCTCAAGGCTACCTGCAATAACTTGATGAACTACTTGCTTCCCAGCTCTAATAGGAGGATTACTAATTATATGGTCAAAAACTCCAGTTACTTGATCATAGATATTAGATTGAAAGATTTCCGCTGAAACCCCATTAAGTTCGGCGTTTTTTCGGGCTAAATCCAAAGCACGCAGATTAATATCCACTAAGGTAGCTTTCACAGCTTGCGACTTTACTAATGTTAAACCTAATGGACCATAACCACAGCCCAGATCCAAAATAGTATCCCCTATAGAAAAATCTATGGTAGACAGGAGGACCTGACTACCATAATCGATCATCTTCTTGCTAAAGACGCCAGCATCCGTAAGGAAGGTCATTGGTTGACCTAATAAATTCAGTTGTAATTTATGGATATCGTGCTTAGCATCCGGATTTTCTGCAAAATACATCTTTGACATAAATTAATTTTATCACAATTTTACCTAAAATGTAAACCGTTTACAATATTTTCTACAATTTTTTTAACAATATGGTATACTAATCAAGTTGATAGGAGAAAAAATATGACAAACGAATTCCTTCATTTCGATAGAATTAGCCGAGAAAGATGGCAACAATTACATAGAAAAACAACACCGCCATTAACTGAAGAAGAATTAAATTCAATAAAAAGTTTTAATGATGAAATTAGTTTGCAAGATGTTATGGATATCTATTTACCATTAACTAATCTGATTCAAATTTATAAGAGAGCCAAAGAAGATCTTGCTTTTTCAAAGGGAATTTTTCTGCAAAAAAACTTAAAAAAACAACCTTTTATCATTGGTGTTTCTGGAAGCGTAGCTGTTGGAAAGTCGACAACAAGCCGCCTTCTCCAAATTTTACTTTCTAGAACTTTTGAGAATGCAAAAGTTGAACTCGTAACAACAGACGGTTTTTTATATCCGAACTCAATCTTACAGAAACATGACCTTTTAAATAGAAAAGGCTTCCCTGAAAGTTATAACATGGAACTTCTTCTAAATTTCTTAGATCACCTAAAAAACGGACAAACTTATCAGGTTCCTGTCTACTCTCATGAAATCTATGATATTGTTCCAAATCAGACACAGACAATCCAAGTTGCTGATTTCGTCATTGTTGAAGGGATTAATGTTTTTCAAAATCCTCAAAATGAACGTCTCTATATAACAGATTTCTTTGATTTTTCTATTTATGTAGACGCTGAGGTTGAGAATATCGAGAAATGGTATCTTGATCGTTTTGGTAAATTATTGGACTTGGCTAGACAGGATTCAAAGAACTACTACCATCGCTTCACCCAAGAACCAGTTGAAGATGTTATGAAAATGGCTCGCAACATATGGAAATCTATTAATTTAGTTAACTTAAAAGATTATATTGAGCCAACTCGCAATCGCGCTGAATTAATCCTTCATAAAGCTCATAACCATGAAATAGATGAGATTTACTTAAAGAAATAACTATAATCGATTGAAATCAAGTGATATTTTTTTAAAAGAATAATTAAGGCTTGTCAAATGCGAACTTTTCATATATAATTAGATAGTTAGTATACATTGGAGGTGAAAAACTTGGCAAACATTAAATCAGCTATCAAACGCGCTGAATTGAACGTTAAACACAACGAAAAAAACTCAGCTCAAAAATCAGCTATGCGTACTGCAATCAAAGCTTTTGAAGCAAACCCAACTGAAGAACTTTACCGCGCTGCTAGCTCAGCTATCGATAAAGCAGAAACTAAAGGTTTGATCCACAAGAACAAAGCTAGCCGTGATAAAGCACGTCTTGCAGCAAAACTTGGTTAATCAACTAACTGCATACAAAATGAGCTCTTCGGAGCTTTTTTTGCGCCTTAATTCATTAGGATGCGATTTTGCCAATTCTAAACGATCATAATTGTACAGTATTTGAGATAAGGTTCAAAAAATAGTGACGCAAACTTTTGCGTCCTCCTTCTATTTTTGATAAAATAGCGGTAAATCTGACATGAATACATTCTATGAGTCAGAAGAATTGATTAAATAAGGAACTTAATATGAAAAACCAAACTTTAATGCAGTATTTTGAATGGTATCTTCCAGACGATGGCCAGCATTGGAATCGTTTAGCAATGGATGCGCCAAATTTGGTGGCCAAAGGGATTAAAAAAATATGGATGCCTCCGGCTTTTAAAGCAACTGGCTCAAATGATGTCGGCTATGGTATTTACGATTTATTTGATTTAGGAGAATTTGACCAAAAGGGGACAATTCGTACTAAGTACGGTTTCAAAGACGAATATCTTCAAGCGATCCAAACACTAAAAGACAATGACATCGATCCAATTGCTGATGTCGTTTTAAACCATAAGGCTGCAGCCGACGGAACTGAAACATTTACGGTTATTGAAGTAGATCCAAATGACCGTACTACTGCTATTTCCGAGCCCTTTATGATTAAAGGATGGACTCACTTTACTTTTCCAGGAAGAAACAAGCAATATAATGACTTTGAATGGCATTGGTATCATTTCACTGGAACTGACTTTGATGCAAAAAGTCGACGTTCTGGTATTTATTTAATTCAAGGTGATAATAAAGGTTGGGCGAATGACGAGCTGGTAGACAGTGAAAATGGAAACTATGACTATCTAATGTATGCTGATCTAGACTTCAAACATCCAGATGTTATTAAAAACCTATACGATTGGGCTAAATGGTTTATCGAAACTACCGGTATACGTGGCTTTCGCTTGGATGCAGTTAAGCATATAGATTCCTTCTTTATGGCCAACTTTATTCGAGATATTTTGCAAGAATATGGTGATGATTTCTACGTTTTCGGAGAGTTTTGGAATAATGATGAAGCTGCTAATAATGACTACTTAGAAAATATTGACTATCGCTTCGACCTTGTCGATGTTAAATTGCATACTAATCTTTTTGAAGCGAGTCAAAAAGGTGAAGAATATGACTTGCGTACTATTTTTGATCATACTTTAGTGAAAAATCACCCGGAATCAGCAGTGACATTTGTAGAAAATCACGATACTCAGCGTGGTCAAGCACTTGAATCTACTGTGGAAGAATGGTTCAAACCAGCAGCTTATGCCCTTATTTTACTTCGAGAGTCTGGACTACCATGTATTTTCTATGGAGACTACTATGGCATAAGTGGTGAATTTGCTCAGCAAGATTTCCGAGAAGAGATTGACAAACTATTAGACCTTCGTCTAAACCTAGCTTATGGTGAAGAGACCGACTATTTTGATGACCCAAATTGTATCGGATGGACAAGGGCTGGTCAAGAAGGTAGTCAGCCTATCGCTGTTCTAATTTCAAATGCTACTGCTACTTCAAAACGGATGTATTTTGGCCAAGATTGGTCAGGTCACGAGTGTTCGGACTACCTTGGTAATTGCCAAACAATTGTCACTATCGATGAAGAAGGCTGGGGAGAGTTCCCTGTTGAAGAACAATCTGTTAGCGTTTGGTCTATTAAAAATTAAAAATCAGCTCAAAGAGCTGATTTTTCAATATAACAATAAAGCTTGGCTTTATTAAGCCAAGCTTTTTAGAATCACTATATATCTGTTAATCCTATTTTGATAAAGACAATGATGTCTATCCAATAGCTTCTCTTTAGAATAAAACCTTCAATCTTTTTTCCCATCACTCAATCGTCCAACTCGTTTCTTACTTTCTGATTTGATGGAAATTTTGACTTCAAAAATGGTACCTTTAGGTCTATTATCTTTAACAGTAATTGTACCCTTTAGAGCATCGGCTATTTGTTTTGCGAGAGATAGACCTAGACCAAAACCACCCTTTTGTCTTGTTCTGGCCTTATCAACCCTATAAAAACGATCAAAAATTTTCTTTTTGTCTTCATTATTGATTCCAGGGCCGTTATCGGACACTCGTAAGTAAAGAGAACGGTCTTTTGACCATACTATAAACTTAATGATCCCATCTTCTTCTGTATATTTCACAGCATTATCAAATAGAATGGTCATCAGCTGTTTTAGAAGTGTTCTATCTGTCTTGATGTTGTGGTTGATATGATTTTCGTAGATAAATACTTTCTCATTTTCATCCGCAATGATTTCATAGTTGGCAAATGTTGTAGTGAAAAATTCTGGTTCAACTTCAGCAATTTCAGCCTTAATGCCATCATCTCTTCTTGCAAGATTCAATAGATTAGTTGTTAGCATCCGCATATTCCGAACTTCTTCCAGACTGGAGGCAATATTTTCGCTTGATTCCATAATGGTAGCTTCGGGTTTTCGGAAAAGAGTTTCCAAGCGGTTTTGCAAAACGGCTAAAGGAGTACGCAACTCATGGCTTGCATTTTCAACAAAAGATTTTTGTTTCTGCATACTGTCCATCAGAGGCTTCACACTGACACGAGCCAAATAGATACTAGCAATAATTGAGATTAACCAAAAGCTAATCATAACAATGATAATAATCTGTTCATGATTCTGACTGGTTTGCTCCAATTGATTGACATTGATCAAAACTGCCGCATATTTTACTTTGTTCAAAAGATTCCCAGATAAGAATTCGCTTGGATTAATTTCAAAAACCAACATACGATAGAGTTCTTCTTGACCATAGTTGTTTTTCAAAGTAGTCTGAATAATTTTACCTACATCCTTTTTCTTGATTGAAATCTTTTTTAAACTAAGAAAATGATCTGCAGTAGTCAATGGTTTCAAGTCTTCATCAAACAAGACTGCTTCAGTGTTCGAATTCACCTTCAGATTATCCATTGGTCCAGGGTCTGGTGCGTCTTGTGGTCCAGATACATCATCAGATGACTGACCCTCATCAATCGTTGGTTGCATATTGGCTGCACGAGCCAAAGCAAGGTGGAGGACAGATCTGGGATTCTGACTTAAACTTTTTAAATTATCGTCAACTGTTGTATAAAGCCCTGAGCGCATAATCTGAATGATTAAAAGAGTCATGGCCGAGAAAATAAGTGTGAATACACCAAAATAGCGAATGAAATATGAAAAATCATCCGCATAAAAAGTTCGTCTAAGTTTATTCAGCATTCTTCAAAATGTAACCGACACTGCGAAGGGTTTGCATATTGTTCGCAAAAGTCGTTCCTTTCAATTTTTTCCGAATTTTTGAGACATAGACTTCAACGACAGAAATGGTAGTATCACTGTCAAAGCCCCAGAGTCGATCAAAAATCTGAGTTTTAGGTAGAATTACGTTTTGGTTCTGCAAGAAATAAACTAATAAATCAAATTCTTTTCCTAGTAATTCTACTTCTTTTCCGTTCACCAATGTGGTATTGGTAGAGAGGTTTACTGTTACATCACCATATGATAAGGTATTTTCATTAAATTTTCCTGAACGCTTGAGTAAGGCTTGGATCCGCATCTTTAATTCTTCTAAATAAAACGGCTTGGTTAGATAGTCATCTGCACCCAATTCAAAACCATGCCCTTTATCATCTAAACTTTCTTTAGCAGTCATGATGAGAACAGGAGTTGAGACTCCTTTTTCACGCAAGTCTTTTAAAACTTGAAAGCCATCTTTTTCAGGGAGCATCAGATCAAGTAAAATCAAATCATAAACACCGCTTTCGGCTTCATAGAGTCCTTCTTCACCATCAAAAACCTGCATGACATCCGCAAAGTCATCTAAGAAATCAAATACAGAGTTCGACAACCCTAAGTCATCTTCTACTAGTAAAATCTTAATCATCTTGTTCTCCTCCTGCTATAAGATACTGATCTGCTTCATCTAAGATTATGTAAAATAAAGAATTTTTGTCCCATTTTTTTGGATCTTAGTATAATTCTTTAATTATTATATCATGACTTTAACAAATGGATTAAGATTTTGTAGCGTTTTCTTCATTATTTTGATTAGAATTGCTTTCCTTATCCTTTGTACTTCCATCTGCATTGGCTGGCTTCTTCTTAGAATTGCTACCGCCTTCTTGATTATTATTTCCTTGCGGTGGCTGTCCTCCTGGCCCTCCAGGTCCACCGTTACCACCAGGACCACCTTGTCCATCTTGACCATTCATTTGAGGTGGCATACCATTTCCATTATTTTGACCCTGTCCTTGAGGCGGTTGTCCACCGGGACCTTGCATATTATTGCCGTCTTGATTATTTTGCTGCGTTTTCGATGCTTGAACGGTTGACTGCTGATTTGTTGCTTTTTGCGTCAAAGAACCGAATGTATAGCCACCAAGCAAGCCGACTACTAAAGAACCTGTCGCTACTACCGATAGCCACCACTTGGTGCTTTTTTCTACAACAATCATTTTCTCTTTATTCATTCTAAGTTTTTTCTTCTTTCTGTTTTAAGTTTCTGTGATAAAGTAAAGAAGTTTTACTTCATGAATTCACCACATCCTTTCTTTAGGTTACATACATTTTAATTATTTTTTCTTAAAGTGACCTAAATTTTTTCTTAAAGAATACTAAATGATGAGAAAATTCTTAGAAAAATAATAGAAAATTTATCCAAAATATTTTTTTAAAATACGACCGTATCGTCTCAGTAAAAGATAATCCGCTATTGCTGGGGATAGCAGGTTCAATGTTGTAAAAATCTTTGTACCTTGTCCCATCAAAATCACTCTTTTACGAGATTTTATACCTTTAAGTAAAGCTTGGATTACTTGATTTGTACTTGATATAGAGATCCCCATCTCTCTCCAAACTGGATGATAAGGCTTTTCTGATGGTGTATCTGCTGCATTGGAGCAAAAATAAGTTAGATGCATCTTTTTCTTCTCCTGTTTTAATTCTCGATTCATTGATTCGATAAAAGAAAAAAGTCCGGCGCGGCTCGCCACATCTACACTATAATAGGGAAAGGCCAGCCTACCATCTGCAAAACCTCCTGAATGCACAATGGTTGCTCCTTTTTGATTTTTTAACAAAGGTAAAAAATGTTTGCTGACAAGAATAGCCCCTATTAGGTTAATCGTCATAGTCTGATTGATCTCCTCCTCAGAGTGAGATAATAAAGATTTTCGAACATCAAATCCCGTTGCATTAATAACAATATCTATATTATCCGACCACTTTTGAACTTCAGACACTGCAACTTTAATAGAAGTTTCATTTGTTATATCTACCGAGCAAATCGGAATGTTGGAAGCAATATCCTCAGAAAAAGCAGCTAATTTATTCATATTGCGACCTAAAAGAAATAAATGAGCACCCGCTTGAAAAAAAGCTTGTGTGTAGGCTTGTCCCAAATTACCACTAGCACCAATAATAACGACCTTTTTATTTTTAAAATAATTGTCACACATAACATACCCCCTCATTAGTGAACCTTTTGGGATAAGTTTAATATTACGAGTCCCACAATAACCAAAGCAATTCCCAAGAGGCTTGCGAACGTTACTTTTTCATGAAAAAGCAAAATAGATAGTACTGTTGTTCCAACCAAACCAACACCCGACCAAATAGCATACACTAGATTTAGTTGCATGCCTTTCAAAGACAAGGATAAAAAGAAAAAACACAAGCCATACAAAACTAAAGCAAGAATCCCAAAAAGCATTTTCGAAAAACCTTGCGACAGTTTTAACAGACTTGTGGCTGCTATTTCAGATACAATAGCAAGAGTTAAATAAACATAAGACATCATTGTCCTCCTAGAATCAATAGAATTGAAAAGCTAGTAGGTAAACAATTGATTTAGCGATGAGTGGAAGCGAAGCAAGTCCAAAGTGTGCAAGCATTATCTAAAATCATAGACTTGATCTTTGAATTCTTGTAAACAGGAATCTTTGTTCGTCCACATAACTCATCTAAAGAGATCTGATAAAAATCAGCTAAGCGAATCAAACTATGACTATCTATAATTGTTTTATCATTTTCCCAATTTGAGATAGTTTGACGAGTTGTTCCCAGATATTCTGAAATTTGATTCTGACTATAGCCCTTTTGTTCTCTAAGTAATTTTAATTGTTTTCCTAACATCTGCATTTCCTCTTTATATTATTCCTTTCTTCACGAATTGGCTAGACGAAATTCTTTAACATCCTATACAATTCTAGGTAAAATTTCTTTGACATTGCTATTATAACATGATTTTTAGGATGGACACTTTATACTGACTTCCAAAAAAACAGCAGATTGCAAGATCCGCTGTTTTTTATCTATTACTTACTTGCTTTCAAAGCCTTTTCTACTGCTTCTTTTTCTCGTGTAATTAAGTCAACACGAGCTGCAATTTCTTTGATACCCATGCTGATATTACGACTGATAGCCATATCTGATAATTGAGGTTCGAAGAAAGCTTTGTATTCAGCGAGCCTTTCTGCTGTCTTAAAGGCATTAGCTGGATAGATGACAAACTTATCAAAGCTCATATCACCTCCCAGGGCCGCCTTAATCCAGTCCCAATTTTCACGAGCCCAAGTCCAAACAGTAGCTTGAGTAAAATCGTGGTTGAGTAAAGGGAAATACCAGCTCATAGCTAAATCTTGTGGCTTGACAATGTCTTTATTCTTTAAAGCTTCTAAAATTTGATCGAGCGTTTCCTTATCATTAGTGTAGGCCAGAGCCGAAGCCAATTGTCTCTTGAAACTTCCATCAACTGTCGATACATAATTCTTCAAATATTGCTCCGTCAGTTCCTTGCTCTCATGATGTTTGATTTGGTTAATCAGGATGTGCAAACGGATAGCTGCAGGAAGTTTTTCCAGATCATCTTGATGAGCTTCAAAGATGCAGTTAGCTTCTTGAGTCGCTCTTTCATCATTGGCAGCAATCAAGTTTCCAATAACGATTTGACGGACTAATTCATCCTCATCGCTTTCTCCATCTTTAGCTTCAAAGCCTAGGCGATCAAAGTTGAATCGGCTAAGTTTGATAACTAAGTCATTATAAGCTTTTTCACTCTCGCTACCTTCTTCAACAAAGATTTTCAAACCACTCAGAACAGCTTTAACCCCAGAAACAACCAAGTAAGAGCTTTCTTCTGTCAGTTTTTCAATTACTGGAACTAATTCAGCAAATGAAATGTGACCAGCTTCTGCTAAGAGACGGCGTTCCTGCACTACTTGGAGCTTGCTAGTGCTGTCTAACTCCGTAATCGTATCTAGAACCTGATCTAACAAGACACCTTGATAATCTGTGATATAGTGGGCTGTGTTCTCTGTATTGAAGCGCAAAGCTCCTTGGTTCTGAGCGGCCAAAGCAGAATAGTTTGGAATTTCAAGTGTTTCAGTTTCCAGTGTATCAGGCAAACCATTCCAATTGCTATTTAACGGCAGAACCCAAGTCCGCTTCTTGTCTTCATGTTCACCGATAAAGAATTGCTTCTGAGTCAACTTCAAGGTGTCATTTTCTACACGAGCTGATAAAACAGGATAGCCAGGTTGCTCCAACCAAGAGTTCATAAAGGATGCTACATCGCGACCAGAAGCATCTCCAAGAGCGTTCCAGAGATCACGTCCAATTGTATTTCCATACTGGTGTTTAGCAAAGTAGGCGTTTAAACCTTTGGCAAAGGCCTCATCACCCAACCAGCGGCGAAGCATATGCATGAGACGGCTTCCTTTGGCGTATACGATTGCTGGGTCAAATAAGGTATTAATCTCATCAGGATGATTCACCTCTACATGGACAGATTGAACTCCGTCTGTAGCATCTCGTTTCAAAGCAAGTGGAACTCCAGTTGTCTGGAAATTCTCAAAGATGTTCCAAGTCGGCTCAATGGCATTGACGCAGACATATTCCATCATATTAGCAAAGCTTTCATTAAGCCAAAGGTCATCCCACCACTTCATAGTGACAAGGTTTCCGAACCATTGGTGGGCCAACTCATGAGCAACAACAAGAGCTACATCTTGGCGACTCGATACCGTAGAGTTTTCATCAACCAAGAGGTAAATCTCGCGATAAGTAACCAGACCCCAGTTTTCCATAGCACCAGATGAAAAGTCAGGCAAAGCTACATGAAGAGACTGTGGGATAGGATATTTAACTCCATAATAATCCTCATAAAACTCAATAGAACGAACAGCAATGTCCAAAGCAAACTCTAAATTACTAGCCGGATGTGCCTTTGTCGCATAGACACCAACCAAGGTTCCATTTTTAGTCTTGGCAGTTACTCCTTGCATATCACCTGCAGCGAAAGCTAGTAGATAAGATGACATACGTGGAGTTCTTTCAAACTTCCAAATACCAGTTGCTTTACGATTTTCAATGTCAATTTCTGGCATATTAGATAGAGCCAACTCGCCTTCTGCCTGGTCAAACTTCAAAGCCAAGTCAAAGGTTGCCTTAGCTTCTGGCTCATCCACGCTTGGAAAAGCTTCACGAGCAAAGTGACTCTCAAATTGTGTAGAAATGATTTCTTTTTTTACACCATCCACTGAGTAGTAAGATGGGTAAATGCCAGTCATATTATCCGTAATCTTACCAGTATAAGTTACTGTTACTTCAACTTGACCTGTGGCATCTAACTCGATATAAAGAGCTTCGTTCGCATTATCGACTGTAAAAGGAAGTGTTTGACCGGCTACTTCGACGGTTTCGATTACTAGGTCCTTTTGGTGCAGGGAAATCTTACTTGACTTAGCCTCCCCAATAATGGTCACCTTCCCTGAAAAGATCTTATCTACACGATTGAGATCTAGAAATAGATCGTAGTGTTCAGGAACAAAAGTGTCAATAAAGTGTGCAACTGCTTGCATGTTTTTCTCCTCATCTAAGATACAGGAAATCCTGTTCATTAAATACTTTTTGAAACCATTTTACCACATTTTAAAGCAAAGAAAAAGACAAGGATGACCTGTCTTTGTAATTCACGAGAAACTCAAAACATTAGTTTTTTCTTTTTTTTCTTTTTCGAGTTCTGCTATGCTTTGATTGTAGATGCGGTTTTCTTTCTGGTAGGTCTCTTGCAGACGATCCTCAAATCGTCGAATTTGTCTTTCAAATTCATCCCTATTATCTTCTAGCTGATGCAGTTCATAAGTAGGGATAGAGTCGGGATTGTTACGACAGAAAGAAAATATCCATTCGCTCATTTCCTCTGAAACATTTTTAGCCTCTCGTCTCATATCTTGGTAATCCCATTCATACTCACTAACTTTCTTACGAAAGGCTATGTGATCATCATCGAGACGATCGATCTTTTTTTGAATATCCATAGAGCCTCCTATAAGATAGGGCTGGTCAAACTAGGCTTAGGAACAGCACCTAGTACCTCCTTGATTGAATCTGCTGCTCCACCTGTGAAAGCTCCAGATAAGTCAGCAGGTACTTGAGTGGAGGCAAAAGTTTTCATAGCCTCAGCTTGACTATCTAGCCAACTCTGCAATGCTTGACTTTCTTCAAGAAGGACAGCTCTTTTAGCTGATATCAAAGCTCGAATGGCAGTACGTTCCTGAATCTTTAAATATTCTTTTTTTATACGTTCGGCTTCAGCTCGATCTTCTGTATTTGGTTCAATCATGCGTTTCCTCCTATTTATTTGTAAAAATCTGGGCACCTTTTTGATCAATCGCTACGATATTATCAGCAGCCTTGTTTAAATTACCAGCAATTTCTGTCATTTTAGTCGTATATGCACTTGCTGAGGCGAGAGTTGAGGCTTCTGTCCCCCCATTCCAAGCTTCGGATAAATTTAGTTCAGACAAGAGCTCCTCAACTTCACCAGATGAAAGGTTGTGAGCTAATGTATAAGCTGCTTTACTTAGTTCTGATATATGGTCCTCTACTTTTGATTTTGCACTTGCTAACTTATCTTTAATCTCTTGCTCATAGACCTCGGCTTGAAGCTGAGCAGTTTGAGCACTTGTACGAACGAGTTCCTCTCTTAAACTAATTTTTTTGTCGCCAGAGCTGGTTCTTAAAGAAGCGTGCAATTCATCAATGTATTTCCTATTTATGGCGATTAAATCCTGCTTAGAAGGCTCAGGAGCGAAGTCTCCATATTCCTTTAGATACTCACTAACATAGTATTCAGGAGTTACCTTGTCCATCTCTAATCCATAATTATAAATTGAATTTGTAAACTTAGGATTTCTTGCTTTATATTCTGCTATCTTTCTGACTTGCTTTTCTGTCATGCCAGTGGCGAAAAGATTTCTTTTGTAGTAGTAATCTACATCTAACTTATTTCCCTTCATTACTGGAGTTCTTGGTGAATGTCCGTCCTCTCCTTCAAGAACTTCAAATCTCATAGTTTGTCCATAGGGAACATAACCACTATTCCCGTCTAAGAAAACAACATCACCTCGACTATCTCTATAGATAGTGGCGTTTTTATTGAGATAAGCTACTTGTTCTTTTGAAATACCGCCTGTATCAACAGCTTTTTTAGCCGCAAAATCCATAAAATTTGTCACTTTGATTGTACGGTTCTGTTTAAGGCCGTACTTTGAGGCTGTATAAGCTACCCCAGGCCCAGCTTGACTGTGCCCAGACATATTAGAAATAATTCCGTTATGGGATTTTATTTTTTCTTCGGTAATTTGATAAAACATATCAATATCATCTGATTGGGGCGTCAGCATTCCTGGAAATATACCAAATCCTCCACTAGCAAAGAATGCTTTTTCAGTTGAATCAACAATATTCCGATTCTTTTTCCAAAAATATGGTTGATTCCCAAAATCTTTAAAATTTTCACCTGGAACTTGAGTACCTGCGACTACAATAGCTGTTTCTTGATAATTAGGATTCTCCCCTTTTTCATTATCGACAGGTACAACTGCCATTGCTTGAGTTGTACTATCTTGTCTATAAACAATTTGGTAAAAGTCTGGAGAAGATCTCGTTCCAACATTTATAATTTCTCCTTCATTCTTTTTTACGTTTCCCTTAAGACCTAACTGTAATTTTTGAATTTCCTGATCAGATAGTGTCATATCATTCTTCCTCTTTACTTAACTTAATATTGTAAATAATTTTAGCTTCTGGACTGCCTTTTTCATCCTTTACGACCTCTTTTAATTGACCATCTTTTAATAATAGCTCAATATTTATATCTATACTTTCTGCATCTCTTAGTTTAGCTTCTTTAGGTAATTTCTTTGCATTCGAAACATCAATTCTCTCGTCATCTGAATCAAATAATTCAATTACCTCGTTACCATCCCAGTCAAAATCAACGATTAAGTCAGTAACAATACCAAAACTATTTGGGACATATTTTTTTATTTGCGTACCCAAAGTAGCCTTATTCCCATATTTATCATAAATTGTCGGACGTACATAGGCATTCAACATAGAAGAATCCTCATCTCCAGTCACATAAATTGGAGAAAATTCAATTTTTTCAATACCTGAATATTTCTCCTTAATATAAGTGCCAATTTGCTCTTCTAAGAGTCGAAAGCCTCGCTGATAAAGCTTGATAGTTTTGGGGCTAAAGTTAGGTTTTGTCAATTTGTTATACATATAGATTCCTCCAAAAATTAAAACTATAAGAACTGCACCGATTGAAAAAATTTTTTTCTTCATCAGTCTCCTCCTTTTGTATTTTGTGAAAACTGTGTAACAGCAACTATATACCTGTATTATAACATAAATGCCATTTTATTAACTTTCCATTTTGATTTCAGTGCAGATTTATGACCTTATCTTTTTCAGTTTTGCCATTCCCTCTCATCCCCTTTTTTTATTTCATCATTATATACCACATCTAAATCAGCGCTTCCTTTTGAATTTTTTTTAACCCCTTCAATCTGTTTATCTTGAATCAAAGCTTCAAGATTCTCATCTACTTTACGACTCACCGTAAGTTTAGCTTCTAGTGGCAGATGTTGAAAACCAGATACATCAATTAACTTTTCATCGCTAGTTCTTAATTCAATGACTTCCTCATCCCAGCCATTAAAATCCATTCTTACATCCCAAACATTATTATAAGTTGGATAAGTAATCTCTCCTATTGTTCCACCAAAATATGCCTTATTTTGATTCTTATCATAAACAGAAAAAACAATATTAGCGCTGAACATAGTCTGTCCGTTTCCTCCTTGAACAAAAATTGGCGAAAACTCAATTTTACTGACTCCTGAATAGTGCTCTTTGATGTAAGTCGCCAGTTGTTCTTCCAACAAACGAAATCCACGTTTGTAAAGTTTCACTCCTTTGTCGTCTAAAACATCACTAACATTATATGGAGAGTTTTGGTGTTCAATCCATTTTGTCATACAATATACTCCTCCTGAAATTAAAACTGCAAGAACTGTTATGATTGCAAAAATTTTTCTCTTCATCATTAATATTCCTCATCCTTTAGAATATCGTTTAGATCATTGTTCCCATTCAGAATAGCAGCATCATTTTTTCAAAGTCTAATGATATTTCCAATATTCTCCTCTTTTGATTTCTAAATTATAGATTAACTCAGCTTTAGGACTTCCTTCTTTGTTTTTTCTTACATTTTTTAATTTTTTAGTATCAATCAGAGCTGCAATATTTTTATCAATCGGTTTAATAGCTGTTTTTATCTTAGCTTCATATGGTAAGATTTTAGCGTTACTTACATCTATTTCAACCCCTAATCCTTTTGCAGAATTTCCTAATTCAATAATTTCATTATCATTATTGTCAAAATCTAGCCTAAGATCACTACTTAATCCATAAGCCGGATATCCGTTTTTCCCAAACTGTCCTCCTAAAACAGCTCTATTTCCTTCTTCATCATAAATTACTGGCAGAACGTCCGCTGTGAATGGAGGATTGTCCTTACCACCTTGGATGAAAATCGGAGAGAATTCTATTTTAGAAATTCCTGAGTAGTTTTCTTTGATGTAGATCCCAATCTGTTCTTCTAATAAACGAAAACCATGTTTAATGATTTTTTCTTCCTTACGGTCTAAACCTGTTGAACTGTGAAATTGAGTCATATAAACAAAGCCAGCTGAAAATAAAATAATAAGTGCGCTAAAAATTAGTAGGATTTTTTTCTTCATAGATATTTTCCTCCGGGTAGTATCATTAAGAATAGCAGCATCATTTTTTCAAAGTCTAATGATATTTCCAATATTCTCCTCTTTTGATCTCCAAATTATAGACTATCTCAGCTTTCGGGCTTCCTTCTTTGTTTTTTCTGACATTATTTAATTTTTTAGTACCTACCAGAGCCGCAATATTTTCATCTGTCCCATCTAACTCAGCTTTAATTTTCGCTTTTTCTGGTAAAGTTTTAGCATTACTTACATCTACTTCAATCCCTAATCCCTTTGCAGAATCTTCTAATTCTATAATTTCATTATCATTATGATCGAAATCTAATCTAAGATCTGTAAGCAAACCATAAGAAGGATAACCAGTTTTCCCGATTTGGCCTCCTAAAACTGCTCTATTTCCCTCCTCATCATAGATTACTGGAAGGACGTCCGCTGTGAATGGAGGGTTGTCCTTACCACCTTGGATGAAAATAGGCGAGAATTCTATTTTAGAGATTCCTGAGTAGTTTTCTTTGATATATGTTCCAATCTGTTCTTCCAACAAACGAAAACCATGTTTGATGATTTTTTCTTCCTTCTGATCTAAACCTGTTGAACTGTGAAATTGAGTCATATAAACAAAGCCAGCTGAAAGCGAAATAAGCAAGATACTGATAATGGCTAAAATTTTTTTCTTCATTCTTGTCTCCTAAATTATTTGCTATGAAAATATTGCCTTTCGTGTATATTCTACTAGTGTATCATAGTCAAGCTTAAGATCCAATGAAAAACAGACCTCTTACATAGCTTCATATATAAAAAAAGATGCGACATGAATCGCATCTTTTATAACATTACATTTCAACAATTTTACCTGTTTCAAAGTAGACAACCCATTCGCAAATGTTCTTTGCGTAGTCGCCAATACGTTCCAAATAATTGATTACTTGGAAATAATCACGACCAGTTACGATGGATTCAGGATTCTTGCGAATTTCTTCTGTAGCTAACTCCTGAATATTTTCGAAATAATGATTAATCTTTTCATCTAAAGCAGCCACTTCATAAGCTTGATCTACACTTCCATTAAGGTAAAGATCCAAGGCTGATTCAACAAAGTTTTTCACATCACGACCCATCTTCTTGATTTCTTCCTCGACAGACTGAATGCGAATTTCACCTTTCATGCGAATGGTTGCCTTAGCAATAGATACAGCATGATCACCCATTCTTTCCAAGTCTGAGCTTGCTTTTAGTACAGTAATAACTGTCCGTAAGTCCTGTGAAACTGGTTGCTGCAAAGCGATGATCTCTAAGGATTTCTTTTCCAATTTCACTTCGTACTCATTGACTTCAGCGTCTTCCTCGATAACTTCCTTAGCCATATCTCGATCATGTGTTACAAAAGCACGGACCGTCCGATTGATTTGCGAAAGTACTTCATTTCCCATCGCATAAAATTGATTATGCAATTTCTCTAAATCATCTTCAAATTGTACACGAAGCATACCTGTCTTTATCCTTTCTTCTTATCCAAATTTACCAGTAATATAATCTTCTGTCTCTTTATGAGCAGGTTCTAGGAACATTTGCTTGGTCGAATTAAACTCTATCAAATCTCCACCTAGGAAAAAGGCTGTTTTATCTGAAATCCGTGAAGCCTGTTGCATAGATCTTGTAACCAAGAGCATGGTATACTGATCTTTCAAACCGTAGAGGGTTTCTTCAATTTTCCCTGCTGAAATAGGGTCTAAGGCCGAAGTTGGCTCATCCAGAAGAATAATTTTAGGGCTTGTAGCAAGTACACGAGCTACGCAGACACGCTGCTGCTGCCCACCAGAGAGACCGATAGCCGAATCATGGAGACGGTCCTTCACTTCATCCCAGATAGAAGCGCCTTTTAAAGAATTCTCAACAGCTTCATCCAAGATATGCTTATCTTTAACTCCATTTATTCTCAATCCATAGACCACATTCTCATAGATAGTCATTGGGAAAGGGTTGGGTTGTTGAAAGACCATTCCAATTTCTTTTCGTAGCTCAACAGTATCAGTTCTGGGACCATAAATGTTGTGCTCATTATAGAGAACCGTTCCTGTAGTCGTCACCTCCGGATTAAGATCACCCATACGATTAATAGCTTTTAAGAGGGTTGATTTCCCAGAACCGGATGGTCCAATCAAAGCTGTAATTTCATTTGGCAAAAAATCTAGAGTAACACTATTCAGAGCCTTCTTTTTATTGTAATAAACCGACAAGTCCTTGACTTGTAAAATAGGTTCTGTCATTTTTTCTATCCTTAACTTTTATACATTGTTATTATCAACATGGAATTCCCTTATCCAAAATGACCAGACACATAATCATTCGTAGACTGAAGTTTTGCATTTTGGAAGATATTGGTCGTCTTGTCGTATTCAATCAGATCTCCCAAATAGAAAAATCCTGTATAGTCACTTGCGCGTGCTGCCTGTTGCATATTGTGGGTCACAATGATGATGGTATAGTTATTTTTGAGTTCAAACATAGTTTCTTCCAGCTGCATGGTCGCGATAGGATCCAAGGCTGAAGCAGGCTCATCCATCAGCAAAATATCAGGTTTGACGGAGATAGCTCGAGCAATACACAAGCGCTGTTGTTGTCCACCTGAGAGTGTCAGAGCCGACTTGTGTAAATCGTCCTTGACCTGATCCCAAAGAGCAGCCTGCTTAAGTGATGTTTCTACAATTTCGTCCAAGACTTTCTTATCCTTAACCCCTGCCCTCTCATGAGCAAAGGTGATGTTTCGATAAATGGACTTAGCAAAAGGATTGGGTCTTTGGAAGACCATACCAATGTGTTTCCGCATTTCATAAACATTAATTTCAGGACGGTTGACATCAATCCCTTCATAGAGGATTTCTCCTGTCACGCTTGCAATATCGATGGTATCATTCATTCGATTAAGACTGCGTAGATAGGTTGATTTCCCGGAACCTGATGGACCGATTAAAGCGGTAATCTTATTTTTTTCAAACTGCATATCAATGCCCTTGATGGATTCTTTTTTACCATAGTAAACGTGTAAATCCTTGGTTTCTAAGGCCACTTTTTCTTGAGGAAAAGTAATGATATGTTTTTCATTCCAATTATATTCTGTCATTTCTTCTCCTTTATGCAGAGGTTAGTTTCTTATGTAAATAGCTACCGAGCTTGCGAGCACCAAAGTTGAAAATCAATATGAAAACCAAAAGGACAGCTGCTGATCCAGCAGATACAGCTGTTGCATCCGGAATGGTCCCCTCACTGTTGACTTTCCAGATATGAACCGCAAGAGTCTCTGCCTGACGGAAAATAGAGATTGGACTAGTGATACTGAAGATGTTCCAGTTGGACCAATCCAAAGCTGGAGCGGATTGACCAGCGGTATAGATCAAGGCTGCAGCTTCACCAAAGATACGTCCTGAAGCCAGGACAATCCCTGTCACAATCCCTGGGAGAGCTTCTGGAATAACTACGTGAATCACTGTCTCCCAGCGAGAAATCCCTAAAGCCAGTCCTGCTTCCCGCTGTGTATGGTGAACATGGCGCAAGCTATCTTCAACGTTACGTGTCATCTGTGGTAAGTTGAATACGGTCAAAGCCAGGGCACCAGAAATGATTGAAAATCCATATTCAAACTGTACAACGAAGATTAAATAACCAAAAAGTCCGACAACGACTGATGGCAAAGAAGACAGAATCTCAATACAGGTTCTGATAAAATTGGTCACAGGACCTTTTTTAGCGTACTCAGAAAGATAGACACCAGCCCCCATAGAAAGAGGAACAGAGATAATCAGAGTAATCACCAAAAGAAAGAAGGAATTGTATAACTGAATCCCAATACCACCACCAGCTTGATAAGAAGATGATTTGCCAGTCAAGAAAGACCATGAGATATGTGGCAATCCTCTTACCAAGATATAAAGAATCAAGGAGGCAAGAATGGTCACAATGATGCCTGCTATGGTATAGAGAATGCTTGTTGCTAATTTATCTAATTTCTTAGCGTGCATAGTTTTTCTTACCCCTTTCTTTCGTAATCAATTTAATCACACTGTTGAAAGCCAAGCTCATAATCAAGAGAACTAAAGCCAATGACCAAAGAACATTATTATCAACTGTACCCATTACGGTATTTCCGATTCCCATGGTCAAGACAGATGTCAGAGTTGCTGCTGGTGTTGTTAAAGAAGTTGGAACTACAGCAGAGTTTCCTACAACCATTTGAATAGCAAGTGCTTCACCAAATGCGCGCGCCATCCCAAATACTACAGCTGTAAAAATACCTGGACGTGCTGCTTTCAAGGTTACTCGCCAAATGGTCTGCCAGCGAGTAGCGCCCATGGCCAAACTAGCTTCACGATAGTGACGCGGTACAGCACGTAAGCTATCTGTTGTCATAAAGGTAACGGTCGGCAGAATCATAACGAATAAAACGAAGATACCTGACAAGATACCAAAACCAGTTCCACCAAAAATAGAACGAACAAAGGGCACAACTACTTGCAAACCAATAAATCCATATACAACAGATGGAATACCAACTAACAGTTCAATCGCTGGTTGCAGGATACGAGCTCCTTTTGGAGATACCTCTGTCATGAAGACTGCCGCTCCAATTGCAAAAGGCGTTGCAATCACAGCGGACAGGATGGTCACGATGAAAGATCCCAAAATCATTGGTAAGGCACCAAATTCCTTGCCGGAAGGATTCCATGTTGAGCCAAAGAGGAACTCAAAGACATTAACTCCGTTGACAAAGAAAGTAGAAAGACCTTTTTGAGCAACGAAGATCAAGATCATGGCAACGATAATGACAATCAAAGATAAACAAGCAAAAGTCAGATACTTACCAAACTTCTCCAAACGAGAATTCTTAGAAGATGATAGCAATTTCTTAGCTAGTTCTTCACGTTTCATTTCTTATCTCCTTCTATCTTTGTGACATTTCCGTCAGCATCCTTGCTAACTTTCATATCATTGATGGAAATATAGCCCATTCCCTTAACAACGCCTTCTTGGACTTCATCAGACAGCATATAATCCAGGAATTCTTTTGCTAGGCCTTTGGGCTTACCAAGTGTATACATATGCTCATAAGACCAAAGAGGCCAAGCATTTGTGGCTACATTTTTTGTAGTCGGTTTATTTCCATTCAAACTAATCGTTTTTACTGAATTATCCAAATAAGCAAAAGCTAGATAGGAAATTGCACCTGGTGTTTGGGAAACAATAGACTTGACCATTCCATTTGAATCTTGCTCTTGACTTTGAACAGCTGAAGTACCATCCATAATCACACTATCAAAGGTTGCGCGTGAGCCTGAGCTGGCTGCTCTGTTGATAATGGAGATTTCTAAATCCTTTCCACCGACTTGCTTCCAGTTAGTGTATTCACCTGAAAAGATTTTTTTCAGTTGCTCAGTTGTAAGGTTATCAACACTGACTTCTTTATTAACAATTACAGCGAGTCCAGCGACAGCAACCTTATGATCAACAAGAGCTGAAGCATCAATTCCCTCTTTTTCTTCAGCAAAAACGTCAGAATTTCCGATTTCAACCGCCCCAGATTGAACCTGGGACAAGCCAGTACCAGAACCACCGCCCTGTACATTGACTGTCTTTCCGAGATTGTTGGAGCTAAATTCATCAGCTGCAGCCTCAACCAAGGGCTGTAATGCAGTTGAACCTACGGCTGTCATGGATTCTCCACGATCAATCCAAGAAGCACAGGCTGATAAAGTAAAACTACTAAAAATGGTTATCAGCCCTAAAGCTATTTTCTTACTCGTTCTCAAATTATATCTCCTTTTAGTTTGGACAGAAAAGCCTGCAATTTCGCATTTTCTCCTCATTTCCAACTATATCATATATATAGATTTTTGAAAAGATTTTTACCTAAAGCGAAGCCCTTTAGGAAAATAGTTTTTTAATGTTTGATTAGCTAATTTTGCAAAACCTAATCCATTTCCATGAATAATCAATTGATACCAACCATTAGGAAGAGATTCCTTAATTTGAAGAGTTTCTCCTCCTACATAGACTTCAAAGTCTTGTTGACTTAATTCTAGTTTATTCTTAACTTCACTAGGTTGCAAGGCTAAACCTAAAGCAAAGCTTGGTTCAAAGCGCTTCTTCTTAAAAGTACCTAAATGAAGGCCGTTACGAGCTATTTTTATTTTTGACAAATCAGGAAGACCAAGTGGCAATAGATAAAGTTGATCGCCAAAAGTTTGTAAATCACCTTTAAGCTCTACTTTTAAATGTTCATTTTGGAAAGTCTGCCAAAGGCTTCTCTGGTCAGCAGTTAAATTTGATCGAGCAGGCTTCAACTTTGGTAATTTGTGTTCGCCAACAAATCGAAACTTAGCGACAAATTGCCCTTCTCCTTTGAAACGATGAGGATACATACGAGCTGTTTCGGGATAGTCTATTCCAGGAGTCATTCCATTAATCTTTGAAAGGTCAACCAATTCCAAAGGGAATTCGTCTAGTAGCCAAGCCACAATTTCTTCATTTTCTTCTGGAGCCCAGGTACAAGTTGAATAGACAAGCTCCCCGCCATTCGCCAACATCTTAACTGCATCTTCTAAGATTTCTCTTTGTAGAGCAGCGCATTGAGCTGGATAGTCAAGTGACCAATAGTCCATGGCATCAGGTTGCTTGCGAAACATTCCCTCCCCAGAACATGGTGCATCTAAAACAATTAAGTCAAAAAATGATGAAAATACTTTTGCCAAGCGCTCCGCTGACTCATTGGTGACAAGGACATTTCTTGCTCCAAATCGTTCGATATTTTCTACTAAAATCTTAGAGCGTTTATTGTTGATTTCATTTGAAACCAATAGGCCTGTATTATTTAGATAGGATAGCAAATGAGTGGATTTTCCACCTGGTGCTGCAGCTAGATCTAGAACCTTCATGCCCTCACGAGGATGAGCGATTTGAGCAACCATTTGAGCGGCTGGCTCTTGCGAATAAACTAAGCCTGTCACGTGTTCAGGGGATTTTCCAGATACCTTACCATAATAGCCCCAATTAGTTTCAGAAATAGGATTAGAAAATGTGAGCTGCCCTTCTTTCAAGGGATTGGTCCGAAATGCTGAAATAGGCTCTTGATCAAAAGTTGAGAAAAAAGAAGCGGCTTCTTTTCCTAAAAGTCGCTGGTATTTTTCTTCAAAGCCAGTCGGAAACCGCATTTAATTCTCTCCTCTTTGATAGATATATTTTTGTAATTCTGTTATTTTATCTCGAGGGCACATCATAATCCCTTGTCTCGTCTTAAAATCAGGTTTTTTCCCATCAAGAGTCATTACTTGATAACCTAGCTTTTCCCCTAAAATTGATGCTGCAGCATAGTCCCAAGGGTAGAGATAGGTGATATAGGTTAGTAAACGCCCCTGTAGAATACGACTGAAGCTAATAGCTGCACTTCCATAGGCACGTGCTCCAAGACAGTCCTTTGTCAGGTCTGCTACTCCCCAGTCATTTCTTTCTAGCATTCCAGCATTAGAAGCAATCAAAAAACGTTTCAAAGGGTGATTGCGAAATGGTTTCAAGACCTTATCATTGCATTTGACTTCAAACTGTCCACCGCCGTGATACATTTCATCTCTCATAACGTCATAGATAATTCCAAATTGACCGATACCGTTCTCATAGTATGCAACCATCACTGCAAAGTCATATCCCTGCGCTACGAAATTCGCCGTGCCATCAATCGGATCAATCACCCAGACTGAGCCAACTTCTATATCTTCCTTGAGTTGACCTTCTTCAGCGAAAATAGCATCATTCGGGTAATGCTTCAAGATTTCAGATACCAATAAAGCTTGAACATTTTTATCCATCTGGGTTACTAAGTCAGTTGCACAAGTCTTTTCTTCTACTTCCAAGCCTTCTTCCATATGTTCCAGTATATAGGCACCAGCTTTATAAACCAAATCTTTAGCAAAAGCAAATTTATTTTCCAAGAGAAATCATTCCTTTCTCTGTATTTTTAGCTGCTTGAACCGCACGATAAAGAGAATAGCCACTAACTGCTTCAAACTCACGACCGATTCTTTTCTCTTCAGCCTTGCTGGGAACAACTTCCTTAAAGACAGTATAAGAGCCCAGTAACTGCTGAGCAGAGACTTTTGACTCATAGGCCTTTTCAACATCATTCAAAAAAGAAAGCACTGAAGCAAGCTCTTCAGTGCTCCACGATAGATCTAGTGGGTAACTATAGTTCTTATTCATATATTATTCAATTTCAGCTCGTAAAGTAGCTTCTCTAAGTTCCTGTTGACGATAACTGCGAGGTAAAAATGCTCGAATTTCATCTTCGTTAAAACCAATCTGCATCCGTTTGGCATCCAAAATAATTGGACGACGCAACAAAGAAGGGTTTTCCTCAATCAATTTTATTAATTCTGATATAGATAAACTCTCAACATCCAAGTTTAACTTTTGAAAAATTTTTGATCGAGTTGAGATAATATCGTCCGTTCCATTTTCTGTCAGTGATAGGATGTGTTGTAACTCCTGAGCTGATAGAGGACTGGTCATGATATTATGTTCCACGAAAGGAACTTCATGGTTTAACAGCCAAGCACGCGCCTTACGGCAAGACGTACAACTCGGTGATAAAAATAATGTAATCATGCGCTTCTCTTCTTATTTCTTAATAACTTCCTCTATTATACTAAAAATATAAGCGCTTGACTAGACCTTTTTATATCCAGATACTTCTTTTATGCTTTCCAGGAACGTGCAATGGCTTCATCTGATTTTAACTGATTGAGTAAACTTTCAATTCCATCAAACTTCACCATATCCCGAATTTTATCAAGCCAGTATATTTTAATCGTATCACCATAAATATCTCTTGAAAAATCAAAAATGTTTGCTTCAAAACGAAGTTCATCACCTTCAAAAGTGACATTCTTTCCAACGCTTGCCATTCCTTTGTAACGTTTACCATTATGTTCAACTTCGACGACATAAACACCGTCTCCCGGCAAAAAGACTCGATCAAGTGGTGCTAAATTAGCTGTTGGATAACCAATAGTCCGACCACGAGCATTTCCGTGGACTACAATTCCCCTAGTTGATAATGGATAGCCTAGTAATTTTGAAGCCTCAGCAACACGACCCTCTTTAATGGCTTGACGTATCCGAGTAGAGGAAATTTTCTTATCATCTTCATTTACCGATGAAACGATAACAATCTGGCCATCAAAATACTGACTAAGTTCCTCGGCTTCTTTTTTGTCTGATCCAAAATGATAGTCAAAGCCAGCTACAACTACTTTAGCTTTCAGCCTTTTAACGTACTTTTCAAAAAAATCTTCTGCTTTATTTCCTGCAAAACAGCTAGTAAAATCAATCAAATAGAGATAGTCAACTCCTTGTGCTTCAAGTAGTTGCTCTCTTTCTTCAGGACTGTTGAGATGAAGTAATAAATCAGGCTGGTAACGCACAAAGGCTAGCTTGGGAGATTCTGGAAAAGTAAGCACAGCAATCTTCAGTTTTTTTTCTGCTGCAATCTGACGTGCCTCGGCAAAAAGGGCTTGGTGCCCCCTATGTAAACCATCAAAATAACCTAAAACTAAGACAGTATCCTGAGTTTGTTGGATATCTTTTTCATTTGAAATATGGATTGTTTTCATTCTTATATTTTATCATAAATAATCAGAGAAAGACCTTACGGGGCTTATACTGATTCACTCGTTTTTCTAAAATAGCTATCAATTTCTCATTATGGAAAGCAGCTAGCTCAGTTTCATCTGATATCAAGCTAATAAAACGGCCATTTCTCACATCTTCAACCTGCTCGTCTGATAACTCGACTTTCAGTAAATCCCCGATCCCCAGTTCTAGTGGCTGGAGAAAAGAATAATCCTCCTCTGCTACTCGCTCTGCTATTTGATCCAAGCTTAAGGCGTCGGCCAGATTCATACCTGCAGCACTAGTTCGTATTAAATGAGACATATGAGCAGCATAGCCCAGCTTCTCTCCCAGGTCAACAGACAAGGTACGGATATAAGTTCCCTTGCTACATTTCACACAAAAAGTGAATCGTGCGAGATGGCCCTCATAAGAGATCGGACTTGTCCGTTCAAATTGATAAATAGTCACCTGGCGTTCTGGACGCTCCACTTCCTGACCTGCTCGCGCATACTCATAGAGCTTGCGACCATTGACCTTGACTGCCGAATACATAGGAGGAATCTGAGTAATAGGCCCAGTCAGACTTGAAATCGCTTCATCGACAATGGTTTCATCCAAGGGCGACAAAACAGGTGTTTCTGCAACCACCTCACCACTAGCATCCTCAGTCGTTGTTGAATAGCCAAGGGTTATCTCACCCTCATAGACTTTGCCCTCATCCTGCATAAACTCGACCAAACGCGTCGCCTTACCAACCGCAATAGGCAAAACCCCTACCACATCTGGATCCAAGGTCCCACCATGACCGATTTTCTTGGTTTTTAAAATTTTGCGCAGCTTAAAAACCGCATCATGCGAGGTCATGCCCGCTTCTTTTTTAAAGTTGATAATTCCGTTCATGTGTTGCTTTCTAATTTCCCTTTCACTTATATTCCCCATTGTTTAAATCAATTTTTTTAATATCATATAAATCCTCAGAGTAAAATGGTTCCCCCGACTCAATTGGTAAAATATATTCAAAATTTTCATCCTTTTCAAGCCGTTTATACTTTCCATTAACAACCGAAAAGTAGTCAGCGTTTATGTTGTAATATCCATCCGGAAGGCTTGAAAAATCAATATCATCTAGTTCCAATAGGTTGCTTTTGCTAAGTGTTAAATGCAAGCAAAGAGCTCCCTCCTTCATAAAGTCTTTAACAGAAAGAGTCGCATATCCTCTAAAAGCTTGTTTTTCTTTACTGAATGAATTTTGATTTTGAAGAGCCTTTTCTTTTATTAATGGAGTTATTCTATATGAACTTGATATTTTAAAACCAGGGCTAGCTAATGGCTGTTCTTTATCATCAATAACGACTAAATCATAGCCTTTCTTTTGTATCGCACTTTCTACAGCTGATTTAAAATCATTCAGAACCGTCTGAGCTTCTTGGCTCGATACAGAAAGCCTCAAGAATTCTTTAAAACCATAATTCTCATTAATGAAACTGACCTCTGTTAATTTTTGACGAATATACTTAGCACCTACTTGAATAGTTATTCCGTTATCCGATACATCAAAAATACTAATATCTGAAACGTTGCTTTCTATTTCTACGCTTTTAAGAGCGACATCATAATTCATTTTCCTAGAAGAATAAAACTCTTTTAATTGTTGAACTTTAGCATTATTTCTAAAGTGGATTTGAATTGTACTTCCTATAAATGGAGAAAAAATCCCAATCAAAAATATAATAAGTAACTTACGCCTTAATTTTGGATTATAGTCTTCCTTCTGATAAATCCAATCTAAATACGGAAATAAAAATAATGAAAAAATGAAACTCCAAAGGTCAAGATCTTTTATAAAGTCAAAGGAAACGATCATCTTAAATCTTAGCAAAAACATTAGAAAAATTGCTAAAAAAACATTCCCGATCAATAGAAAAGCACCAATACGTTTTGATTTATTATTTGCTCCTCGCACATAAGATATACCTACGATAAGATTGGCTATAAAGCTAATTCCATAACCGAATATAGTTGGAATAAATCCAAAAATAGCAAAGATTAAATTGTATCTTGAGTCAGTATCGCCTACGCCTTCAATATTTAAAAGACCATATAGGAGATTAAGAAAAAATACAACTAATGGTAAATAAGCAATATAAATATCCGAGAATTTCAAAGATTTTTTCATATAAACTCCTGTTTTTAAGGTAATCTCACCCTCCCTTCAATGCTTCAAACTTCGCTTTCATGGTTGGATTTTTTCTGGTCAACTTTTTAACTGAGACATCGTCTAATTTGTTGTTGGCAAGGCGAAGTTGATTTTCAGATGTGGTTAGGAACTTTTTGACCTCTTCCATACGCTTAATAGCCTTGTCAATTTCATCGATGGCTTTACCAAAGTTGGTCGAAGCTGAGTTGTAGTTCCTGGCAAAGGCTACTTTGAAGGCATCCAAATCTTCCTCAAAATGGGTAATATCAATATTCTGCTCCCGAACCAAAGCTAGCTCTTGCTTGTATTTTAGGGAATTAAGCGCAGCATTACGCAAGAGTCCAATCAACTGGATAAAGAACTGTGGTCGGACAACATACATCTTTTCATACTCGTGGCTGACGTCAACAATCCCTGTGTTAAAGTAGTCGTTATCGGACTCAAGCATGGTCACCAAAACAGCATATTCACAGTTTTTCTCGCGACGGTCCTTGTCTAATTCTTTGTAGAAATCTGCATTCTTGTGCTTCTTCTCCGTCCCATCCGCTTCATTTTTCATCTCAAACATGATGGAAATGATTTCCACTCCATTTTCATCACATTCACGGAAGATAAAGTCGCCTTTAGACCCACGCGCAGAAACCTTATTATCCTTCTCAAAGTAGGCATTTGGAAAGGCAAAACTGCGGACCTTGTTAAATTCACTCTCTGCATACTGTTCCAGACTTTCACCGATAGCTTTTGTGGATTGTTGGGCTTTGAAATTCTTATAGAACTCGACCTGTTCACTAGCTGCCTTGAGCTGCGCTTCGTAATTTTGCTTAACAGAAGCCAAAGATAACTCATTTTCCTTTTCCTGCAAGAGGAGCTTGTTTTTGACCTGATCGCGCTCTTTTTCAAGGTTAGAAAGAGTCTTTTGCAGTTGATTTTCATGCTCTAAACGTAAGGTAGCCAATTGGTTTTCCAAGGCCTGTACTTCCTTGTCCTTGGCCAATAAAGCCTCATGGCTTGTCTGCTCTATTTCTTTCCTAGCGAGTTCTTTTTCTGTATCAAAGTTTTGGATTTGACTCTGCAATTGAGCGATTTCTTGGTCTTTTTGAGCTAGTTTAGACTGTTGCTCATTCATGGCCTTCTGCTCAGCCAAGGCCAGTTCCTGCTTCATCCGATCATGCAGTTCCTTATCAAACTCAGCAGTTCTCACTTGTGATAAGAGTTCTGCATACTGACTTTCATTTACTGTAAAGACTTCCCCACAGTTGGGACATTTGATTTCGTTCATGGATTATCCTCTTTCATGAAAATTCTCCATTATATTATACCATTCCTTGTTATAAATGAAAAACTCGGGCTAATTCTCTAAGGCTTGCTTCAAATTCCCCTTGACTTGTTTGATAAAACAGTGTACTATACTACTGTATATACACATAAAGGAGATTATAATGAAAATTAAATCTAAAAATCAATTTTTAACCATAACCGCTTTGCTCACAGCCTTAGCATTGCCATTCCTATGGTTATGCCCTTGAAAATTGTCATCCCCCCTGCTTCTTATACGTTGGGGAGCCACGTCGCCATCTTTCTGGCTATGTTTATCTCGCCTCTAATGACTGTGATTGTCATTTTAGGATCTACTTATGGTTTTTTGATAGCTGGTTATCCATTTGTAATTGTCCTACGTGCTTTCTCTCATATTGTATTCGGTACCCTTGGGGCTATCTACTTGAAGAAAGCTCCCGAAACCTTAAATAATCCAATTAAGAAGTGGATTTTCAATATTGTAATGGCCATTATCCACGCATTAGGGGAAGTGGTGGTCTGCGTTATTTTTTACAGCTCCACTGCTTATCCAAGTGGTAATCTTTTCTATTTATTGTTTATCTTGGTTGGCTTTGGTACTATTATTCACAGTATCGTAGACTTTCTGATTTCCGATTTTATTTTCCAAGCTTTGAAAAAAATTAGATAAGCCTTGCAACTTATTCCTATTTGTCTTAAAATGAAGCTATGACAAAGCAAAGAAAAGAAAAATTATTAGAACTTTTAAAACAATCTAGTGTTGCTATCAATGGTCAAGCTTTGGCTGAGCATTTCCATGTTACCAGGCAGATTATTGTTCAAGATATTGCCTTGCTTAGAGCTGATGGTGCTCCTATCCTATCCACTAATCGTGGATATCTATATAAAGGAGCTGACGACATTCCTACTTTTCATCGGCTATTCAAGATTAAACATGGCGTAGAAGATATGGAAGCTGAACTATTAGCCATTGTTGATAATGGTGGTCGAGTCCAGAATATTCTGATTGAGCATCCAGTTTATGGTGAAATACAGACTTACCTGAAGCTGACCTGTCGCCGTGATGTCCAACATTTTCTTCAACAGGTCGAAGGATCTCAATTCCGTCCTTTATCTGAGCTGACAGATGGAGTTCACTATCACCTGATCCAAGCTGACTCTCAACAGGATCTGGATTATGTTGAGACTGCTTTGAGGGATTTGGGGTTTTTGTTGGAGTAAACAAGAAAAAGACTGATTAGGATTTAACCTAGTCAGTCTTTTTAGTACATACTTTTACGCCAACCACCTTCTATCCGCTCGTGATAGTAATATTCCGAAAGCTCCTCATCTTCCATCATACGCAGAAGTTCCAGCATATCATAGGCTAAGTCTAGCTTTGGAAGAGCATCCTTGTCTACCCAAGAAATCTCGCCCTCTTCTGTCGAGTGAATCTGACCAGAAAATTCAGTCGCTTTATAACAAAAGACGATATAGCGAATCCCATCATCTGTATGCCAGTTCTTTACCCCGACCAATTTTGGATGACGAATGGTTAAACCTGTTTCTTCTAAAATCTCACGCACAACCGCATCATGGAGAGATTCGCCCTTCTCGATATGGCCACCCGGAAAGGCATAGCCAGACCAATGATTACGCTCAGGAGAGCGGTATTGCATAACCACACGTTCATTCTCGAGATCTTCTATAAGGCAAATATTAGTTAAAATTGTTTCTTGGGCACGTGACATTGATTCGCTCGCTTTCTAAATTATTAAAACATATCTCCGTTGTATTTTACTTCTGACTTCATGATAAATGGATTGATCAATTCATGGTGTTCATAGGTACTATGGACCACAAAACCTCTAACAATGATGATTTCTTTATCTTGTATATGATAGTCTATATTGATGGGAATGGCTGGATTCTGGATGATTGACAAAACAAAGAACGCTGCAAACCAAAGATAAAGTGCCAGCAGTGCACTGAATAATTGAAAAATAAGGTGGTACCATTGAAAATTTCTTGTTCTAAAAAAGACGATCCAAGGATGGATAAAGAAGGTCAAACAAAGAATGAAAAACCAACTATTCCACAAAACCGGAGTAAAGGATAGACCAAAAGCTAACAAAATCAAATGAAGAATGACGAAGGTTAGCAAGGCCAGATAGAGTGTTTTAAATGAAAACAATTTAATTAAATTTTCTTTGGTCATGTTTTTCCCTCTTTTTTTTCATTATATTTTAAAATCAATATCGTTAACGCTGAAATGAAGAAAAAGATTAGGTAGGTAGCAATCGGAAACCAGACATAGCGAGAATCCAAAGTGATTAAAGGTGGTAAAAACCCTTTTCCGTGTTTCAATCTAATCCCTACAAAACAATGAAAAAGAAAAATCAGGCCATTTAGATAGAGAAAAAATTCGGAAACGTCTTTCAGCGAGTTAAGCTCCTCTCCTCTCAGGCTTCCAAACCAAGAATAGAATGGGAAAGTAATCAAAAGAAACAAATTTAGATACAAGGGGCTAATATAACTAAACTCACGAAGCGGAGCAGGGATACCCTCATTACCAAATGTTAAATATCCCACGCCAAGACCAACCATTATAAAGAATATATAACCTAAAAGAGCTTCTATTATCCAATGCTTTTCCAACCAAAGAATAAACTTGTTCCCCTGAACTTTTACTTTTCTTTTGTTTTTATTTTTCTTTTTGGTTTTACTTCTCATTCACCAACTCTATAATCTTCTGGAAAGTCTTGCCGTTTCGGATGGTCAGTTGCTTGTAGAAACTAGACTTTAGCAGTTTCTTATGATAGTTGGACTTGAGGTAGTCTGCTTGGTCAGCATTGCTATAAAAGAAAGCTATCTGACCAAAATGCAGCTACTCCTTGTCATTCGCCCAACTGCCTGCTAGCTCTTGAACGCTTTCCCTGTCTACTTCTGGCAGATAAAAGAGAACATCTCGCCGAAAGGCTGTTTGATCCTGCCACCAAGCAGGAAGATTGGCTATTTCTTTTTCAAGCATGGTAGAGCTGACAAGGACAAAAGGAAGAGGAAAATCGTAAGACCGACTGAAATAAGCCGACAATATCTCTCGAATCCTCTCCTCCTGCTCCTCGCTATCAAAGAAAAGATTACCGCTATTGATGTAGGAAACTGGATTTTCAAAACCCAACCCAGCCAAATCCTTCTTCAAATCAGCCATAACGACCTTATTTTTCCCGCCAACATTAATGCCACGGAGTAAAAGTGCATAACGCATATAATGCTCCTTACAAATATATCTATTATTTCCAAACTAACTGTTAGAGTTTTTCGAGTAAATCATCCGTTTTTCTTTCACGGCTTTTCCTAAGTCAATGACTTTTTCCTCACCGTCAAAAACAAAACCCATTTTTTCATAAAAGGCGATGGCACGTTTGTTATCTTCTAAAACCCATAATATAATCTCTTGATAACCATCCAAGGCAGCAAAAGCCGCCTGCATTAACTGCTGTCCTACACCCTTGCCATAATAATCTTTTAAGACATACAAGGCGAAAATTTCACCAGCTATCCTAGCTGGATCTCGAAAATCACCGTAGCTAACAAAGCCGACCACTTTAGCATCATCCAAAGCGATCAAGGTATTTTCAGGATACTTTTGACTATATAATCGGCACTTATCCAAAGTCATCTGCTCTTGAAATTCCGCAGGCAAAATCTCATCATAAGCTTCACGCCATGTCTGCCAATGAACTCTGGATTTCCCTTCTATCTCCTCAGCTGTTTCCATTGTTTTGATAGTGATGTCCATTTGTTTTTCTCCTTGAATAAATCTATCTCAATTATTCCGCTTGAAAACCATTTCTATCTAATTTCCCATTTTCTCCCCAAACAACTACATAAACATTTTTGGGTAAGCTAGTAAAATCAATATAGTCAGTTAGACTCGCTCCTTCAGGAATATCATCTTCCAGAAAGAGATACAGATTCAATTGAGCCCCATACTTTTCTGACAATTGAATCATATCTTTTCTCAATTTCTTTATTTCATCTGCTGAAGCATCATACTTCTCTGTCTTGGGATTATACTTTAGTTCTTTTTTAATTTGAACCAAATCACGATAAAACCCTTTTTGGTCATCAGTTACATCGTAATCTAAATCTGTTTTCAGCTCCTTAAATTTCACTGGCTTTAGAACAGACTCTTTATCAAAATATAAGGTATTCAACATAGGATGGGAATTTGTATCTAAGACATAAGAAAAGATAAGATTTGTTAGTATCGAAGATGGTTTATCATCACTATTAGCATAATAGGAATAAGTCCTATCTTCTAACTTCTCTGTTAAAATTTTCTCTGCACCTTCTGCCAATTGAACTTTTACATAATATTGATAAGTAACACGACTAACCAAAGTTGGAATCTCTATTTTCTTAACCTTCAATCCTAAATCATCTTCAAAAGCTGTGTTCACAACATATTCAATATGCTGCTTTTCCTCTTTTGTAACAAGTTTTGTCGGCAAAAATGCCCAAAGCAATTGAACTATCGGTATCATGCCTATCACAAAAATTGAAATAAAGAAAATAAGTATTAGTTTAATTAGATCCTTTTTCACTTCAATTCCCCCACTTAAACTTCTCTAACTTATTTTTTACATAGCGACTCATTGACTAGAGATGTAATTAAGCGCTTAGTTTGCAACTTTGGTACAGATTATATTTTTCAATCCATCGCCTTGATTTCCAGAATCATATCGCGAATCTGTGCGGCCAGTTCGAAGTCCAGAAGTCCGGCAGCTTCTTGCATCTGACCTTCCAGTTTCTTAATCATGTCCTTGCGCTCCTGCTTGTTGAGGCTTTCGATTTCGACAGTTTCTTCCTTGTCTGGCAGGGCTGCCTTGGTCACGCTTATCAGGTCACGGATTTCTTTCTTAATAGTCTGCGGTACAATGCCGTGCTCTTCATTATAAGCCATCTGGATTGCCCGGCGGCGGGCAGTTTCATCGATAGCGCGCTGCATGGACTGGGTCATGGTATCGGCATACATGATAACATGCCCTTCGCTGTTGCGGGCTGCCCGGCCAATAGTCTGGATAAGACCCCGTTCGTTGCGGAGGAAACCTTCCTTGTCTGCATCAAGAATGGCAACCAAACTTACCTCAGGAACGTCGATTCCCTCGCGTAGCAGGTTAATCCCAACCAAAACGTCAAAGACACCCAAGCGCAAATCACGGATAATCTCAGTCCGCTCCAATGTCTTGATATCCGAGTGCATATACTTGACCTTGACTCCCATTTCCTTGAAGTAGTCCGTCAAATCTTCCGCCATCTTCTTGGTCAGGGTTGTGATAAAGGTGCGTTCGTTCTTTTCAACACGTGCATTGATTTCACCCAAAAGATCATCAATCTGTCCCATAGTTGGGCGGACTTCCACCTCTGGATCCAGAAGCCCTGTCGGTCGGATAATCTGCTCAATAACAGTATCCGTCTGTTCATTTTCATAGTCGCCCGGCGTAGCCGATACATAGACAATCTGGTGAACATGGCTTTCAAATTCTTCTCGGCGCAGCGGACGGTTGTCCAAGGCAGACGGCAAGCGGAAACCATAATTAACCAACATCTCCTTACGAGAGCGGTCGCCATTGTACATACCGCGAATCTGTCCCATGGTCATGTGACTCTCGTCAATCATAATCAAGAAGTCATCAGGGAAAAAGTCCAAAAGGGTATAAGGCGGCTCTCCTTCGCTCCGACCATCCATGTGGCGAGAATAGTTCTCAACACCATTCGTATAACCCATTTCGCGCAGCATTTCGATATCGTACTCTGTGCGCTGTTTCAAGCGCTGGGCTTCCAGAAGCTTGCCTTCCTTCTCAAAGATAGCTAGCTGCTCCTCCAGCTCCGCCTGAATCTTAGCAATGGCTACTTCCATGTGGTCTTCATTGGTCACGAAGTGGGTGGCTGGGAAGATGGCCAAATGGTCCACCTCGCCCAAGACTCGACCTGTCAAGGCTTCAACCTCACGAATCCGGTCAATCTCATCTCCAAAAAACTCCACCCGAAAAGCATGCTCATCCCTAGAAGCTGGGAAAATCTCTACCACATCACCACGAACCCGGAATTTCCCCCGCTGAAAATCAATGTCATTGCGCTCAAACTGGATATCTACCAAGTCATTGAGTAGCTTATCACGAGAAATCTCTAGTCCAGGACGCAGGCTAACCACACTATCGGAGTATTCCTTAGGTGAACCCAGACCATAGATACAAGAGACAGAAGCCACGACAATCACATCATTGCGCTCTAGAAGGGCAGATGTCGCTGAGTGACGGAGCTTATCAATCTCGTCATTGACCGAGCTATCCTTTTCGATATAAGTATCGCTGGAAGGCACATAGGCCTCAGGCTGGTAGTAATCATAGTAGGAAACGAAGTATTCCACCGCGTTATTGGGGAAGAACTCCTTGAACTCACCATACAGCTGGCCGGCTAGCGTTTTATTATGGGCGATAACCAGAGTCGGCTTGTTGACTTGAGCGATAACCTGACTCATGGTATAAGTCTTACCAGTACCAGTCGCCCCCATGAGAATCTGGGCCTTCTCGCCCCCCTCGATGTTATCCACCAGCTGCTCGATAGCCTGGGGCTGATCTCCTGAAGGCTCATACTTGGAAACCAATTCAAATTTATTATCTGTTATTCTGTTAATCATCTTTCATTCCTCAAATTGTGCTTCTATCATTTTACCATATTTGCCCTATTTTCTCTGGATTTGGATGTGAGCTAGTGGTCTGCAACTCTATCATCATTCTTTTTTTATCCTACATTTCATTGACAGACAAGAATAAAGTTCGTTCTAAACTATGCAAATTGTATTTTTGAAACATAGGTAACAAATCTTATTAAAATAACAAAACTGTTAATTGCTTGAAAATGATAACTAGAATAGGGCAATCAATAAATAAGGCATGTTTCTAAAAATCTATAACCCCAATCATCTTATGTCATATAACCTAACATTGACTCGTTAAAAATTTGCTATCCTTGCGAATTTCTGATATAATCATACAATATTCTAAAAAGGAGACTAGTATGAAACAAAAAATTATAGCACTTTTACTAACATTCTCTGCGCTACTTACTTTTGCTAGTAGCGTTGTTCATGCGGAAGATAAAGCAACACCTGTGAAATCAAAATATGTTATTTCCAGTGATTCCTCTTTCGCACCTTTCGTTTTTCAAGACAACAACAATCAATATACAGGTATTGATATGGACTTGATCAAAGCCATTGCTAAAGATCAGGGCTTCAATATTACCATTAAAAATCCTGGTTTTGATGTAGCACTAAACGATGTACAAACCGGTCATGCCGATGGTATGATTGCGGGAATGACTGTAACTGATGCACGAAAAAAGACTTTCGATTTCTCAGATTCCTACTATTCAGCAAACTCAATCTTAGCTGTAGCTAAATCCAGCACCATCTCTTCTTATGAAGACTTAAAAGGGAAAACGGTCGGTGTTAAAAACGGGACGTCCTCTCAAACTTTCTTAACAGATAATCAAAAAAAATATGGTTACAAAATTAAGACATTTTCTGATGGCGCTTCTCTCTATGATAGTCTGAATTCTGGTTCAGTAGCAGCTATCATGGATGATGAACCTGTTATTAGATATGCCATTAAGCAAGGGAAAAAGTTTAAAACACCTATCAAAGGAACTCCTAGTGGTAAATTGGCTTTCGCTGTTAAAAAAGGTAGCAATCCTGAATTGATCAAAATGTTCAACAATGGACTAGCTAACTTGAAAAAGAATGGAACTTACGATAAGATTCTTGAAAAATACCTAGCCGATAATTCTTCTGAATCAGAAGTTGATGAATCAACTATTTTGGGACTCTTAAAGAATAATTATCCTCAACTTCTTAAAGGTTTTGGTGTAACTATCGCTTTAGCGCTTCTTTCTTTTGCTATTGCTTTAGTAATTGGTATTATCTTTGGAATGTTTAGTGTCAGCCCTTATAAACCACTACGTTGGATCTCTGAAATCTTTGTCGACGTCATTCGTGGTGTTCCACTTATGATTCTTGCTGCCTTTATCTTCTGGGGTATACCGAACTTGATTGAATCAATTACAAACCAGCAAAGTCCTATTAACGATTTTGTGGCTGGTACCATTGCTCTCTCTCTTAATTCAGGCGCATATATTGCTGAAATTGTGCGTGGCGGTATCCAAGCAGTACCTGTAGGACAGATGGAAGCAAGCCGGAGTTTGGGTATTTCCTATTCTAAGACTATGAGAAAAATCATCTTACCACAGGCAACTAAAATCATGCTTCCAAACTTTGTCAACCAATTTGTAATTGCGCTTAAAGATACTACAATCGTATCAGCAATCGGACTTGTAGAGCTCTTCCAAACAGGTAAGAACATCATCGCTCGTAACTATCAAAGTTTCCGTATGTACGCTATTCTCGCTGTTTTATATCTTTTGATTATTACTTTCCTTACTAGATTAGCTAAACGCTTAGAAAAGAGGATCCAATAATGGCAAAATTAAAAATTGATGTAAATGACCTTCACAAATACTATGGAGAAAATGAAGTCCTTAAAGGTATTACTGCTAAGTTTTATGAAGGGGACGTCGTTTGTATTATCGGTCCTTCTGGATCAGGAAAGTCAACTTTTCTTCGTAGTCTTAACCTACTTGAAGAAGTTACTAGTGGTACCATCACTGTTGATGGTTTTGATCTAACCGACAAAAACACTAATGTAGACTTAGTTCGTGAAAATATCGGAATGGTTTTCCAACACTTCAACCTATTTCCACATATGACTGTTCTTGAAAATATCACCTTCGCTCCTGTTCAGCATAAGCGTATGAGCCAAGCTGAAGCGGATGCCCTGGGAATGGAATTGCTAGAAAAGGTTGGACTCGTTGACAAAGCCGATGCTAGCCCTAATAGCCTTTCTGGTGGCCAAAAACAACGTGTCGCTATCGCTCGTGGCTTAGCTATGAACCCCGATATTATGCTCTTTGATGAGCCTACTTCTGCTCTTGACCCAGAAATGGTCGGTGACGTTCTAAATGTTATGAAAGAATTGGCAGAGCAAGGTATGACAATGATTATAGTAACTCACGAAATGGGCTTTGCACGTCAAGTAGCTAATCGTGTTATCTTTACAGCAGATGGTGAATTCCTTGAAGATGGAAAACCTGACCAAATCTTCGACAATCCTCAGCATCCACGCTTACAAGATTTCCTAGACAAAGTTCTTAATGTATAAAACAACTCCGGCAAAAAATATTGCCGGAGTTGTTTTATTTTTTGAAATATAAAACTATATCCCTTTTATTTCTCACGGATCACTTCGACCTTGTAGCCATCAGGATCTTTAACAAAGTAATAGTTTGGTGGATTACCTGGAAGCCCCTTTGGTTCTGTAACCTCATAACCTTTAGCACTGTGTTCTTGATGGAGAGCCTCAAGATCTGGTGTGCTAAGTGCAATGTGAGCGAATCCATCACCTACGACATAAGGACCGTGATCATAATTATAAGTTAATTCTAATTCATAGTCGTCACCATCAAGTCCTAGATAGACAATGGTGAAGGCATAATCTGGAAAATCCTTACGACGTAATTCTTTAAATCCAAAAGCATCTTGATAGAATGCGATTGATTTTTCAAGACTCTCAACTCGCAAGCAAGTGTGTAACATTTTTGAAGCCATAAATATAATTCCTCCTTTTGTATATTATAACATTTTCAAGACTAAGTTCCTATTTATCGATTTTATAAAGCGTCATGTTTTTTTAAATACTAATATTTTAAAAAGAAAAAAGGTCCCTGAGGACCAATTTGATATTATTTACCAAGTTTTGCTTTAGCTGCATCTGCAAGAGCTGTGAAAGCTGCTGCATCGTTAACAGCCAAGTCAGCCAACATTTTACGGTTAACTTCAATCTCAGCCAATTTCAAACCATGCATCAATTGTGAGTATGAAAGTCCGTTCAAACGAGCTGCCGCATTGATACGAGTGATCCATAATTTACGGAAGTCACGTTTTTTCTGACGACGGTCACGGTATGCATAGTAGTAAGAGTTCATTACTTGCTCTTTTGCAGTACGGAACAAGATGTGTTTTGCTCCATAGTAACCTTTAGCTAATTTAAGAATACGTTTACGACGTTTGCGCGATACAACGCCACCTTTAACACGTGCCATGTTTTATTTCCTCCAATATTTCCTAGAATTGTTCAGTGATTAACTTGCTCTTATTTCAAGCGAGTAAGCATTGCTTTGATACGTTTGAAATCTCCTGAATGCACCATAGATGCTTTACGAAGATGACGACGTTGTTTCTTAGTCTTTCCGTGGAAACGGTGTGAAGTGTAAGCACGGAAACGTTTCAAGCCACCAGAACCTGTACGTTTGAAACGTTTAGCTGATGCGCGGTGTGTTTTTTGTTTTGGCATGATAAATTTCTCCTTTTTTTAACTTTTGACAAAATTATTTTTTGTCTGGAAGCGGTGCTAACTGCATAAACATTTGACGTCCATCCATCTTAGCTCTTTGCTCAATAATGGCAACATCTTGAGTTGCTTCAGCAAATTCCGCTAAAACTTTAGCCCCAATCTCTTTATGGGTAATCATCCGCCCTTTGAAGCGAATGGAAACTTTAACTTTATTTCCTTTTTCAAGGAACTTGCGTGCATTGCGAAGTTTAGTATCAAAGTCTCCCTTATCGATGGTCGGACTAAGACGCACTTCTTTTACAGTTACAACGCTTTGTTTTTTACGTTGTTCCTTTTGTTTTTTCTGATACTCAAATTTGAACTTCCCATAGTCCATAATTTTCGCAACAGGCGGCTTAGCTTGTGGTTGAATCAAAACTAAGTCCACATTAGCATCGTCAGCAAGTGCTTGCGCTTCACTAAGTGGCTTAATTCCCAATTGCTCACCTTCAAGACCAATTAAACGAACTTCACGTACACGGATTTCATCATTGATGAATAAGTCTTGCTTTGCTATAGTTTTCACCTCTTTTTTATTTTTCTACTCTTCCAAATCTGAATCAAAATTCTAGAACTCAATGTTTACGTCATGAACCAACTAGCATTTAATTCCTAAATTAGACCAAACTTAGTTAAGTATTCGAGAAAAACAAGAGCGGACTTGCTAACGCAAGCCCGCACTACATGATAGTATTTCATTACTGAAACTTAATCCGTAGAGCCAGACAACGTTAGTCGCAAGGCGAGAAGCTCTCACTTCTGCTTTTCTCAACTCTACTATCATACCAAGTTTCTTATTACTTGTCAAGAATTTTTTTTGCTTTTTCCTCAATAAATGCTACTACATCAGAAATACTTACTCCTGTTGTATCAAATGTGATGGAGTCATCGGCCGGACGTAAAGGAGAAACACTACGGTGACTATCTTTATAATCTCGGTCAGCAATCTCCTTCTTCAAGACTTCAAGATCTGCAGAAATCCCTCTTTCTAGATTCTCTTTATAGCGACGTTCAGCTCGTTCATCAACTGAAGCTACTAAGAAAATCTTGAGCTCGGCATCTGGTAGCACGACCGTGCCAATATCACGACCATCCATGACAATACCACCTTGACTTGCAATTTGTTGCTGAAGAGATACTAATTTTTCCCGAACTTCTGGAATAGCAGAAACCCAAGAAACATTATTGGTAACATCATTTTCGCGAATAGGATTAGTCACATCTACATCCCCAACAAAAACTAATTGTTGACCAGACTCAGAACGACCAAAACTCACAGAATAGTCATCCAACAGTCTAATAATATCTTCTGTATCTGCAGCAGTCAGCTGATGTTGCAAAGCTAGGTAAGTTGCTGCACGATACATAGCCCCTGTATCAAGATAAGTATAACCCAAATCTTTAGCAATTATTTTTGCAACCGTGGACTTCCCACTGGAAGCTGGACCATCAATTGCGATTTGAATCTGTTTCATAGTATCCTCCTAACGAGTTTTAACAACATCGCCTGGATTAGCATACCATGATCCAGTTGTCATATGAGAAGGGTTTAAGCGCTCTAATTCAGCAATAGAAATTCCAGCTCTAGCAGCAATGGCTGCTTCTCCTTCTCCAGCTTGAACAGTAATAGTTCCTTCAGATGAAGCTGTTGTGCTTTCAGAACTAGTTTCAGAGCTTGCAGCAGGTGCAGAACTAGCTACTTGACTACTAGCAGGTGCACTAGTATCAAGAAAACCTTCTTTAGCGGCTTTTTTCCCACCGCCACCAACAGAAAGATAAATCATTCCTGCAACAATCACAATGACCATGATGAAGAAAATAACCGCTAAAATAGTTAGTACTCTATTCGCTAAAACATCACTCGATTTTTTTGTTCTTTTCAAATCTTTTTCTCCATTATCGTAAATATCTTCTTCCCATGGTTCTTTTGCCATGACTTCCTCCTTGAATTTTTTCAAAAATCTTATTACAATATGACTATGAAAGTAACACTCATCCCAGAACGATGCATTGCTTGTGGGCTCTGCCAAACCTATTCTGAACTTTTTGATTACCATGACAATGGTATTGTCAAATTTTCCCACAATGATGAGCTCCTAGAAACTCATATTGAAGAATCAGATGATGTTCTTGAAGCAATCAAAAATTGTCCAACACACGCTCTAAAAAAAGATTAAGAGTGTTTATCCTGATTAGCATAATAGGTTTCAAAGTAATCAATGTGTGTCAAGTTATCAACTAATTCGACTTCACCTTTAAAATGCTTATTTAAAGCTAAATCATTCACAAAATACTTTTTAGGCCACTTTCTCATACAAAAAGTTCGGCCTTTTTCTTTGCCATCAAAATATAGTGTGATCGATGTTTTCGTTACAGCCACTTTTCGAATGGTTGATATGTCGATTTTTGATGGCGTAAAGGGATTAGCTGTTATGATGCGTAAAATCCCATTATCATAAATGGTAAAATAACGATGAACTCCTACACCAAGTAAAACCATAAATAAAAACAGGAAAAACAAGACTAAAGTAGGAACATCCGAACTCTCATACATCAAAGACAGTCCAATAAAGATTGGAATGACAGATAAAGACCAATAAATAACTAAGATTGAAAGATCTGGTTGCCAGTGATATCGAAGTTGTCCAAAAATCTTTATCATATCCTCATCCTCCTCTAACTAGTTTAGCACATTTTGAGAAAAAATGGGAGTATAAATCATCCTATAAAATGATTATTTTATAAGAAATTTTCAAAATAAAAAGTGGTGAAATAACAACCTTTAGGATTGCTTTCAACCACTTTTATAAACTATTGAGGGACTTTGAAAAAGTCTTTTGATAAATATCCTTTACCAGCAACCATATCGTATTCAATCATTCGCATATCGTTAGCTATTTCTTGAGCCTCAGCATCCAGATCAGATTTATCTACACTTGCCTTATGTAATACTTCGGTTTGTAATGCATAGTATGGTGAGACTTTAGAATTTGTTTGCTCCATGACTAAAGCTGAGAAATCACTGGAATTAACTAGTGGGTAATTCAGTTTTGGTGTTTCATAGTTGCTCCAAACAAAATAATCTGTCAGGTATTGGTTTTCTTCCTGGTTCTTAAAAATCGATGTTGGATACAATCCTGGTAAATGGTCGCCGTAAAAGACAACTGTGATTTTCTTATTGATTTTTGACAGTTGATCAAGGAAGTTTTTGGTTGCTACATCAGTTTGAAAAAGCAAGCGACTATAGAAGGTTAGCTTTGAATTTTCTTCGTCTGTAAAACCCTCTCCTTTTCCTTCCATTGTTTCAGGATTCGCTTCAAGCCAAGGAGAATGATTTTGCATCGTCATTACAGAAAAGAATTGATTATCTCCTTCTTTAATGTTATCTAAGACAATTTGATAAGTTGAAGCATCGCTAGGACTGACTCCTTCTTTTTGATAACTAATTCCTTTTGTTTCTACGGTGATAAAACGATCATAATTCAAGTGATTATAGATATAGTTTCTTGAATAGTTTGCGGCACCTGCTAAGTGAAGAGCGATTCTGTTTTTGCTTTCGTATAAGTCACTTATAACCGGAGTTTTATTCATCTTAGGGAAAACTTCGGTGTAAAGTATCGAAACACTTTGAGAAATATTATAAAATGGCAAACCAGTTAAAGTCTGGAATTCCATATTAGCTGTTCCGCCTCCATAACCATCCGATCTCATGAGTCCACTAGTTGATTTAGTTTTGATCTCTTCAATATTCGGAATCGGATTTTCAGTCAGAGTGACCCCTTGTATGCGTCTTGGATCAGCAAAACTCTCACTCAATACATAAATAACTGTATGATCTTTTAAGTTGTCTGTTCGAGCTTGATTGATCTCCTCTGCCTTTTTAGCATACTTCTCTTCTATTTCTTTTATCTTAGACGCCTTATAGCCTTCTGGTTTAGCCATTACCTCTGTCGTCAATTGATTTATCCAGACGTAAGCTAATGAACGATAGCGGGCATTATTTGCATTACCAAGCCAGGTAATATCTTGTAAGTTATTCAGAACTGTAATGACAGGTATATTTCTTTTGACCTTACCATTTTCCTTCTGAGCAAACACCTGAAAAATCCCAATCAAACACAAGAAAACACAAACTAGTCTTACAAACCTACGACTGAATTTTTGAATCATTTTTCCTTTGAATAGGAAATAGTTAAGAATTAAAAATCCAATGATCAGTATAGTTAGCCATTTTAATGCTTCATTCATGTAAGAGGTATCCACAAAACTAAGCAATGTACTTGGTGAAGAAAGCCAAATCATATCACTTGGTAAGACAGGCTCACCTCGCATGCTAAACTTGATTGAATTCGCAATTACAAATAAGCTCATTCCTCCAATCAAGATGACTGTTGTCAAAAAATACCGGTTAATGAGCAGGTATAAGAACAAGAAGATCAAAAAGAGAATAATAATCTGAAGACTAGTCGCTCCAGGCAACTGGTAGTATTCTAAAAAAGGTGTTCCCTTGCCAAGTCCCATTTGAATCAAATAGTTAAAGACAACTGCAGCTGTCATACTAGTTGCCACCGCTAAAGAATAGGAACTTCTATTTTTAAGTAAGTGACTTAAACCTCTTACGAAATGGTAGGAAATAAATGTTGCTAGCAGAGAAAATACTGCTACTATCACTGTTACAAGCCAGAAATGGTGTTCTGTAAACAATTCACTGCCATATTTATGATTCAAAGCCATGAACCATTCAGTTTGGTAAAGTGCTTGAGGAAATTTACTATCTGTCAAAAGGAAAGATAGTAAAATTTGTGACAGAACAAGGAATTCAACATTGGATGACAACTGAATCCTGTTCAGACGAAAAGATACTATCTTTAAGGTTCTAAAGATCAGTGTTAAAATAGCTATCGTAGGTACTAACCACAATAAAACTGGAAAGAAATTTCTTTGAGAAAATACATGCTCAAACCAATTCCAACTTTTATAACTCTCATTATTGATATTTAAAGCATCTTCAACTAAATTTGACAAGAAGGAATACAAAATATAGATATAAGCTAAGCGAATCAGAGATACAAATTTAAAACGATAACAAGACAGTAAAATTGGAATGCCACCTAACCCAATGAGGTAAAAAATTCTTTCTTGCTTAATTAGAATTCTTACTGGAGCAGTTGGATCAGTCTCTCTAACTAACTGGCTTTGAATTAAGAACAAATTGATAAAAAAGAATAAAATAGGCAGGATAAACAATAAAAAACGTTCTATTTTAACTGCTTTTTTCATGACTTGCCCTTCCCTAACAATCGTTTTAAGATGTATTTGATAGCTCTTGCAGGTCCAATAAAGATGTATTTCATCGCCCCCTTGATTCCACCAATCTGGTTAAAATCTACAAAGGTATGAGGCTGTAAATCTTCTCGATTATTTAGTTGCTTGTTATCTATAAAAGCTGTTAGACCGAGTTGATTATAAGAAATCTTAAAGTCATACTGCTTGTCCCAAGCAATATAAACCAAAAGTCTTTCTATCGCATGAAGAATGGAATTTTGTGGAAGTGGCTCACTCGGAACATCCTCCTCCGTCATGTTTAAATCAAATAAAGGAGACAATGCGTCATATTTAAACCAAACGAAGGTTCCATAGCTCATGACAAAGGTATTCATTTGCTTAAAGTCAACTTCTTTTTGACAGTTCATGCGCTCCCACAGTTTATTCATCTCAGGAGAAATCAGGGCTTCATTCCAGGCGACTACAATCCTGTTAAAGCGGAAGAAGCTAGGAATGTCAGCTATGACTAGCCCTAAGCAATCATCTTGTCCTAATTGACTAACTATCTGATCTGCTGGATGAACAAGCATGTTAATTAGCTCTTTACGCCAACTTTCTCCCGCCCAATAATCAGCTTCTTTAGATTTTTTTGTATGAAAATGTCCAATATAGTCATACTGAGATAGATGTCTCTTTAATTTAAGCATAGGAAGAACATCTCGCCCAACATTTCCTGTTACAAAAACTTCTGCTTTTGCTTGTTTTCCCTCTAAAATGCCAAGTATCTCGTTCTTTTTCTTTTCGCTATCTGTTGTAATGAATAAGTCATAAGAGAAATGGAAAGATTCAAATGCATGAAGGAATTCAGCTAGTAAATCCACATAAAAAACATGAAGGTGGACAGCTATTTTCTTGTCAGGTATAGAAATTGGAAGAGACAAATCTAAAATTTTCCTTCCAAGCAAGTAAGGATAGTCAGGCAAATCAATACGAGACATATGTTTGACAATTAAATCAACAGGATAGTCCGTTGTATTTTCAATGTCGTTTAAAATATAAGGCGTCAATCCTTCATTTGCAGCTATTGTTTTTACTTTGATAAACGGCACTCTATTTTTTAGGATAGAGGTTGGATTATAGTAAGAAAAATCCGGATAGAGCATACCTGAAGCATCAGCCTGGATTGTATTAAAAACGGTCTGATAGTGAAAACCTGCCTGCACTAAATTAGTTGTAACCTGGGTTTCATAATGATCTATGACATCTTGAACTTCTGTAAAATCCTGAATGTTTTGCCAGAATAGTTGAAAAGCTTCTGAATTGACTACATTTTGCTTAAAAGATAGATAATAACTTTGGATGTGCTCATTAAAATCTTTGTCTTTACGATAATTCGTCATTCCCCAGAAATCAACGTTTCTATCAACTTCAAAATCTTGGTATATATGCTCTAAATCCCACAAAGGTCCAAAGCATGTATCATTCATTAAAGTGACTGAATCATATTTTTTTAATTCTTCAAAGCCGACCTTTTTCATTCCATCTCGCCAAGCAGCAAAATCAAAACCGATGTTCTTTCTCAAAAGAACTTCATCAACTAGTTCTTTCTTCAGTTCATCTTCCTGATCTTGACTTATCTTGCTGTTTGAAATGAAAATCACCTTCCTAAAGAGGGGACGCATTTTTTCAAGCTGATAAAGTACATGTTCACTAATCTGATTGAACTTATTAAAGTGAACATATAAAAGTAATCGTTCCATTTTATTTCCTTATTCTTAAGAATTTCAAGATTTTCGTTGGGATTGTCCAACGTCTTGAATTGATAACAGTCTTGTAAGCTTTTTTCGTAGCCTCTAATTCAGCTTCAAGCTCTTTAACCTTATTACTACTATCCAACATTTCAGCCGCAAATACTTTTCCAATATAATCGGGAGCAGAGGCATCATCCACAGAAATCATCTTATAGCTCAATTGATAGATTGCTTCTTCTTCAACTTCATAGATCAACTGAGGATCAGGTTCGTTAAAGAAATACAAGCCGTCAGCAATAACACCGTTCGTATAGATAGGTGATGATGCATTCCCATCAGGCCCTCTCAATTCTACTTCAGAATAGTAACTTGGACGTTCCGAAAGATCTACACGAATAACAGACGTTCCTTTAGGAATTTCAAATGTTAAGCTGTCTTCTTTTTGAAGTAGTTTGGCAAAAGTGCGCTCTTCTGAATAAGCATTTTCACCATCCCCAAAATAAACTGTAACAGACTCCATCCCAATATGAGACAGAGAATCCATAGGCTTGGATAGACGAATTTCGTAAGTATTATTTCGTTCAAGAAGAATCTTAGTCATCTCTTTAAAATCTGCGTTGGGATATTTATCAAGATACTCTAGTTGTGTTTCTAACAACTTTTGAAAACGACGTTCTAATTTTCTAAAATCACAAGGTCGTGAATCTGACCCTTGGTTAATTGTATACGCAACCGTCGCTTCGCCTAGGAAAGCTAAAGAAGTTCGTTGGAAGAGCTCCATTTGCAGATTAAAGGTGTCATCTGATGTAGTTAAATCCAACTCTTGATTTACTTCTAGCATTAGGTCCCTATCAACTAACCAGGTAGATGCCATGGTAAACCCTCGGGTGGCCAACATTTTTTCATAAGTATCCGCAAGTGGGATTGTTTTGTTAGCAAAGCCTGCTTTGGAAACAAAGTCTCCCTTTTCATCATAGATATCAAAATCTGTATTAGACCATTTACAGTCAGGCTTACTCTCCAATAAGTCTACTTGCTTTTGAAGCTTTAGAGAATCCAGCCAGAAGTCATCACCATCACATCGAGCAATGAAGTTCCCTCGTGCCTCTTTACAAATAGTAACCCATGTTTTAGCAATCCCTTGATTTTCATCATGATAAAAGGCACGAATCAAATCAGGAAAATTTGCTTGATAGTCTTGTATTATTTTGCGAGAGCCATCACTTGAGGCATCATCCACCAAAATAATTTCAAAGGGAAAACTCGTTTTTTGAGTTAAAAAACTATCAATAGTTTTTTTCAACCACGGTTCTTTGTTAAAAACAGTACAAATAATCGAAACAAAAGGCGTCGTTTCCATATCTCCCTCAGTCTAGTCCGTTATTGACCATGTTCCATTGCGCTGGATTAAGCCACTTGCTGAATCCATAGCAGACTTATCATCCAAATCTATATCATCTCGATTGATGAAAATCAGTGGAGTTTGAGTAGCATCTGAGAAGGCCAGCATCTGCCCCTCAGCATCCCGCACCGTCACTTCTAATTTCATTTTCAAATCATTCACTGTTGGAAGTGAACAAGTGTAATGAACTCTTTTGTGGCCAGCACCAGTCATTAATTGGTTCATCGAATTGTCGTTATAAATCCAAATATTCCGATCGATATCTGTTAAAGAAAGAGCAATATAAGTTTGAATATCCTCTCGAACATCAAAATCAATCTGGAACTGAATTGGATCTTGCGGGCGTAACTTGTTCGAACTTAACAACTGTAGTTGAAAGTTTTCAACCAAAACTTGTTCATCCGATGAAGCTTGTCCATCTCCAGTCGCTTCTCCTCCATGTTGCAAAGGTGCTGTATTATCAAAACTATATTGGTTGGCTACATTTTCTGGACTACCAATTGCTTTAACCAAACCATTTTCAATCAAAACAGCCTTATTGCAATACTTCTTAACTGCTCCCATATCGTGGGTAACAAGAATGGTCGTTTTCCCTGATTTCTTCCGTTCTTGGAAGTAATCATTACATTTACGCTGAAAAGCCTCATCTCCAACTGCAAGAACCTCATCCAAAATCAAGATATCACCTTGCGCTTTAATGGCAACCGAGAAAGCAAGACGAACCTGCATTCCAGAAGAGTAATTCTTGAGCTTTTGGTTCATAAAATCATGCAACTCAGCAAAGTCCACAATATCATCATACATGGCGTTAATTTCAGCTGTTGAGAAGCCCAGCATTGCACCATTCATATAAACATTTTCACGACCTGTTAGTTCAGGATTAAAACCAACTCCAAGCTCAATGAAAGAAACTAACTTTCCATCGATTGTAACGGAACCTTTTTCAGGTACGTAAATTTCAGAAATAATTTTTAAGAGAGTAGACTTCCCAGAACCATTTCTACCCAAGATTCCGAAAAAGTCTCCTTTTTCCACTTCAAAGGAAATATCATTAAGGACGTGCTGTTCTTTATAACCTTTAATTCCTTTAAAGCGATTGACCATAGCAGTACGAAGACTGTTAGTTGACTCCGTAGGTAACTTAAAGAACTTGCTGACATGGTCTACTTTTACTGCAATTTGTTTATCTGTCATTAGAGAATCTCCGCAAATTTCTTAGCATGTTTGTTAAAGTAAGCAAAGCCAGCTAGGAAAATAAGAATTGGCAATACATAAGGAACAAGAACCAAAAACTTATTTTCAACCAAAAGCCAGACAGGTGTATTGGCCTTATCAATCAAGAAATAACGCATGTCTTGGATAATCTGAGCCAGAGGATTCATCATAACTAATTTGGCTGCCCATGGGTTGCGGTCCGCAATAAATGTAATAGGATAAATAATTGGTGTCGCATATAAGCCAGCTTGTAGCACTACTTCCCAGATTTGAGATAAATCACGGAAGCGGACAAAGAAAGTTGATAAAATCAGAGCACAACCAGTTGCCATCAAAAACAACTCAAGGAAGAGAGGGATCACCATCAAAGCCGACCAGCTGAAGGTCACTCCATTAAAGAGTGAGAAAATCAAGACAACGACTAAATTGATAGCGAAATTAATGGCTGCGCCTGAAATAGCTGACAAGACAATAATATGCTTTGAAAAATTTAGCTTACGCAAAAGATCGCCCCGACTAACAACCGATACCATCCCCATAGAAGTCGCTTCTGAGAAAAATCCCCAAATAACATTGGCTAATAACAAAGCAACTGGGAAATGAGGAACGTCTCCACCTAAGCGCAAGAAACGGATGAAGACGATATACATAATACTAAAGGTCATCAATGGCTTCAAAATAGACCAAAGATAGCCGATTGCTGATCCTTGATAGCGTAATTTAAAGTCCGTTTTAATTAACTCTCGTAATAAAATTCGATTTTTCTGACTAAAAACATCAAACATTATTTTTTACCTCTATATGCAAACTTTGTCAATATCAAGGCTGTAAAAACACAAGTGTGAAAAGCACGATTCTTACGGTAGCCATATTTGCGTATACGTGCTAATCGTTCCCTAAACGGCACGTCCATGATAGTCACAAAGTTTTCAATTAATTCTTTATTTTCAGGGCTCAAAGACAGATCTAATAAATTTTTTGCTTGCTCTTGACTAGCCTTGATAAGTTGCCAATACTTAGCAAAAAGCACATGGGGCCGAACCCAGTTTTTCACCCTTTTTCTAAGAGTACGTGCCCCCAATACGTTACTGCTATGCTGACGATAAAGCTCTGTTGGCTTATCAATATAGACAAGTTTTCCAAAGGCAGAAGCCAGCAAGGCTAAGTACCAGTCATGCATAAGAAGGTCATGGGCTTCTTGCCCTGTCCATAACTCAGCCAAGGCGTGATTGATCATGGCTACTCCACCTGTTACAGTATTTTCTGTCAACTCTTGTACCAGTTCTGTATTTGCATGATCTGACTGAGTACGAATCATACTTTCGTGCTGAACAGTCAGGTTTTCATCCACTACTTTTAAATCTGTATAAAGCAATAATGGCTTATCCTGAGGGTATTTCTCAGCTTCTGCCACTTGAAGCGCAATCTTATCAGGCAGCCAGACATCATCTTGGTCACTAAAGCAGTAAAGGTCTGCTTTCTCATATTTTAAGAGAGTGTGAAAACTCTTTATGACTCCAAAATTTTCAATCTGATTTTCATTGATAAAGTGAATACGTGGATCCTGAGCTACCAATCCTTGAATAACTGCAACAGTTCCATCCGATGAGCCATCGTCTCGGATAAAAAGTTGCCAATTTTGATAGGTTTGTTGCTGGATACTTTCAACCTGCTCTTTCAGGTATTGCTCACCATTGTAGGTGGACAACAAGATATTTACTTTCATGATAAGAATAACTCCTCATATTCACCGACAATCTTTTCCCAAGTATAATTATCTTTCATGTTTTGCTTAGCAACTAGACCCCAATCGGAAAAATCGTTTTGACTGTCCACTTGATTTATCAAACCAGCTAAGCTGTTTTTTTCCTTTTTCCAATAAAGAGCCGTTTCTTTGGCTACTTGCCGATTAAAATCTACACCTAAAACTAGGTTGAGATCCGTTTGAGCCAAAGCCTCAAGTAGGCCTGGGTTGGTTCCTCCAACTTCATGACCATGGAGATAAGCAAAAGCATGATTGCGAATATATTTCAATAATTCCTGGTCATAGACTGTCCCAACAAACTTAATTCTCTTGTCTTGATCAAAGGCAGTTTTCTGTCGCAATTCATCAAAATAGGAATTACCCTCATGATTGCAAATGATAACCAAATCTCGTTTGGTATTTGAAGCCATAAATTCTCGGATAATAGTCTCATAGTTGTTTTCCGGCACAAAACGACCAACAATCAGATAATACTCTTTCTCTTTGCTCTGCCATTTTCCGAAGAAATTTCGAACTTTCTCATCTTGATCAGTCAAGCTAGAAAGCTTAAGATCTGTACCATAAGCAATAAAAGTCGTCTTAGACCATGGATAGGCATTCTGGATGTAGGATTCAATACCTTGATTATCGCATATAACCAAATCTGCATGTTTTGTCATCAACTTTTCGGAGTACTTAAGGTAACCTTGAACAGGCTTAGGCCACTTGGCCCGTTTCCACTCAAGACCGTCTGGATTGATAAAAAATGTCCCGCCTGCTTGATGAATCATTTTGGCAAAAGGTGCAATAAAGGCACCAATCGTATTTCCTAAAATGTAGAAAATGGGTGATTCAATGTTTTGTTCTTTAACCATTTTTAAAGCATAGCGAATAGCCATCATATCATAGGCAATCACTCTAGCTGGACCTAGTTTAGGTGCTTTAATACTAAAACAATCAACACCTTTATACCTGGTATGCTGTCCCGTCTCATGCTCTGACAAACAAGCAACATGATATTGCAATTGAGAAGATACTTGATGTTCAACTAATTTTTCTACAAAGGTTTCAAAACCTCCGTATTTTGCAGGAAGACCTCGACTTCCAATAATAAAGATATGTTGCATATTCTTCTCCGATTCAAATTTATTGCAATCCAATCTATTATACCATTTTATCGACTTTTATGTGAGCTTGGACCTGAAAAAATGATAGATCAGTAGGATATTCTAATTTTAGAAGAGCATCCTTTGATAAATTTATGACTTTCTTTCATCATTATAAAAAAGACTGAAACACCTGTTTCAGCCTCTTCTTCTTATTTCTTTTCTTGTTTATAGAATTCTTTCAGGGCATCTTGCCAGCTTGGAATAACAAAGCCAGTCGCCTTTGCCTTAGTCAAGCTCATAGTTGAATTGAGTGGCCGTTTTGCTTTAGCAGGGAATTGGCTTGAGTCCACCGGTTTAACTTCTACATTCGTATCCTTGAGAATCTCAACTGCAAAGTCATACCAAGTAGTGTCTTCTGCAGCGTCATTAGACAGATGGTAATAGCCGAATTCCTTTTGATTTTCAGCCAAGTAGGTCATGAATTCAGCTAAGGTACGAGTCCAAGTCGGACGGCCATGCTGGTCGTTAACAACTGTCAAAGTCGGGTGAGTCTTAGCTAGATTTTGCATTGTAAAGACAAAGTTTTTACCATAATTACCAAAGACCCAAGCTGTACGAATAATGTAGAAACGACTAGAATACTTCTCTACCAACTCTTCTCCCATACGCTTGGTACGGCCGTATTCTGTTTTAGGATCTGGTTGATCATCTACTTCCCATTCTTCACCGACAGGCTTTTGGCCATCAAAGACATAGTCCGTAGAAATATAAACTAATGTCGCTCCGTGTGCTTCAGCCGCTTTTGCTACATTTTCAGTTCCAGTCACATTGATGGCATAATTAAGCTCTTTTCCTTCATCCTCTGCTGCATCAACTGCTGTATAAGCGGCACAGTGATATACCAAGGTTGGTTTAACTTCTGCAAAGACCTTTTCAACCATTTCAGCATTCGTAATATCCATTTCGGCAACGTCAACTGCAACATAATCCTCATTGCGCTCATCTAAAAGATGACGAAGTTCTGTTCCCAGCTGACCATTTGAACCTGTGATTAAAATCATGTATTATTCCTCTCCTGTCATAAACATTCAATGAAAATATTATAACAAAAAAAGCAGAAAAAATCTGCTTATTTACTCTTCTCTTTGATGATGTAGACAGGCCGTTTTTTAGTTTCTGTAAAGACTTTGCCAATATATTTCCCCAAAATTCCAATGGTTAGTAACTGAAAACCACCAATAAAGAGGATAACTGTCATGAGTGAAGGCCAACCTGATGTAGGATCACCGAATACTAGAGTTCTTACAACGATAAAAACAACCAAAATAAATGCAAGCATCCAAGAAAGCAAACCTCCCAAGAAAGCAATATGCAAAGGAGCTTCTGAAAAGTTGACTATCCCTTCTAAAGAATAGTTAAAAAGCTGCCAAAAATTCCAAGACGTCTTTCCTGCCACGCGCTCAACGTTTTTATATTCTAAATACTCCGTTTTAAAACCTACCCAGGCAAAAATTCCTTTAGAGAAACGATTGTATTCAGAAACCTCCAAAATAGCATCTACCATAGGTCGACGCATAAGGCGAAAATCACGCGCACCATCCACCATTTCTACCTGGCTAATTTTGTTAATCAGCTTATAAAAAAGATTTGCAAAGAAACTCCTAATAGGTGGCTCACCATCACGACTCGTTCGACGAGTCCCCACGCAGTCTAGATCTTTCTGTTCGTCTAATATGGTTTTCATTTCAACTAAAAGCTCTGGTGGGTCCTGTAAATCTACATCCATGACCGTTACAAGTTCTCCTCTTGCGTGCTGAAGACCAGCATATAAAGCCGCCTCTTTTCCAAAGTTCCTAGAAAATGAAATAAAATGAGCATTGGGATCCATCATATTTAGTTCGTGCAAAACTTCCAAGGTTCTGTCTTGAGAACCATCATTGACGAAAATATACTCTATGTTATCACGAAGTCTTGGTTTTATTTTTTCCATTTCCGCATAGAAAAGCGGAAGGCTTTCTTCCTCGTTGTAACAAGGAACAATTACTGAAATGGTCATAGTCACTCCTTTAAGTGTTAATTGTATAATAAATTATTTTACCTGTAAAGTTTGATTTAATTTTTTAAATCTGCTTTTCTATTCTTTCTTCTTTTAATTTGATAAAAAACGAAAATGATAAATACCCAGAACAGGCCTTCAACCAAGAAAAAGAAATGCTGGAGGAAAGTCTTATGATGACTAATTTTAACATGGCCGCTAGAAAAAACTCTTAAAAAAATCTTCCCATTACGTAAAGCCATTTTCTGAGTCTTGGGTCTATGGATTTTCTGATTCTTCTCTTGTTCTTCTTGACTCAACTGACGATACTTCAAAGCAGGTTGAGTACCTGAAGCACCATTAGTATAGTCAGCAATATATCCCTTATACCAAGGTCTAGGGACAAAGAAACTTGCATTTTTTTCAGTTAAGATAACATCAAATTCTAAAGAATTGTAAGAAGACTTTATATTTTCTATTTTTGCTCCTTCTACATCATCAAATTGAGTAATCGAACTGTCACGTATAGCAACTGGATCAACATCTAAATTATAATATTCATCACCAATAGTATTTGAAAACTGTTCTCTATCTCCTTTATAATAACTAAGCATTCTTTGATTTATCTCTGATATATAGTTCTTATGATCTGTCCTCAGGTTAATAACTGGAGAATAAGAAATTAAAACTGTCCCAAGATATACCAATGTTGATAGACTTGCAAAGCTGATAGACCAAATGTGACTAAAGTCGTTAACTAAAATCCAAATCAAAAGAAAAGGAACGAAAAAGAGCAGACGACCAGTATATTGGATAGCTCCCAAAAAACCAAATTTTAACAAACTATTCCAAGGTAAAACTGCTGTTGTAGAAATCGCCATAATGGCTATTAGTATTAATAGTTTCTGGCTGGCTTCACTTAAATATTTAAAACGATATACTAGATAAAAAAATAATATAATCGCTAGGATATCGATTCTTAAAAACAAAGATGTAAATGGTGCAAATAACCCGCTAAATTTGAACTGTAAAATATTTGGAACATTAAACATTCGAGCGTTTTCAACAGGAAAATCACGAGCTGTCCAATTAAAATAGAAAATTTGTGAACTAACCTGTTCCAGATATTGAACTAGGTAGCCAATAGAAAGTAAAATACCTATGAGAACAGACACAAGAAAAGAGATTATTTTTTTTACAGTTAATTTACGAACACATAGTAAAACAAAAATTATTGAATAGATAGCCAAAATCAAGGTAGATAAAATATGTGTTTGAATAAGTAAGGCAATGGTAATTCCTAATAAAGCTGGGCTATATTTATTTAAAAACAGAACCTTGTATATGGTATAAAAAAGAATAGGCACTAATGGCATGACCATTGTCATACCATATCCAAACAAAGGAAAGTAGAGAGGAACTAACAAAGCTCCACACAAGCTTTTAGTGGAATCTTGACTGATTTTTTTGAAGCAATAAAAACTTGTCAAAGAAGTGGAAAAAACCAACAAGAATGCGAAGAAATCAAAAGCCAAATCAGCTTGCTGAACTAGCATAAATAAGAGAGCAGGTAAATAAAATTGCCAATTACCATAAAACATTGGAACCGCATATCCTGTACCAAAAGCAAATATATGATTCAAATTAGGTAATAGATCAAAATGATTGATAGACTGTGACAATCCGACTATTCGAGTTAAATGAAAAACATGGTCAAACTCACGGCTCTGAGTGTTAATTGCCACATGGGAAACGAGAACAAACAATAATGAATAGAAAAATAGAATCAAAGGATATCTATACTTTTTTATTGAATCTAAAATCATATTTTCCCCCAAAACCAAGCAAAATAACTGATAATCATTCTTTATTCAAGGATAAAAATTTAAGTTATACCAAGTATAGCAACATGTTTAAAGACCGTCAAGATGACTGATATTAAAACAGACAGGACTTAGATTCCCGTCTGTTTTTATTTAAATATAAAAATATTAAACTACCGCATAAATGATTGCTAAAGTATGGATCATGGATAAGCCAACAATAATAACACTGCTTTCTACAATCCAATGATCAGTTATAAAATCAAATTTTAATTGATTTTTAGAACAGCTAACAATTACTGGGAGCATTAGAGCTAAGACTCCCAAATAATATCTTCCCTGAACACCTAAGACAGTATATGATCCTACAGGAGTCCATGTCAGGTAGAGAGTCAAAGAAATCAAACCAATAATTGCCAACGAAACCAGCACTGCTCCAATTTTTGAAATCAAAGGAATTTTAAAACGTCCAACATTAGCTAAAGCAATTAAAGTGTAAAAGACATAAATTGGAATAAGAACCTCATTCATTGATAGATCCAACCAACCAAAATTAAATAGTTGATCAAGATGACTAATGGACAAAAGCATTTCCTTAAAAACAACTGGTAGGTAATCTTGTGGATGATGGACCAGGTTCATTAATTGACCACGTAAGTCAGCACCTTCTAATTGAAAATTAGCTAATTTCACTTGTTGGCTGAGTAAAAACCAAAATACAGTTACTGCTCCTACACAAAGAACAGCAGAAATAACCTTGCCATAAAAGAATCTACCATTAAACTTAGATTTTGGAATAAAAAGCAATAATCCAATTAGCAGAACATAAGGGAGCTTCATCGTGGCTAGAAGGCAACAAATGATGACATAAAGAATCAAATCTCTATTTCTTACCTTCTTCTCGCTATCACTAACCCAACTAATAAAGAGTGATACGATAATATAAGCCAATCCGAGTGATACACTGTCCTGATTATATGAGCCAGCTAGTACTAAATTCATTGGAATAAACGCAACCATCATTATAAGTTGCTTAGCTTTACCTGATAATCGAATGGCAATATAAGCCAAAACTGCATAAGCTAATGCGTTAAATATTCTCCCTAAATAATACGAGATACCTACACTCAAATGTAATAATTTACCAATTCCAAAGCCAATTGCCTGAGGAATATAACCAATGAACCAATATGAATTAGTAGCCCGGTAATCAGTAGTACGACCGAAATCAACTTTCTTATCTGTCTGACCTTCATTGAAAAGATTTGTTTTAGTTAATGGAGACTTTATTTGATCATAAATATCAAAAAAATCTTCTGAAATAAGAGGTTTACTATTATCTAGATTCAAATCTCCCTCAACGATATGAATCGTTCTAGCTAAATGAACTGGTTCGTCAGGAGTATTCAAAACCGGAGTTATCAAAGAAGTCAAAACTCCCGAAAAGACAAGGGCATAAAATATTGCAATATTTTTTTTAGGTAAAAATAATAAAAATACTGCAATAAGAAGAACAACTGCCAATCCTATCTTTGGGACATCCAAAAGATGTTTTGTATAAATTACAAACATAAAAGCGGATAAGACCAAAAAAGTAAAAATATATTTTATGTTAGCCTGATAGGCATCTTTCATGAATTTCATATTAATCTCCTAGTGGTTAGTATCCTGACTCTTGACATAAAACTTCATAATTACTCTTGAAAACCACTTTGGCCAAAATAGATTATACATATACAAATCTTCTTTTGTGCGAGTATTATCTGAAATAGTCTTGGTTGTCTCAGATTCTTGATGAATCCGATGGCACATTAATGCTTCCGGAATATAAAGGAAGCTTCCTTTGTATTCATTAATTTTATACCAAGCATACCAATCAAGACTTACTCTCATATCTTCATCAAACTGGAAATCTTTTAATTTTTCAAGATTGTATGAAACCGCAGGACAACAGATGGGATTTCCAAAAGCTAAGACGCGCTTTCTCCAAAAACGTGAGGTTGGAAAAATTGATAAGGTACCAAGCATAAGGCGCTTAATTTTTAAATTCGTATTCGCATCAATTTTACTTCCATTTTTTTCTTCAAAATAATCAGTGAAAGTAATCAATCCATCTTGGTGAGCCTCAAAAGCTTCCAGAGTTTTTTCAAGAAATTTAGGCTCGTAATAATCATCCTGATGGGCAATGGTAGCATATTTTGTAGATACAAACGATAATGCTTGATTCCAATCTATTCCAATCCCACCACCAGTTTTATGATGAACTGGAATATCATACTTCCCACAAATTTCATAAATTGAGGTCAAAGGTGTGGAGGTATAACAAATTATCTTTGAAGTAAGAGTTTGATTTTTTAAAGACTGAATACACGCTTCTAGATACTGACTTTCACCATAGGCACAAATCACCCAGGTATGTTGAGAATTTAAGGACATCAAAGCTTTCCTTTCCATTTTCTTACCTTGATATAAGTTAAGTAACTTCCGATTGAATAAATAAGCATTACAAACAGAAAACTATACGAAGCTCCAAGTAGACCTTTTGACATTACAAAAGGATTTGTAATAGCAATTGAAACGATAAACATAAGTAGGTATACCAGTATGAGTTTTCGTTGCATTCTAAAAATAGTGAGGATATCTCCAAGAACAATTCCAACTGAATAAAGGATCCCAGAGAAAACTAGAATTGTCAAAGTCAGAGCATCGCCAGCAAGATCCACACCAAAAACTATACTTAAAATAGGAGTTCCAATTAAAAAAGCTAACATCGTTAAAATAGCTCCACCTCCAAGCAAGTAGATACCGATCTGCTTCACTGTTCGATCAAACTTTGCAAACTCTTTTCTTTGCCATTGAATAGCTAAGCTTGTCGTTAATGGTCGAAGAATAAGAATAAACAAACTCATGAAGAACACTGGCATGAACAAAATATTGTAATTCCTTTGAAGCCCTTCTGCTAATTTTCCAAGTTGAATAGCTTTATCAATTGCTATCTTAGGTTCATTAAAGATATAAGCTAAAAGGAAACCGCTAATAAATAAAGGAATACAGCCTTTTAAAATCAAAAAGGCGTCTTTGACCTGCAACCTGATGGTACTCTTGTCAAAAGAAACTTTATCAAAGGATAGTGACTTGGGAAAATCATAAATCCAAACAAATACAAAATTAAAAAGAAACAAGATTAAAAGAGAAACTTCTAAAGATTTGAGAACAACTAGAGAGATAAGAAGAATAAAAATACTTGCACCGTATCTGATTGTCATGGATTTACCAGCAATATCTAACCTCTCATGTTGCTGGAAGAGCCCCTGAAATAAATCAGATATAGCCTCACACATCCGAAACAGAACATATAAAACCACTACTGCTAGCTTTGATGTATCTGAAAAATCAAAATGAACTAGAAATAGATATGGAAATAAGGTAATTAGCATAAGAGTAATAGAAAATACTCTTGCAATCGTATAGCTGGTAAAACTATGTTTAAAAGTCACATCAGTTCCCTGATAGGTTCTAACTTGAAAAAGTCCAAGAACAACTAATATACCAGCAATACCATATGCTAAACTGAATACATCAGCCATTTTTGCAGAAGAAAGTCTAGAAACAATCATCATAAAAATAGCTGAGGAACCAGCAAACATTAGATTCCCCAGTAAATTCCAAAAATATATTTCTTTTGCTGACACTTTATTCTTCATCTTGATCACTTTTTTCCTTTAAAGCAATTTTTTGCGCCAATTGACGAATCTGAACTGACTGTTTCGAAAGATGTCTAGTTAAAGAAAAAGTTAAATAAAGCAGTAAGCAGATAGCAACAAAGAATATTAAGTTACTAGCCACTTGTACTCCCATTAGATGTGCAAAAAAAGTTAGAATGTCTGGAAACCAGACAAAAGGCAGAGAAATGATAGATAAAACAATCCATGAAATAACATTTTTCATCTCTACTTGCTTTTTAGCAACTAAACGAAGAATATTAAACAAAAATGCCAAAATGAGAATAGTAATTAAAAAAATAAGCATATTATTTCTTATATCCTCCACTAATCTTTGCAACCAGTATTGCTATAGATACTTTAATCATATAATACACAGACTTAGTCAAGGTAATCGAAGATGTACCATGTTCTCTTTCATTCATTAGAACAGGCATCTCTTCCACTTTAAAACCAGCCTCTAATAAGGAAACTATAGTTTCTGGTTCAGGATAATCACTAGGATAGTGCTCAGCAAATAATTCAATGACTGATTTATTAACAAGTCGTAATCCTGATGTTGGATCTGTGATCTTCTTTCCAGTCAATAATTTAATTAATTTTTCAAAAAAAGTGATTCCAATTCTTCTAGCGAAAGAAGACTGAAATCCTTGATTCTCAATAAATCGAGATCCTATTACCATGTCAACTTTATCTTTTTTTATACGTTCAAGCATCATCTTAATATATTGAGGATTATGTTGACCATCTCCATCTACTTGAACAGCATATTGATAATTATTTTGAACAGCATAGAGGTATCCTGTTTGAACCGCACCACCGATTCCTAAATTAATTGGCAAATCAATAACGTTAAATTTATTTTCACGACAAATTTCCAAAGTATTATCTGTAGAACAATCATTGATAATTAAGTAATCAAATTCTGGTGTATGTGTTTTTATCATCTTGATTGTTTTTTGAATATTACCACTTTCATTAAAGGCTGGGATAATAATCAATAATTCCGAAGACTTCACTAACTCACATTCTCCTTAAAAGTCATATAGACTCATTATACTATAACCAAGCCCTTATTTCTACTGTTTCCATACAAGAAGGAGAGAAATCATAGAATGAAAAAGAAAGATACCTTAGCTAATGGTATGTTCATGTGCTATAGTCAAAATTAATTCACCATAATATCCGTGAAAAAGATCATCTTTATTATATTAAGAAAGCTCTAAAATATTCAACTATTACAAAAAGCCTAACACATATTTGTGCTAGGCTTATCTAAAATTTCTAAATTCCAATAATAACTATTCGTCAAATCCATTGGGATGTTTGCTCTGCCAACGCCAAGCATCTTGGCACATCCTCGAGATATCAAATTGAGCTTCCCAACCAAGTTCTGCTTTGGCTTTAGCAGGATTAGCATATGAAGTTGCAATATCACCAGGTCTGCGTTCAACAATCTTATAAGGAATTGGTTTGCCAACAGCTTTTTCCATACTATGAATGATTTCTAAAACCGAATAGCCTTTACCAGTCCCTAAGTTATATATATTCAAACCTTGATTGCCATCAAATTTTTTCAAAGCAGCAACATGACCTTTAGCTAGATCAACCACGTGAATATAATCTCGAACACCAGTACCGTCTACAGTTGGATAATCATTACCAAATACCTGTACTTGCTCTAGTCTTCCAACAGCAACTTGAGTTACATATGGAAGCAAGTTGTTAGGAATTCCATTTGGATTTTCTCCCAAATCACCACTTTCATGAGCACCAATTGGGTTGAAATAACGAAGCAATACAATATTCCAAGTAGAATCTGCTTTGTAAATATCTGTCAGAATTTCTTCAAGCATTAATTTCGTTCGACCATATGGATTAGTAACTGAAACAGGGAAGTCTTCTAAGATTGGAACTGTATGAGGATCTCCATAAACTGTTGCAGATGAACTAAAGATAATGTTTTTACAATTTACTTCTTCCATCACTCTCAAAAGAGTTAAGGTACCTGCAACATTATTTTCGTAATAGGTTAGAGGAATTTGGCTAGATTCTCCTACTGCTTTTAAACCAGCAAAATGAATCACTCCAGTAGGTTTAAAGTCCTTAAAGACTTTTAATAAAGCTTCTTTATCACAAATGTCCGCTTCATACAAAGTAATGGACTGTCCAACGATTTTTTCGACAGCCTCTAGACTCTTTTTGCTGCTGTTACTAAAATTATCCACAACAACTAGCTCATGTCCAGCTTTTATAAGTTCGACTACTGTGTGAGTGCCAATATAACCTGCACCACCTGTTACTAAAATTTTATGTTTCATGATATAACTGCTCCTTTAAGAATCATTAAACAGCTTAAAATTATTTAATGACCTCTTGTGTTTTAGCATAATTAGCTTCTACTGCTTCTTTTTCAGATTTCCACCAGTCTTGGTTGTCTGTGTACCACTTGATTGTCTCTTTGAGACCTGCTTCAAAGTTAGTAAACTCTGGCTTCCATCCTAGCTCATTACGGAGCTTGCTAGCATCAATGGCATAGCGGAGGTCGTGACCAGCTCGATCTGTCACATGGTCATAGGCATCAGCTGGCTGTCCCATTTCCTTGAGAATAAGCTCCAGTACTTCCTTGTTATTCTTCTCACCATCAGCACCGATCAAGTAAGTTTCGCCAATTTGTCCTTTGGTCAGAATTGTCCAAACGCCTGATGAATGGTCATTGGTATGGATCCAGTCACGAACGTTTTTACCTTCGCCATAAAGTTTTGGCTTGATACCGCTCAAGATATTGGTGATTTGGCGCGGAATGAACTTCTCGATGTGCTGGTAAGGACCATAGTTGTTTGAACAGTTCGAAATCGTCGCTTTGACACCAAATGAACGCACCCAAGCTTTAACAATTAAATCTGAAGCTGCTTTAGTTGATGAGTAAGGTGAGCTTGGATTGTACTTGGTTTCAGCCGTAAATTTCTCACCTGGTCCTTCGCCATGACCTGGCAAATCTTCACGCAAAGGCAAATCCCCATAGACTTCGTCAGTCGATACATGGTGGAAACGAATGTCGTATTTACGAGCTGCTTCCAAAAGTGTGTAAGTTCCGATAAAGTTGGTGTGGATAAATGGACTTGGATCATTGAGCGAGTTATCATTGTGGCTTTCTGCTGCATAGTGAACGATAGCATCAGCTTCAGCTGCCAGCTTATCTACCAAGGCTGCATCAGCAATATCTCCAACAACCAACTCAACTCGGTCGCCTAAAATTTCTTCAATATTGGCACGATTACCCGCGTAGGTCAGCTTGTCCAGTACTGTCACATGGACATCTGGAAAGTTATTGTAAACATAGTGGACAAAGTTAGAACCGATAAATCCAGCTCCACCAGTCACGATAATTTTTTTGTATTCAGTCATTTCTATTCCTTATTTTTTATAATTGCCTTTCATGTAACAGGATAGACAATCTATCACATGCTTGATACCTCTTTGGCAATTTTTTCTTTAATTCATTTCGCTCAAATTATAGCTGAGCGAAGGTATTATATTTCAGTATAAATTAATATATCAAAAAAAGAATTTTTCCTACAAATCTTCTTTTCTTAAAGGTTTGACATCCTTAAGTAGTGGATGGTTCTTGTCTGCTTCAGAGACTTCTGCAGCTTCTAGGTTTTCCCACTGGATTCCCAGAGCTGGGTCTGCATAGTTGACAAAGGCATACTTCGGTTTGAGTTCCAAAGCCCAATAGTCATTCACTAAGTAACTATAAGAAACAGTATCAGAAAGGACTTGGAAGCCGTTGGCTACACCACGTGGCACAAAAATTCCCTTGCTAGCATCGATTACTGTCTGATAGGTATTACCAAAGGTCTCCCCCTCACGCAGGTCAACCCAAGAACCTAGAACCTTACCGTCATCTGCGACAGAGATGTACTTGTCCCATGGCTCAGCATGAAGGCCACGCAAGACATTTTTACGAGAAAAGCTAACATTATTTTGTAATTTTCCTTCTGCAAAGAAGCTTTCAGGAAAGCCTAGCGGCAGCATTTTTTCCTTTTGGAAATTTTCCTTAAACCAGCCTCGGTTGTCTCCGCGAACAGGGATATCGAACTCCAGCATACCTGGAATTCCAGGAACCTCACGCGCTGCTAATTCCTTATCAAAAAATTGTTCACTCATTTTCTTATTCTTCTCCAATCAGGCGCAAGAGATAGTGGCCGTATTCATTCTTTTTCAATGACTGCGCCAATTCATGCACTTGCTCTTTAGTGATATAGCCCATACGATAGGCAATTTCTTCCAGATTTGCCACCTGAACATTCTGCATCCGCTGAACTGTTTCGATATATTGAGCGGCTTCTAAGAGACTTTCGTGAGTTCCTGTATCCAACCAGGCAAAACCACGTCCCATGAGCTCAACAGACAAATCACCACGATCTAAGTATGCCTTGTTAACATCTGTGATTTCCAGTTCCCCGCGAGGACTTGGTTTGATGTTTTTAGCAATTTCAACAACATCGTTATCGTAGAAATAGAGTCCAGTCACTGCATAGTTAGAGCGAGGTTGTTCCGGTTTTTCTTCGATGGAGATAGCGTTCATATTTTCATCAAATTCTACAACACCAAAACGTTCTGGATCCTTAACATGGTAGCCAAAAACAGTTGCCCCTTTTTCTTTAGCAGCTGCTTTCTGAAGCATCTTACTTAAACCAGGTCCATGGTAAATATTATCCCCAAGAATCAGCGCCACACGGTCATCTCCAATGAAATCGGCCCCAATGATAAAGGCTTGTGCCAATCCATCTGGACTAGGCTGCTCTGCATAAGAGAGCTTAATACCAAATTCAGAGCCATCACCCAGCAGATCCTCAAATCGAGGAAGATCAGTTGGAGTTGAGATAATCAAGATATCTTTAATTCCAGCCAACATCAGTGTTGATAAAGGATAATAGATCATTGGCTTATCGTAAATTGGCATGAGTTGTTTAGATGCCGCACGTGTCAATGGGTATAAGCGAGTCCCAGATCCACCTGCAAGAATAATACCTTTCATATGTGTTTCCTCTCTGTTATATATTGCTTTTATTCTACCATTTTTACAAGCGAATGTCACTTTTTAAGATATTAACTGTTTCCAAGCAAAAAGTCTCTGAATCTAACAACTCAGAAACTCTAGAGTCCTTTATCCTAAAGCAACATCTAAAATCATCATAAGAACAAAGCCCACCATGATACCTAAAGTCGCCACATCTGTATTGCCATTGGTCTGCGAATCCGGTATCAGCTCCTCTACCACCACGAAAATCATAGCTCCTGCCGCAAAGGAGAGGGCATAAGGCAGAATAGCTGTCATGGCCATAACAGCAACTGCCCCCAGAACAGCACCAATTGGCTCCACAATAGCAGACATGGAGCCCCAGTAAAAAGCTTTAAGGCGAGACTTGCCGTCCGTCCGAATTGGAATGGACAGAGCCGCTCCTTCTGGGACGTTTTGCAGGCCAATTCCCCAAAGCTAGGCCAATCGCGCCGACAAAGGCTTCCGGGCTAGGATTGGCGGCCAAAGCACCAAAGGCTACTCCGACTGCTAAACCTTCTGGAAAATTGTGAATGGTAATGGCTAAGAAAAACAGAGCAGCCTTGGACAGCTTCTTGCGGCTATGTTCAGGAACACTCTCTGCCTCTGAGATATCTTTGCTCAAATGCAAGTGAGGCACCACCGCATCAATCAGCCGTAGGAAAAAACCTCCCACTAAAAAACCAATTGCTGCAGGCAGCCAGGACAGCTCGCCATAAGAACTTTGCGCATATTCAATCGACGGTGCCAGAAGCGACCAAAAGGAAGCTGCAATCATGACGCCTGCCGCAAAGCCCATCATAATATCTAGCAGCTTACGGCTGACCTTTTTAAAGAAAAATACAACAGCCGAGCCTACAATGGTACATCCCCATGTAAAAAGCCCAGCCAAGAATGCCTGCATGACCACATGTTGCGATCGTAACCAGTCCATAATTTCCCCTTATTCTCTAAAATCAATCATACAAAATCGTCTTAGTTTCCCCTATACAGTGCTTTTCCTCATTCCAGTAATGAATCCTCTCGAAAGAGCCTTTCCGCCAGTAGAGAGGCAAACGTTCTCGTATGTCGTCCTGCATATCTATTTGGTCAAGTTCCGAAATCTTCCACCATTTGGGCTCCCCTTCATGATCGTTTCCCCTAACTTGCCCCTCAAAGGCAGTACAAAGAAAATCGTAATACACATACCGTTCTTTTTTTCTCGAATTAGTGAAGCCTGAAATCCCCTTCAATTCCAAGTTTAGAGCAGTCAACCCTGTTTCTTCTTTTAATTCGCGCCTTGCAGCTTCAAAAAAAGATTCTGGAAACTCCACCTTCCCGCCTGGTTGTATCCACCCTTTAAAGTTATCATGCTGGCGATTAAGCAGTAAAATTTCATCATCTTTTTTCACACAAATATTGACCCAATTCAAAATAGTTTCTTTCATATCAAACCTTCTTCACATACCGCTCGATAGGATAGTCAGCTGTATTCAGCAGTCCTGCTTCTCCTAGAGCGATCTGGGCCAATTGGCGTCCGATAAGCGGACCAGTTGTCAGACCAGAAGAACCAAGTCCACTAGCAGCGTAGACATTTAGCAAATCTGGCACAGCTCCAAAGAAAGGAGCAAAGTCACTGGTATAGGCCCGTGTTCCCACGCGTTCACCTAGAATCTCTGCTTTAGACAACCTTGGCAAATAAGTTTCCGCTTCTTGCTGCAACTGATCCAGTACCGTCTTATCTACCGTTAAATCAAAGCCCTGATCATTTTCATGGCTAGCACCGACGCTGACCTTGCCTGCCAGAAAGGGAATGATATCCAGCTCGCCCTCAGGCATAACCACAGGGTAGTCATCCGTCTGCTCAGCCAGTTTAAAATCACGTAGCTGTCCCTTTTGCGGTCGAACATCTGTCTCATAGCCAAGTGGCTGCAAGATTTCTCCCAGCCAAGCCCCTACAGCTAAGACGACACAATCAAAGCTGCGTCCGTCCACAAGAAGTTGCTCTCCTTCTACTGTCAATCTTACCTTTTTCTCAACCAACTCTGCCTTGCTGGCTTTCAGAAGCGTCTCCGTCAAGAGTGCTCCCTCCACACGGGCACCTCCGGAAGCATAGAGAAGCCGCTCAAAGCCTTGCAAGTCTGGAAATTTCTCCTGGGCCTCCTGACGACTGAGAAGACTCAACTCTCCTATTAAGAGCGACTCTTCCCGACGATTAGAAGCTAAATCATAAAGCTCCTGCAGCTTGCTCTCGTCCTTTTTCAGCAGATAAACACCTGTCTGTTGGTAAAAGTCTGTCTGAATACCTGCCACTTTCAGATCCGCAATCAAGTCCTGATAAAAATCAGCGCCTAGACGCGCAATCCTGTACCAAGCTTTGTTGCGACGCTTAGAAAACCAAGGACTGATAATGCCAGCGGCTGCCTTGGTTGCCTGCCCCTTGCCGTCATCAAAGACAGTCACTTCCACATCTGGGGATTTGGACAGATAGTAAGCCGCTGTTGAACCGACAATCCCCGCTCCAATCACTGCTATTTTTTTCATGTCGCTTCCTCTCAAATATGTCGGAAAGGATTGGTCGAAGCCTGACTAGCCAAAATCTCAAGCTCCCATCCCTCTTCAGCCTTCCAAGTATCAAGCTTTTCTTTTATTTTTTCCGTAAAAAGAACCTCGATATGATGTCCAGGATCCAGCGCCAAAAGCCCTTCTGTCAGCATTTCCTGAGCTGTATGATAGTAAATATCACCTGTAATGTAGACCTGCGCTCCCTTGGCGATAGCCTCTGGATAAAAGGACTGGCCACTGCCTCCACAGATAGCCACACGCTCAATCACGCGTTCAAGATCCGCTTCTTCATAAGCGACCAGACGCAAGCTATCTACTCCAAAACTTGCCTTGACCTTAGCCGCAAAGTCCCCAAAGGTCTGAGGAGCAATCTTCCCTACGCGGCCAATACCGTAATCTGGCCCCGTCTGACTAAGATAACTTGTCTCCTCAATCTCAAGAAGCTGGCAGAACCAGTCATTAAGACCGTCCTCCACAATATCAATATTAGTATGACTGACATAGACAGCAATATCATGCTTGATAAGGTCTAAAATGATTTGATTTTGCGCCTTATCTGCCACTAGGTCCTTGAGCGGGCGAAAAATAGGCGCATGCTTAACGATAATCAGTCCAGCACCTGCCTCAATGGCCTCCGACACCGTCTGCTCGCGAATATCCAGAGCCACTAACACCTTGTCCACTTCCTTGTCCAAAGTCCCGATTTGCAGACCAGAAATGTCGCCCTCCATGGACAGTTCTTGCGGACAGTATGCTTCATAACGGGCGATGATTTTACTTGCTAACATGGAGCACCTCCTTGATACTTTCGATTTTTTTGGACATAGCAGAGCGTTCTAGCTCATTTTTTTCTGGGATATGGGCTAGAGCTCCTTCTAGTTTTTTCAGTTCTTTCTGCCATCTTAGCTGAAAAGCAGGTGACTGTTCCTTCATCAGAAAAGGACCAAAACGCTTTTCTTGCTCTGTCAAAGTTTGCTGGCCAGCTGCTGCTACCAAGATTTCGTAAAACTTACCAGCTTCTTCTAAGATATCCTCAGCCAGCAAGTGAAAGCCGTTAGATACCAGCCAGCTACGAAGCTCATCCTCTCGGTTATTGGGCTGCAAAATCAAGCGGGAAATAGACCCAAGCTTAGCTCTGCCATTTTCCAAAATCTCCGAAATCAAGCGACCACCCATACCAGCAATAACGATAGTATCAATCTGATCTTCCGCTTCAAAAGCAGCTAGGCCATTTGCCAAGCGAACCTCAATCTGCTTCGTCAGTCCATGCTCTGCCACATTTTTCTGGGCAGACTGAAAAGGCCCCTCTACCACTTCTCCGGCTAGAGCCTTCTCAATCCGTCCTTCCTGAATCAGGTAAATAGGCAGATAGGCATGATCGCTCCCAACATCCAGCAACTTTGCCCCATCCGGAACAAAAGCAGCTACTCGCTCCAAGCGTTGGGAAATAATCTTTTTTTGCATTACATACTCTTTTCTAAACATTCTTTTATTCAGTATATCATTTTTAAAGGTATAAAAAAAGCAACGAAAGAAAAATCAGCCTGTTGATAAACTGATTTCATCTCGCCACTTGATGATGGTATATTCCTACCAAACACTTATTTATTTAAGTTCTTGATACTCAGCAGCTAAACCATGCTGGACTGCTGGACGAGCTGCAATTTTCTCCGCCCAAGCAGATAGTTGTTTGTAGGATGCAGCATCCAAGAACTCCGCAGCGCCTGGATAGAGCTTATCCTGCACCAACTGCCCATACCAAGACCAGATAGCAATATCAGCAATACTGTATTCATCCCCTGCAATATAAGCTTTCTTGGCCAATTCTTTATCCAACAGATCCAGCTGTCGCTTGGCTTCCATGGTAAAGCGATTGATAGGATATTCTATCTTTTCTGGAGCATAGTTAAAGAAATGACCAAATCCACCTCCCAAGAAGGGCGCAGCACCCGTCTGCCAGAAGAGCCAGTTGAGCACCTCAGTTCGACCTGGCAAATCGGACGGAATCAACATTCCAAACCTCTCTGCCAGATAAAGCAGGATATTCGCAGACTCAAAGACAGGAATCGGCTTATCAGCAGACTGATCCAACAAGGCCGGAATCTTGGAGTTGGGATTGATTTTCACAAAGTCTGATCCAAACTGATCTCCATCCATAATACTAATCTTATAGAGATCATAGTTTGCCTCTACCACCCCTGCTGCCAGCAGTTCCTCTAGCATAATCGTCACCTTAACCCCGTTTGGGGTTCCGAGTGAATAAAGCTGAAAAGGCTCTTTACCGACAGGAAGCGTCTGATCAAAACGTGCACCTGCAGTAGGCTGATTGATACCTGAAAATTTTCCTTGGTCGCTGTCAGCAGCAGACCAGACTTTTGGCAATTGATAGGTCATACTTTTCTCCTTTTTTATAAAACCAAGGGCCTGTCATATCTAACAGGCCGCTGTATATCTAATAAAGTCAGTTCTTCCATAAATCCATTGCTCTAAGGAAATCATCTGAAACTGTAACATTCTGTGGATTAAATGCTTCACGTTCCTCTCTTTTGGCTTCAACTTGTGCTAAAGTCGTAATACCTTCTCGTCTCCAATTTCGTAAAATTGCTTGGATATACTTCCAGTTAGCCTTCCCATTGAAAACTGCTTCTCGAAGAGCAGCTTTTACTAAGTCAGGATTTGTTTTATCTTCCTGAATAGTTTTAGTCAAATCCTCAATCTCAAAAGGAGTCAAAAGACGGCCTAATTCCTGTTGAAAAGTTTCGACTAAATCTTTTAAAACATTTTGAGATGCTTTTGCAGTTGGCTGTTGACTAAGATTAGTTCCCAGCAGTTCATCCAACTTCTCTAAGGCTGGAGAGGCATCAAAAATCGCTTCAATCTCTCCATTTAATTCAATGGTTTTATACTGCAATAAGCCTTGTTCGGTCAAATGAGACATAATGCGATTGACCTCAGACACCGTTTTGCCAATGCTCTCAGCAATCTGGCTCGGTTCTATCTCTTCCAATGCTGTTGTATTCTGCAAATAAAAGAATTGCCAAACAAGGAAATCTTCACTAGACGAGAAAATCTCTTGAAAATGAAAGTACAAGGCACTTGGTAATACTAAATTGCCTTGTTGAAAGGCTGATAAATAAGTCATAGTCCCTCTTATAAATAAGCAAAATAGGAAGCGTCATTTTCTGGATTCTCCCAATCAAATGGCGTTTCTTGGTACACTGCATAGTTAATCCAGTTATTGAAAAATAAAGCCGCGGCTGAACTCCAACGCAAGGCTGGTGTCTCATGGACATCATCGTTTTTAAAATAATTCTCTGGAATATGTGGATTCTTCCCTGCCTTCAAGTCTCGGAAATACTCTCTGGATAGAGTATCACGATCGTATTCCATATGACCGAAACTATACACCTCTCGCAAGTCTCGGCTAGCCAACACAGAGAGACCCGTATCTTCTCCATATGAGAGAATTTCCAGATTGGTCAGATTGACAATATCTTCCTTCAGAACTTCAGTATGGCGGGAATGAGGCGCATAAAACTCATCGTCAAAGCCCCGGAAAAGCAGATTGTTGCTGTCAGCAGACTGGCTATAGACACCTGATAATTTGCGCGACATCTGGTACTTGTCAACGCCATAGCGGGCGTAAAGTCCAGCCTGAGCTCCCCAGCAAATATGCAGAGTTGAAAAAACATGGCTCTTGGACCATTCAATCACCTGCTGGAACTCTTCCCAGTAATCCACCGCTTCAAAAGGCAGATGCTCTACTGGTGCCCCAGTGATAATCAAGCCGTCAAAATAGCGATTTTGAATCTCATCAAAAGTCTTATAGAAAGTCTCCATGTGCTCTGCACGAGTGGTTTTAGATTGGTGCGAACTCATATAGAGGAAGTCAATAGTCAACTGCAGCGGAGTATTAGCCAAATGACGAAGTATCTGAGTCTCTGTCACCATTTTCTGAGGCATGAGATTGAGTACCAGAATATTCAGAGGGCGGATATCCTGATGGTCCGCCCTATCGTCATCCATTACAAAGATATTCTCAGAACTTAAAATTTCAACAGCTGGTAATTTTTTATCAATCTTAATTGGCATGAAAATATCTCCTATCTCTAATATATTTATTATACTGAAAGGAGATATAGTTTTCAATTATATTTTATCTTTACCTAGGTATAGCCTGAAACTATGTATTAATAATGCATCAATACTTTATAGTCATATTCACCAATAACTTCACGACCTTTTAATTCATCCAATTCGATAAGGAAGGCACATCCTGCAACGATACCACCAAGGCGCTCAATCATTTCAATAGTTGCTTTAACAGTTCCACCTGTTGCCAATAAATCATCAACAATCAATACACGCTGACCTGGCTTGATAGCATCTGCGTGCATGGTCAAAGTATCTACACCATACTCTTTTTCATAGTCAGCTGAGATAACTTCGCGAGGAAGTTTGCCAGGCTTGCGGACTGGAGCAAAGCCGATTCCTAACTCAAAAGCAACTGGACAGCCCACGATAAAGCCACGAGCTTCAGGTCCAACTACCATATCAATCTTCTTATCCGTAGCATACTGGACAATCTCACGAACAGCATAACTGTATGCATTCCCATCAGCCATCAAAGGGCTAATATCGCGGAAGGTAACACCTTCTTTTGGATAATTCTCAATTGTTGCAATATAGTCTTTTAAATTCATAATGTTCTTTCTATATAAAAAATTTTTACTCTCTATTATACCATTTTTTTATTTAAATGTGCTTGAAATATTATTTGTTAACTTTTTATTTCTCCATCAAATAATCATAAATCTCCTGCACAGTGCCCAGAGCCATGAGTTCTTGTTCTTTTACCAGGCGCTTAAGGTCTTGATAAATGTGACTGCTGTCAATTTCTTTCTTTTCAGCTTCCTTATTGACCGTCATGACGCCTTCTGTGATGCTGACAAATCCCAACTCCTCAAAAATCTGAATCATTTTGACCAAGAGAATCGAGTCAATTTTCAGGTAAGTTGCCAGATCATTAAGCTTATAGCGAACGTCAAATTCGGGGAACTGATAGATTGTCTTGTAGAGTTTGGCAAACTGCTCACGGCTACCGTAACCTGTCAGATAGTATGGCTTGGCAATCTCATTTTTAAAGTAAATCGCTTCGAAATCTTGAGTCTGAAGAATCTTCTTCAAGGCCTGTAAATCATCAGGCAGGTCATAAACCACAACTGCTCTGCTATTTACCAAATCCGGCAATTCCTCTGTGAAACGCAAAACTGGAACCTTGTCAGGTAGCGTCGCATTTTTGCTACGGATATTGAAAAGCTGGACACCGTCCACACGGGCATCTACCAGCATGAGCTGGAGACTGGTCTGTCCATTCCATTTATTGACAGAGAGGCTGACGGCTAGCTCTAGATTTTTGGTCTGGGCAAACTCTGTCGCCAGGCTTCCTTGCCCAAAAGCTACAACTTCAAAAGATGCATCTTCCTGAGAGATTTTTAGCTTGAGATGGCTATTGCCAGCCCCCATAGTCCGAGCATTGTCCACTTTAAAGTCCTTAAGGTAAAAAAGAGGCTTCTTATTGTCCATGCCAAAAGGCGCCAATTTTTCAAAGCTTTTGAGTGTATCAAGGGTCAGTTCTGGCAGGTATAGCTCCTCATCTAAATACAGGGCTGTTTTGCCAGTCAAATCCAAATCATTATCTAAGATGTAGGCTGTTAGGATATCAGATAGCTCCGCCAGCTTATCTGCTTCGAGAGTCATCCCAGCTGCTCCAGCATGGCCACCAAAGGCTACAAAGAGATCACGATGACTGTCCAAGGCCTCAAAAATATTGACCGCTTCAATACTTCGGGCGCTGCCCTTAGCGATGCCATCCTCAATATTAAGCACTATGACTGGCTGGTGCAGCTCTTCCAGCAAGCGCCCAGCGACAATTCCTAGCACACCAGGGTTCCAACCTTCCTTGGCTAGCACCTGCACTGGTCTCCCAGTGTCCAGCATGGTTTGCGCCTCTTCATAAATCTGCTGGACAATTTCCTTACGCTCGTCATTTTTCTGGTTAATCATGAGCGCAATGTCACGAGCTTCTTCATCGTCAAATCCTGTTAAAAGCTCAACCGCTGGATTGGGATCATCCAGCCTTCCCAAGGCATTGAGTCGGGGAGCAAGCTGGAAACCAACCGTTTCTTCGTCTAGCTCATCTGGCTGAATGCCTGCAATTTTGAAGAGTTCCTGAAGTCCTACTCTCTGGGTATTTTTGAGAACATAAAGGCCATATTTAACCAGAATCCGATTTTCCCCCGTCAGACTGACCATATCGGCAATGGTACCGATAGCAACTAAGTCCAAAAGTTCGACTTGGACTTCTTCCAGCAAGGCAGTTGCTAGCTTAAAAGCTACCCCACAGCCAGCCAAATGCTTGAAAGGATAATCTGCTCCGCTATGTTCCGGATGGACAATCGCATAGGCGTTTGGCAGCTCCTCAGGCATGGAGTGGTGATCCGTCACGATGACATCCACGCCTAGAGACTGGGCAAGCTCGATAGCTTCAAGGCCCGCCACTCCATTATCTACTGTAATAATGAGCGATATTCCTTGATTTTCAATAAAATACTTGTAAACACTGCTATTAGGACCATAGCCATCCGTAAAACGATTGGGCAGATAGGCCTGACATTCAGCCCCCAGCTGCTCCAAGGCCTCCTTGACAATTGATGCCGAGGTCATCCCATCAGCATCATAATCGCCATAGATCAAAATCTGCTCATAATTCTCAATCGCTGTGCGAATCCGCTCCACTGCTCGCTCCATATCATGCAGATCATAAGGGTCGTGAAGCTGGTCTAAACTAGGCTCCAAAAATTCCTGCAGAGCTTCTTCAGTCTGCACACCTCTTTGGTAAAGGAGACTAGCAGCGGCAGGTTCTAATCCAGCTTTCTTAGCCTTTTTTAAAAAATTCTCGTCTGTAAAATTAGTGGCAAACTGCCAGTCGTATTTTGAGCTAATCATGATGAGTGAAACACTTTCTCCGTTCAATCTTGTCTGAATATTATAACATGAAAAGACTGGTTCAACCAGTCTCAAACTTTCTATCTACGAGCAAGGTCCTCAGCCTCACTCATCTAGGTAAAGCCCCATAGCAACACTTTGGTCAATAACTTCCTGGGCTAATTCCCAAAGAGTTTCAGAGGTCTCTTGGATAAAGGATTTCTTAGCGATGACCTGCGACTTGGTCAGGCCATGAGGGTTGTCATGGGGCTGAGCAACTTCCAAGTGATTGAGAAGGGGAACCAGAGCATCCAGCACTCGGGCATATTTAGCCTCTATGCTAATGCCGGTTTCAAATTCCTGCCAAAGCCCTAAAAAGGATTCCCGCTGATCTGACGGTAGCTTGTCCAAGCTGATTTTCAAGGACTCCATCTCTCTATCGTAAGAATCGCTCTTGCCCACGTCGTCAAAGATAAAGGTATCGCCAGCATATATTTCGCCCAAATCATGAATCAGTAACATAGACATGACCTTTTCTAGATTGACTTCTTCAGGGATATATTCTCGAAAAACTAGTGCCATAAGCGCACCCTGCCAACTATGCTCTGCAGAATTCTCGAAACGATAGGCATCCAAGGTCCTATTGTTGCGATGAGTGGCTTTCAGTTTTTCCAGCTCATTGGTAAAAGCCAGCTGCTGTTGTAGACGTTCAAGCATGATAAGACCTCCAAAAAATCTTGTTACCTTAACACGTTTAGACTCTATTGATTTTTTTCTTTGAAAATACTGTCTTAGGGATTTTTAAAATAATTTCTGAAGTCAAATGAGTCAAAACTATAGTAAGTACAAATACAATTTGACCCTTATGCCATTTAGAAAAATTTGTCTCTTTCAAAAGATAAAAGGAAATTTCTATAAAAATCGGATGTAAAAAGAAATAGAGTACACTTAATTCCTTAAGATGGTATAGATTCCATTTCCTTCCAATCCTTGTCCTTAAAACACCATTGACCAGAAAAAGTGAGAAAGGAAGTAAGGCTAGAAAGAAATTTTTATCGATTCCCTGATTGACAAAAACTAACAAACCATCTAGAGCAAGTAAGATTGAAGCCAGCAGAAATTTTTTCCCTACATCTTTCTTAAAGAAATTACTATTCCAATAATCATAAAGCAAATAACCAAAGAGAATGAAGATTGGCGCGTAAAATAGACCATTACGGGTTGAGAAGAAAATACGTGCATAAACATCATATAAACGAGTCGGCCAAGTATTAGCAAAGTAAGTGTAGTAAGTCTCAATTGAGCCAAGTAAGTAGAGGAGCAAGGAAACAAGAATCGCCCATTTAGGTCCTAATTTTTTGTATAAATGATGGACAATCCAAAGTCCCAGCAAAAAAGCAGGAATATACCAAAGCTGGTAACAAAGTCCAATATATAAAAATCCAGCGATTAAGGCAAATGGGGCATAATACTTCTCAACTGGAAGAGACCAAAAATAGATAAGTGCGTACGGAAGATAAAGAATACTCCAAAAAATATACTGTTTTAAAATCCTACTTACGTAAGTTCTCATACTCTTCTTTTTTGCAAGACTTGATTTAAGCATAAAAGCTGATGATATGAGAAAAAAAGGCACAGCCATTCGCCCAAACATACTCTTTTGAGTGAAATGCAAAATTTCATTAGGAAAGAGACGTTGACAATGCACCAAAATAACTAAGATAGATGCTACATATTGAAAAAGGCTGAGCATGGCATAATTAACTGATTGCTCTTGCTCTTTAACTTCTTTTTCCACCATCTAGTTTTCTCCAAACAAGGTCAAAAATTCATTCATACACAAAAAATCTAAGCTATTATTTTTTCACGAGCCAGTAATGCTGAAAAGCTGCAATATCGCGATAGGGTGACTGGTTATTAACAGCAAGTTCCATTTCTAGCATATTTTCACGCCATCCTGGATCAGTTTTTACATCATTGGGCTGTAAGCCATAAAAAATTCGAATTCCTTGAAAATCTAAAATCTCGAAAGGATAAGGCTTGATGACATCTACTATCTCATAATAGGTAGCCTGCCCCATACTATGCGTCAGATAATCTTTTCCAAGCAAGAGTTCTCGAGCTTTCTTAATATCATTTTCAAAAATTACTGTATGCATAATGCGGCCCACGTGATTATGTTTAACAATCGATAGCTTCCCTCCCTTTTTGAGCAAGCGAGAGAAAGCCATGAGGTATGGATCAATATCCTCTACATACTCTAAAACATTATGGCAAATTATAAGGTCAAAGGATTCATCTTTAAAAATTTCTAGCACTTCTAGACTTCCCTGCAACTGCTCATAAGAATTCGTTCTTTTCCGATGAATAATCATTTCCATATTCGGTTCCAGCGCAGTGACCTGATTTTTTTCAGCAAGGTGGTTGGCCACAATCCCAAACCCACTACCAAAATCAAGAACTTTTAGCCCTTCAACATTCTTCAACTGATCAAACAGAATGTCATAATAGATTTTACCCCAAGGCTCTTCTAAATGATTTTTATAAGCTTGTAAATCCATTTTTTCATTTTCCTTTTCTAAAAAGTTGAAATTTAACTTTTATTTATAATTAAACATCTTAACCGCCAATTTATCAGCTATTCTTGGAAACAGGGTATAAAATTTATGAGCAAGATTGAGAATTCCAGGAAGATTAATTTCTCGCTTTTTTTTGCCAAAAACGTTGACGATTTTGCCAGCTACAAAGTCAGGCTCAAGAATATACTTATCAACAGCTTTAACATAGGATCCATCAGGATCGGCTAGATCGAAAAAGGCTGTTTTGATAGGCCCAGGATTAACCGTCGTAACATAAACACCAAAAGGTAGGAGTTCCAAGCGCAGGGCGTTGGAAAAACCAATGGCAGCAAACTTAGTCGCTGAGTAAAGACTTGACTTGCTGCTTGCGATAAGGCCAGCCATGCTGACGATATTGATGATATGTCCTTGTCCAGCCTTTTTCATACGACTACCAAAAAGTCTAGACAGGTTCATCAGAGCAAAAGTATTGACCTCAAACATAGCCTCGATGTCGCTTGAGCTGATTTTGTCAAATTCCTCAAAAATCCCATAGCCAGCGTTATTGACTAGAACATCAACATGGCCATACTGACTGTCAATCCGCTCAGCAAATCTCTCCAAAGCTGAGCTATCTGTAATATCCAGCTCCACAAGGTCAATATTTTCGCTTTCTCCATATAGTTTTTCAAGCTTTTCCTTGCTACGTCCTACCAAAATCAATTTATCCTTAGACAAAAGCTTAACCATTTCCTGTGCTAGCCCTCCACTAGCCCCTGTGATGATGATTGTTCTCATTCTTTCTCCTTTTTTTACATTATAACATAAATAAGGCAGGAAAATCTCCCGCCCCTTTGTCAATATTGTAATTTTTTCTTGTATTAAAAGTCCTTTTAATACACTTAAATTTCAACTTCTTCCAAGTCCTTAACCACATGAACATTTTCAAAAACTGTACTAGCATCATGTCGCATAACGCTTATATCTTTCGACAAGAACCGAGCACTGATGTGATTAAGAAGAAGTTGTTTAACTCCAGCTTCTTTGGCTACTTCAGCTGCCTGCATATTGGTAGAATGCCCATGCTTACGGGCCATCTTTTCATCTCCCTTACCATAGGTTGCTTCATGAACCAGAACATCTGCCGCCACAGCTAAGCGTACACTAGAATCTGTTTTCCTTGTGTCCCCTAAAATAGTAATTGTTTTCCCAGGACGAGGGGCTGAGATATAGTCTGCTGCGATAATCTTTGTACCATCTTCTAGGACGATGTCTTGACCATTCTTGACTTTACCAAAGAGAGGGCCAAAGGGAACCCCCGCTGCTCGTAGCTTATCTGCATCCAGCGTGCCTTCCAAATCTTTCTGCATCACCCGATAACCAACGCAAAAAATCGTGTGATCCAGCTTATCTGCATAAACAGTGAACTTGTCCGTTTCCAAAATCTTGCCTAGACTATTTTCATCAAACTCATGAAAATCAATCCGATAAGGCAGACGAGAACCAGAAACTCGAAGACTGGACATAACAAAGTTCTTAATACCTTTAGGGCCATAGATCTCTATATCCGTCTGCTCTTCATTAGCTTGAAAAGAACGACTGGATAGAAAGCCAGGCAAGCCAAAAATATGATCTCCATGCAGATGCGTGATGAAAATCTTGCTAATTTTGCGAGGTTTAATCGTTGTCTCCAAGATCTGGTGCTGGGTCCCTTCACCACAATCGAACATCCAGACCTCATTGATTTCTTCCAAGAGCTTGAGGACAAGACTGGATACATTGCGGGCCTTTGACGGCTGACCAGCTCCAGTTCCTAAAAATTGTAATTGCATATTTTTCTTTCTAAATGATATAAATCATGGCAGAACGATTCTGCGAGTGATAATATTTTCTGCCAGCATAGGACTGAGCCAGATCACTGACTTCATCTTGATTGTATCCAAAAAGTCTTTGGCGACCATCCGCCAGCTGCTCCCAATCGGTCAAGGAAGTCAGTTGCTTACATTCCACGACTTGAGATTCAGCTTTGAGAGGTGTCATTTTTATTCTCCCAGCTTCTTCGTAGACCAAGTACTGTGGAAAGACTTGCGCGATTTCAAAGAGCAAATCAGCTGTTACAGGCTCAGGATTTTCAGGAAAGACCATGCCGACTTCCTTCTTCTCGTAGCAAAATCCATAGGACTTGCCAGAAAGGTTAAGTCTGACAAATGGTTTATTTTCTACAAAGCTAGGCTCCGCATTCCATAAGTCCAAAGCCTGACTGATTTCTAAGAAGTACTCTGTCGCGGCTTCCGGACTTTTCTTTTGATAAAGCTCAGCAAAGTAAGCATTGATAACGCTGGGCGGTGGCGTGATGAAGATACGCTTCTGCTCCTCTGTCAGCCCAGCCAATACATGTTCTAAGTAGACCCTGTCTAGGCTTGTAAAACCGCCGTATTTGATGGCCAAGTCAATATAATCAGTCATAAAATTCTTCCAGTTTCCATTTGTTTTTCTCGGCAATCCAGCCTGAAATGGTTTCGATATCGTCTATGTATTCTCGATTCCCCATAATCGCGACTTTCTCTAAATCATGAATCTTGTAAGCTTTAGCTGGAGCTACCTTGATGGTAAAAGGCAAAAATAACTCTTTCATCCGCTCCAGCAGGACTTGCTGCAACACAGCTCTGCTATTATCAGCCTTAGCTGAAATCAAAGAATAAGGAGTCAGGGTTGGAGTGAAATCCTCAGACTTGTCCGCTTTGTTATAGAGAGTCAGACGGGGAATATCCAACATGTCCAGCTCTTTCATAATGTCGAGGACAGTCTTTTCATGCCCCTCATGATGAGGGTCGCTGGCGTCAATAACATGAACCAGCAAATCGACATTTTTGCTCTCTTCCAGCGTGGATTTAAAGCTTGACACCAGCTCCGTCGGCAAATCCTGAATAAAGCCAACTGTGTCTGTCAGAGTGACATTGAGCTGGCCACTTAGGTTGATGTTCTTGGTCGTGGCGTCTAGCGTCGCAAAGAGTTCGTCAGCCTCATACTGACTCTTACTAGTCAAGCAGTTCATGATCGTAGACTTGCCAGCATTGGTGTAGCCGATGAGGCCGATTTTGAAAATACTGGATTCCAACCGTTTTTCACGAACGGTAGCCCGATTTTTCTCCACTGCCTTGAGCTGGCGCTCAATATCATGAATCTGATTGCGGACACTGCGTCGATTGAGCTCAAGTTGGCTTTCACCAGGCCCGCGGGAGCCAATACCACCTGCCTGACGGCTGAGCATAATTCCCTGGCCAACCAAGCGAGGCAGCAGGTACTTGAGCTGGGCCAGATGTACCTGCAGCTTGCCCTCATGACTCCTAGCCCTCATGGCAAAAATATCTAAAATCAGCTGCATACGGTCAATGATCTTGACCCCCAAGCTTTCCTCTAGATTAACATTTTGGCGAGGTGTCAGACGGTTATTGACAATGACGGTCGAAATCTCTTCGGCATCAACCATCTGCCGGATTTCTTCTAACTTTCCAGAACCAACAAAGGTCTTGCTGTCATACTTTTCCCGCTTCTGGCTGTAAGACCCGACTACCTCTGCCCCTGCGGTCTTAGCTAGACTTTGCAGCTCCTCCATAGATAAGTCAAAATTCTCCGTGTCTGCTAGTTCCACACCGACCAAAAAGACACGCTCTATTTTTTTCTCTGTTTCTATCATCTTATATCCTTACTAAGACTTGACCAATCAGCTACTTGTCCAGAAAATTCTTGATGTTCTCCATGACCTGATTTTTATAGTCTGGATTTGCCACCTGATAGAAGGTCACGGACATCCGGTTGCGAAACCAAGTCAGCTGGCGCTTGGCAAAACGGCGGGTATTTCGCTTGAGCTTGTCCACGGCCTCTTCAAGACTTATCTGACCTTCGAAGTAGGGGAAAAGTTCCTTGTAGCCGATACCCTTACTGGCTTGACTGGTTGGAGCCTGTTCATAAAGCCAACGGGCTTCTTCTAAGAGACCATCTTCTATCATCAGATCAACTCGCTGATTGATTCGCTCATAAAGTCGCTCTCGCTCATCATCTAGGCAAATCAGCAGGGCTTCATAATCTGGCTGGCTGTTTTCTAATTGACCACCTAACTGAGCAATCTCCAGCGCCCTCATAGCCCTACGGCGATTTATCTGAGGAATCTCGATACCTAGCTCTGCTATTTTTCCAAACAAATCCTCATCCGACCAACTCTCCAGCTGCGCCCGATAGGCCAGAATCTCCTCGTGAGGAACGGAGCCACCCAAATGGTAGCCCTCAAGCAAGCTCTGAATATAGAGCCCTGTACCACCGCAAATGATGGGAAGCTGTCCTTGAGACTCAATCTCACGAATAGCCTGAGCCGCCTCAGTCACAAAATCATAGGCCGAGTAGCTTTCTCCAACATCACGCACATCCAACAGATGATGGGGAATGCCCTCTTGCTCCTCAGGACGAATCTTAGCCGTGCCAATATCTAAGCCACGATAGACCTGTTGACTGTCACCACTGACGATCTGACCATTAAAGGTTTTAGCAACCTCAATGCTCAGAGCCGTTTTTCCAACAGCTGTAGGCCCTACAATTACAATTATCTTAGTTTTCATTTTTTTCCTTGAAAAAATTTTGATTTTCCGTTACTATTAATTATAACATAAATAATTAAAGTTCAGAAAAGGAGAAATCTTATGGCTAAAGGATTTGGAAAAGGCGTACTTACAGGTGTTGCGGCTACTGTTGCGGCTGTAGCTGGTGCAGTTTATACAGTCAAGAAAAAAGTTATCGAACCTGAAGAACAAAAAGCGGCTTTCATTGAAGAAAACCGTAAAAAAGCAGCTCGCAAACGCGTAGCACACTAAGAGTAACCTTAAAACTCTCTATTTAAAGTAGAGAGTTTTTTACATGATCATAAAAAAGACAAAGAATAATTCTCTTTGTCTTTTTTTATTTAATGGCTACGCTTTTTCTGCTTCAAGACCTTGACCTAGGTCTTGATAAATATCAGATTTCAAATTGCCGATTGTCCAAAGAGCAGCTAGACTGATTAGATACAAAGAGGCAAGAAAAATCATAACTGTTGAAACACCTGAGATATCCAAAATCTTTCCAATAATAACAGATGAAAATCCGCCAATTGCTCGTCCAACATTTAAGATAACATTATTAGCTGTTGATCGAATTTGATGAGGGTATAGACGAGTGATCATGGCACCGTAACCAGCAAACATTCCATTCACAAAGAAACCAACAACTGCTCCACCTATTACCATAGTGGCCATAGAATTTGCAAATTGGAAAAGATAGACACAGATAGATGATGCAAGAAGAAAGCCAGAGTATACGACTCTAGGTCCCCATTTATCCAAAATTTGTCCAAAAGTCAACATTCCTAGGCACATTCCCAAAATGGTTGCCACCATCCAAAGAGAAGAGTCTTTGACAGAAATATTCAAACTAGTTTGAATAATCGTCGGTAACCAGTTCATCATTCCGAAGTAACCAGCGATTTGCACGGTTGTCATAACCATTAGAGCTATGGTTTGTGATGTGAGAGCTGGAGTTTTGAAAAGCTGACTTATTTTAACAGGTTGTGTTGTTTCTTCTTCTACCTTAGCTCCACCGTCGTCACGAATATTCTGATCGTCAATAGCTAAAACCATCCATAGTACTAGGGCAATAGGTGCAAGCCCAAAGAGGAATAGCCCACGCCATCCCAAAGCAGGAGCTAGCCAGCCTGCAAGTAAAGCCGATATAATCGATCCTATTTGACCCGCAATACCGTTTAGGGATGAAATCCGCCCCATCTTTTCTGGTGGAACAATTCCTGCCATTATAGCAATAGCCACGCCATATTCGCCTCCAACACCCATGCCTGCGATAAAGCGCATGATGTAAAGGTAATTGACGTCTTTCGTAAAGAATATTAAACCAGTTGCCAGAGAGAAAATAAGAATGGTCCATTTAAAGACCTTAAATTTGTGATATCGATCAGCTAAAAGGCCAAAAATCAAGCCACCAACAAGCATACCCAAATTAGTTATAGTGGCTATCCAACCACCCTGGGTACCACTAATCCCAAGTTCCGAGATAATAGAGGACATTGAAAAGGCCAGAAACATGACATTTAAGTCATCCGTACCAGAAGCGACAATCGCAGCGACTAAAGCCCGTTGATTGTTTTTGTCTAAAGACAATTTTGACATATGATTCTCCTTAATCGCAGCTCACAGACTGCATTTATTAAATTGAATATACCTTAAAAAGAGGTTGGAAATACTGTTCCCAACCTCTAAAAGTTTACAGAAAATTAGAGCATAACAATTGCTAGTCTCATTTTAGAACTTTCATGTCTCACGGAACATGTTTAAAGTCATATTTAATTTTTAACAGTATAAAACAAGTTAAAGCATTTGTCAAATGAAACTTGAGATTTATTTGCCCTGCATAAACTCTTGGAAACGATGAGTATCAAAGTAAATGTTGGATGCTATTAATTTGTCTGATTCGTCAAATTTTAAAAATTCTGCAACATCCAATTCTAGTTGATTTCCTTGTGGTGACTGCAAGCGATAGCGATTTAAAGCCACTACTTCTCTTCCATCTACCAGCAACTTCTTTACTTCAAAATGCTGACTTAAAGCATAGAATTGACCTGCACCTTGCAGATAAACATCACGACCTTGCCTAATTTCTTGACTGTCGCACATCCCATAATCAAAGTTTTCAGCTACGAAATCTTCCCAGCCACCTTTATTGACTGCGGTAAAATAGCTTTCTGCTAATGTTCTTGTATCCATTTGGAACCTCCAAAAATAATTTAGGCAGTTTTCAAACTAATGAAAGCTTGAGCCCACTTAAGAGTATACAAAAAGCAATATGACTACAGTCTGTCATATTGCTGAAGATTTTTTTGAAGAGTATCAATTAATTTATCCTGCAGTTTTTTTGGCGAAATGACTTTTACTTGCTGACCAAAACTTAAAATCAATTCGAAAAAGGTCGGTGTTAATGCTCTGAAAGCATGGATTATTATTCTGGTTTGCTCAACAGTGATTTCTTCTTCTGTGAAATGATCATAAATTTTTGGAAGCGCAGACTCTGTGAAAATCAACTCCACTTCCTCTTTACTGCCTTCAACTTTATCTTTGGATGGATTTAGAAAAAGATCTAGCTTTTCTTGAGATAAAAGTGGGTAGTCACCAACTTCTATTCCCTCATCTACTAGCTGCAAATCACGAATTCTACTAAGCTTGAAAATACGAAAATCTAATCTTTCAAAGCAGTAGCCGATAACATACCAAGCATTTAGTTTAAAAATCAAACGGTATGGAAAAATCGTTCGTTGGCTTCGTTCCTGTTTTTTAGAAAAATAAGAAAAGGAAACTTTCTTTCCAGTTTGTATAGCCTGCTCAATTTCAAGTAAATAATTTGTATTGAGAGACCATGAAGTAAGATCGAAGTAAAAAGGATTAACATTATCAGTCACTTCTTGAGAAGTAAGCTTATGCTCAATGCTGTCAAAACTTGGACGACCGACAATTTTGCCAACATTTTGGCTCATATTGATGATAAACTGCTTTTCTTCTTCTGTGAAAAAGCTGCTGTCCATCTTGTAGTCATCTGGTATATAAAAGCCTCCCTTATCCCCACGTTCAGAGTAAATAGGGATTCCAGCTAAGCTGAGCGTATCCATATCTCGATATACTGTACGAGTAGATATTTCAAAACGTTCAGCAATTTCTTTAGCTGTTATCTGTCTCTTATTCAAAAGGGCTAATAAAATATAAATTAATCGTTCTAATTTCATAATCTTTATTTTTCTATAAAGTAGAAACCATCAAATACTTATCTTGCAACTCTTTATAATTAGGCTAGATACTCCTTCAACTCTTGAACTTTATCCGTTTTTTCCCAAGGCAGATCAATATCTGTCCTACCCATATGGCCATAAGCAGCTGTCTGACGATAGATTGGTCGTTTTAAATCCAGCATTTGAATGATACCTGCCGGACGCAAATCAAAAATCTGACGAACAGCTTCCTGAAGCTTGCTTTCTGCAACTACTCCAGTGCCAAAAGTATCGATACGTACAGAAACCGGCTGAGCCACACCAATGGCATAAGCTAGCTGTACCTCTGCTTTCTTGGCTAGTCCAGCAGCCACGATGTTTTTAGCAATATAGCGTGCTGCGTATGAAGCTGAGCGGTCGACCTTGGTTGCATCCTTACCAGAGAAGGCACCGCCGCCGTGACGAGCATAACCGCCGTAAGTATCCACAATAATCTTACGTCCAGTCAAGCCAGAGTCACCTTGCGGGCCGCCAATTACAAAACGTCCGGTTGGATTGATGAAAAATTTTGTCTTATCATCCAGATACTGGGCAGGAATAACAGCTTTAATCACCTTTTCAATCACGTCACGATGAATCTCTTCATTGGTCACTTCTGGGTCATGCTGGGTCGAAATAACCACCGTATCCACGCGCACAGGCTGGCCATTTTCATCATACTCAACAGTCACTTGTGACTTAGCATCTGGACGCAGATAGGCAATCTCTCCTGATTTGCGCAATTCTGCCAATCGACGGACTAGCTTATGACTGAGTGAGATAGGCAATGGCATAAGCTCCGGTGTTTCATCCACTGCGAAGCCAAACATAAGCCCTTGGTCACCAGCTCCGATTAAATCCAATGGATCTTGATCTGCATTCCCACGAACCTCTAAAGCTTCATTGACACCCTGAGCGATATCTGGCGACTGCTCCACCAAAGATGGATGCACACCGACGGTCTCTGCCGAAAAGCCATACTCTGTATTGGTGTAGCCAATCTCTGCAATGGTATCACGAACCACACGGTTAATATCTACATAAGCTGTAGTCGAAATCTCACCAAAAACATGAACAGAGCCTGTATAAACAGCTGTTTCAGCAGCCACATGGGCATCTGGATCCTGACTCAAGACAGCATCCAAAATAGCATCGGAAATTTGGTCTGCAATCTTATCGGGATGTCCCTCCGATACAGACTCAGACGTGAAAAGTTTACGTTCTGACATAGAAATGTCCCCCCTTAAATAAATTGTTATAGAGTTACAAAGTACTGATAGAAAAAACTACCACCTTATCGGGACTATATAACTTTTACATTATAACATAATTTACGCTAACACACCTTTGTTTAAAAAAAGAATAAGGTATAGACATAAACTATACCTTATTGAAAACTATGAATCTGCTGTTTTTGACGCACCAACCCAGATTAGGACCACGACTACAATTGCTACAATCAAAAAGAGGCTAAAAGATGAACCAAGTGCCCATACATAAAAAAGCATATACATAATCATTGATAGATAAAGAAAGCTCTTTTGATTGCTTAATTTTTGAGAGTGAAAATAGTTGTACTAGAATGGGGATCGCATCCTTTATGGTTTCAAAAATTTCCGTAAAAAGATATGGCTTCGCGCCATATTATCTCTTTTCTTCTTTAGCCATTAGCGTTCCAACCAAAACGAGAACTGCGAAAACAAAAGGTGCTATTTGAAAAAGATACCAATCAGGGTCTCCTGCACAAAAGGCTGAGATCAGGTAAATACCTGAACTTGCATATAGTAAACCTTTATTTCCGTTATTCATCCCAATCCTAGTTAAAATAGTTGCAATAAGAAAACAAATCAAGCTAGGACCTAGAAAAATCAATAAGACAAGTCCCCATGGTAAAGCTAAACCAAAAAATAATACAAAGAGAATCAGATAAATGATCGATGAGAAGAAGGAAAATGAAAGAAGAGCCGATGTATACTTGGTTTCTTTTGAATCTTTTACCACTTGTTCTGACTCATTTGCTTCATCAATAGATTGATTTTCTTCAATCTTTTCCTTATTTTTTTCATTATCTATCTCCGGACTTACCTCATTACGCGTTTGACTTAACTCCTGGTTTTTCTCTTCATTTGCCATTTGATTTATCCTTCCTATTCTTATATTTCTTGTAAAGGGCAAGATCCCCTTTCATATTTTATATCCATTATACTCTATTTTTTTATTATTATCAGTATAAAATCAAGTATATCCATTTTCTCTTAAAACAATTCAACATCTAAACAAATATCTTTGTCTAGGCCGATTACTAAATTACAATCCTTTTGTCAGTCCTGATAAATTTTTTCTATCAGACCGATAAAATATACATATTATTCAAACAGTGTAATTGATGGTAAAATGACTCTATTATTATACCTGTAAGTTCAGGAAGAAAAATGCTTTCCTGACTTAAGGGAGGGGAGGAATTCATTTTTGGATTGGTCTATTATCGAACAGTACTATCCACTATACCAGCAGGCCTTCTTTTTGACCCTGCATATCGCTATTTGGGGGATAATTGGTTCATTTCTTTTAGGCTTGGTTGTTAGTATCATACGACATTACCGAGTTCCCATCTTGAGTCAGCTAGCTACTGCCTACATTGAGCTATCTCGAAACACGCCACTATTGATTCAGCTCTTCTTTCTGTATTTTGGGCTACCTAGGATTGGTCTTGTCTTGTCTTCAGAAGCTTGTGCGACAATCGGTCTCATTTTCTTAGGCGGATCTTACATGGCTGAATCCTTCCGTAGTGGCTTGGAAGCTGTTAGTCAAACCCAGCATGAAATCGGCCTCTCTATTGGTTTGACACCAAGACAAGTTTTTCGCTACGTTGTTCTTCCACAAGCGACTGCTGTAGCACTTCCTTCCTTTAGTGCCAATGTTATTTTCTTAATCAAGGAAACCTCAGTTTTTTCTGTAGTGGCTTTGGCGGATCTTATGTATGTGGCCAAGGACTTGATTGGACTCTACTACGAGACAGATATTGCCTTAGCCATGTTAGTCCTTGCCTATCTGCTCATGTTATTACCGATTTCACTTCTCTTCGGTTGGATAGAAAGGAGATTACGCCATGCAGGATTCGGGAATCCAGGTACTCTTACAGGGAAATAATCTCCTTCGTATTTTACAAGGCTTGGGAGTCACGATTGGTATTTCAGTTATTTCCGTTCTATTATCCATGGTTCTTGGTACTCTTTTGGGAATTATCATGACTTCTCGATCTAAAATCGTTCGTCTACTGACTCGATTTTATCTAGAATTCATCCGAATTATGCCCCAACTTGTCTTACTCTTTATTGTTTACTTTGGGTTAGCACGCAACTTTAATATCAATATCTCAGGTGAAAGTTCAGCCATCATTGTCTTTACTCTCTGGGGAACGGCTGAAATGGGGGACCTAGTTCGAGGAGCTATCACTTCTCTACCCAAGCACCAGTTTGAAAGTGGCCAAGCGCTTGGTTTAACCAAGTTTCAACTTTACTATTATGTCATCATTCCACAGGTTCTAAGACGTTTACTACCACAAGCCATTAACCTGATTACACGTATGATTAAAACAACTTCGCTAGTCGTTTTGATTGGTGTTGTTGAGGTTACGAAGGTCGGTCAACAAATTATCGATAGCAACCGATTGACCATTCCTACAGCTTCCTTTTGGATCTATGGAACTATTCTTGTTTTATACTTCCTTGTCTGCTTCCCTATTTCCAAATTAGCAGGTCATTTAGAAAAACACTGGAGGAATTAATATGTCTGAAACGATTTTAAAAATAAGGGACCTTCAAAAATCCTTTGGAGACAATCCTATCCTTCAAGGTCTTTCGCTTGAAGTTAAAAAAGGTGAAGTTGTCGTGATTTTGGGTCCTTCTGGATGTGGTAAAAGTACACTTCTTCGTTGTATTAATGGCTTAGAAAATATTCAAGGAGGTGATATCCTCTTAGATGACCAATCCATCACAGGCAATCAAAAGAACTTTCACCTTGTCCGTCAGAAAATTGGTATGGTTTTTCAAAGTTATGAACTCTTTCCACACCTAGATGTTCTGCAAAATCTTATTTTAGGACCAACAAAAGCCCAGGGACGTAAGAAAGAGGAAGTCATTCAGGAAGCCGAACAACTACTGAAACGTGTTGGACTTCTAGATAAAAAGCATAGCTACGCAAGACAGCTCTCTGGAGGTCAAAAACAACGGGTGGCAATTGTTCGTTCCCTTCTCATGCATCCTGAAATCATCCTTTTCGATGAAGTAACCGCCTCTTTAGATCCTGAGATGGTACGAGAGGTGCTAGAATTAATTAATGATCTTGCCCAAGAAGGACGCACCATGATCCTAGTCACACATGAAATGCAATTTGCTCAAGCTATTGCTGATCGAATCATTTTCTTGGACCAAGGACAGATCGCTGAAGAGGGAGATGCTCACTCTTTCTTTACCAATCCTAAAACAAAAAGAGCGCAAGAATTTTTAAACGTATTTGACTTTAGCCAATTTGGCTCATATCTATAAAGGAGACGATTATGAAACTAATTAAATCAATTTTAACTGTAATGACACTTGCCCTTGCTCTAGTCTTTATCACAGCTTGTGGTGCTAGCAAAAACTCCAATGCATCAAGTTCTAAGGCTCGGACCATTGATGAAATTAAGAAAAGTGGCGAGCTTCGTATCGCAGTCTTTGGAGACAAAAAACCTTTCGGTTATGTTGATAATGATGGCTCTTACCAAGGATACGATATCGAACTTGGAAATCAACTTGCCAAAGATCTTGGAGTCAAGGTTAAATACGTCTCTGTTGACGCAGCCAACCGTGCAGAGTACTTGATCTCAAACAAGGTTGATATTACACTGGCAAACTTCACTGTAACAGATGAACGCAAGAAACAAGTTGACTTTGCGCTTCCTTATATGAAGGTTTCACTTGGAGTCGTTTCTCCTAAAGATGCCCTTATAAAAGACGTTAAGGAACTTAAGGGAAAAACTTTGATTGTGACCAAAGGTACAACAGCTGAAACCTACTTTGAAAAGAATCACCCAGAGGTTAAACTTCAAAAATATGATCAATACAGTGACGCCTACCAAGCTCTGCTTGATGGACGTGGTGATGCCTTCTCAACGGATAACACTGAAGTCCTAGCTTGGGCTCTTGAAAACAAGGGTTACGAAGTTGGTATAACTTCTTTAGGTGACCCTGATACTATTGCTCCAGCCGTTCAAAAAGGAAACAAAGAACTTCTTAACTTTATCAACAAGGATATAGAAAAGCTTGGTAAGGAAAACTTCTTCCATAAGGCTTATGAAAAAACTCTTCACCCTACCTACGGCGATGCAGCCAAGGCAGATGATCTTGTTGTAGAAGGTGGTCAAGTCAAATAATCAGTAAGATCGTAAAAAGACTCTATCAAAATGATAGAGCCTTTTTATCTTAAACAATAACTAGGATAGTCACTTTTTAAATAAAATCTGTTTCGGCTATGGCTGACTTCACTTCCTCTAAAGGCAGGTGCACTAATTCCACTTCTTTCTCGCGATACAAGTACTCAGCATACTCGTCAATCCGATACTGATTGATATAGACTACGCGCTTGCATCCGACCTGGAGCAACTGCTTGGTACAGTTGAGACAGGGAAAATGAGTTACATAGGCAGTAAATCCTTTTGGAACACCTCTTTCAGCGCCTTGTAAAATAGCATTAACTTCAGCGTGTAGGGTCCTTACGCAGTGGCCATCGACTACTAAACATTCATGATCAATACAATGTTCTGTTCCTGATACGGAGCCATTATATCCCGTAGAAATAACCTTGTTGTCTTTGACCAAAACCGCTCCTACTCTTGCGCGCTTACAAGTTGAGCGATTGGCAATCAAAAGAGCCTGTGCAGCAAAATATTCATCCCAAGCTAATCGTTTTGTTTCCATTTTTTTCTCTTTTCTTTACTAGATATTTTCTCGAACCATTAAAGGCAAACCAAGAGAAGCAATCTTTTCAGCCGGTACTTTCATACCTTCTTTGATCCATTTTGACAGGACAGAAACCAAAGCTGAGCTCCAGAAAGAATTAACGTAGGACGAAGCATCTTTCTTGGACTCTTGACCTTTCTCTAAAAAGTTAAAAACTGCTTGCGTCAAGTGTTTCTCTAAATTATACTCAACAGCTAAACGAATGAGATACGCTTCCTTCTGTGCCTCTTTAAACAGAGCAAGCCATACTTGGTAAAGCTCCGTCTTAAAATCGAACTGAGCCATTTTTTCCATAATATTATGCACAGTCTGGCCAAAAAGCTCCTCTAGAATCTCTTCTTTTGAGTTGTAGTTTCGGTAAAAAGACGCTCTGGATACTCCAGCACGGTTTACTAACTCAGAAATAGTGATTTTAGCCAATTCTTTCTTCTCTAACAACTGTAATAAGGAAATTTCCAAAGATTCACGAGTTAAACGATTGGATTCCCGATTGGAAATCGTTAGGTTTTCAAGAGATTTTTTGGATATTTTACGTTCAGGCATAACAGTTTCTTCCTTCTTGTCTCATCGGATATCAATAGCTTTCTGGAAAAAGTCTTTCATGATATAATTGTAAAAAAAGACACAATCTTTGTCAATGTATAATTATAGGAACAAGGGGATTAAAAATGACTTGGAAAATCGTTAGTGACTCTGGATGCGATTTTAGAGAATTAAAAGACCTGGCTTTAGACACAAATTTTGAAAATGTCCCACTAACCATTCAGGTAGGCCAGGAAATCTTTATTGACAATGCAGAACTAAATATTGACTTAATGATGGAAAAAATGTATGCCACATCAACTGCTTCCAAATCTGCTTGCCCAAGTCCAGATGACTATCTGAAAGCATTTGCAGGAGCTGATAATATCTTTGTTGTCACTATTACTGGAACCTTATCTGGGAGCCATAACAGCGCTCAGGTTGCTAAAAAGCTTTACCTTGAAGAGCATCCGAATGTCAATATTCATGTGATTGATAGTTTATCAGCTGGAGGTGAAGTTGACTTGCTTGTTCAAAAGCTCAATCAGCTAATTAGTAACGGCCTTTCTTTTGACGAAATCGTACAAGAAATTACAAACTACCAATCAAAAACCAAATTACTTTTTGTCCTGGCCAAAGTGGATAATCTGGTTAAAAACGGGCGATTAAATAAGCTAATTGGAGCAGTCATAGGCTTGCTCAATATTCGCATGGTTGGGGAAGCTGGGCCACAAGGAACCTTAGAACTATTGCAGAAGGCTAGAGGCTATAAGAAGTCGTTGTCTGCTGCTTTTGAAGAAATCATCAAGGCGGGTTATGCAGGAGGTGAAATTATTATCTCTCACCGCAATAATGATAAATTCTGTCAGCAATTCTCTGACTTAGTCAAGGAAAAATTTCCTAACGCCCAAATTCAAGCTATCCAGACATCCGGCTTATGTAGTTTCTATGCAGAAGAAGGCGGATTATTAATGGGATATGAAATCGACTAATAATGAATCAACTTCCTAATATTTAAATCAAAAGAGACCCTAGTCTAAGGGTCTCTTTTTGATCTAAAAAGTTAGGCTGTTTGAATTATATAGAAAATGAGGGTTAAAAAGAGAAGAATACTAACAATCAAAAGAATAATTTTTTTAAAAAAATTTGTCTCCCAATAACCTGACTTACCAATTGTTGAACGAGTTTCGCTGAAAAACTGTTGGTTTTCTCTAGGCAAAGAAATAACCAATGTAATTAAAATAAGAGCAAGTAAGATAGTCAGAATAAGTAATAATTTTTGCATTTTATTTCCTCAAGGCTCCAATCAATGTAAAAATCAGGCCAATCAAGATCATCAAGCCCAAAGCGATGACAAAGATCTTGTTGAGATTTTCACCCAAGCTGGCCTTTTCTTTCTTGGGCTTGCCATGCTTTAGCTCATCTAACCGCCCCTCAATATCCTTATGAAATAAATCTTTTTTAGCCATGCTGACCTCCTAACAAGCTTTGGAGAGTCTCCTGATAAAGACTGACGGGTACATCATTGGCATGCCGGCCTTGAGCTTGCAAGGCCGACCGCATCTGCTCAACACCAGATAAGGCTTCTTCCAGTATCGATGCCAGCTGAGCAGGCTGGCTACTGTCGAAAATATGCTGCTGGGCAATGTAGTGTCTGTCATGCAGGGTCTGCTCAAAGCCTAGGATTAAGAGATTATTCTCAAAAGCCTTGCGCACTGCCTGCAGGACCTGACCTCCGTGATTAATATCCAGATAAATGTCCGATTCCAAGTAGAGCTGCTCAATCTGCTTGAGACTGGCATTTTGATAAAGGACAACATTCTTATAGGACAGCATAGACAAGAGCTTAGGCGACATTTCCGTAAGGGCTGCAATGCGAAAGACTAGCTGTGGCAAGGACTGAACCAAGGTCTCTAAGCCTTCAATCTGATCCGAATGGGTCAGGATTAAAGCATCTTTTCGTAGGTAGTTGTCCCGCTTGAAATCATAATGATAACCCAGATGCAGGAACTTCTGCTGCTGGTCAGCTGTAGCTAGACTCATGGCCTTTTCATAAGTCGCCAAGTCGGGAATGACAATGGTCTGCGCCCGCAGCTGGCTATTTTCCAGAATCAGCTGCATATTGCCCGGAAGCTCGTCATACAGAGGTTCCTGCCAAAAGAGAATATCCTGCCCAGCTCGACCTGTCAGGCTGTGGGAAACCAGGAAAGAATAAGCCAGCGAATTAAAGAGAATGTGATCCAAGTCAAAGTCTAGCCGCTCTAAAAAGAAACGGATAAAATCCACTCGGCTTTTAAAAATCCTCAAAGGCTCTTGATCCAGGGTCAGGATGATGTCACCGGTGGCGTGATTCTCCACGATGCGCTCCTGACCGTCTGTGCTGTAGTAGGTTGTATTGAAAGCCTCCTGGCCTGATTTATAGGCTGTTTTGGCAAAGCAACGGCCTTGCTTATTATAGCGCTCACTCAGTCGGAGCTGGCCTTTTTTATCCAGCCAATCTACCTGTTTGACCAGCCGGCTCTTGGACTGACTAGCATAGTGAATCCGTGCCCTTTCTTCTCCCATGTCACTGACACGCGCCGCCTGATGGTCGCCAGTGATTTCCCAGAAAGGTGGCACTGGCACTTGATTGAAAAAGAGCGGGTGGTCTGCTCCCTCTTCATCCCCCAGAAAGTAAGTATAAGGGGAAATCATATCATCCGGCAGAAAGCCATTGTCCTCAATGATAATGGTCGGACAGTTATAGCCAGCTGCAAGGAGGGAATCATGCAGATCCTGGGTTTCCTGATTGTAATAATCAAAGAGCTGAATCATCTCTGACCTCCTTTAAAAGCTGGGACCAAGCCGCTTCAACTCGGCTGGTCAAATAATTCTCTGCCACTTGATAAGAATGTTGGCTTATTTCCTGCTGGCGTCCTTGGCTAAAGAGAGCTATTATTTTCTCCACAAAAGCAGCAATAATCTGGTCCTCGACTTGATTGGAACTGACCGGTATCAGATAGCCATTTTTACCATCATCGATAAAAGTCTGATTGCCATAGCGGACATCAAAGCCGATGAGAGGAAGACCTGATCCGACCGCTTCCATGAGCGTTAGACCAAAGCCTTCGCTGGTTGAAGCCGTCAGATAAAGCTCATAGCCTGCATAAATCTGACTTAGATCTGCATGCCCTTTGAGCCGAATGTAGTCCTGAGCTCCCGCTTCCTCAATCCTGCGACGTAGCTTGTCCTCTTCGCTCCCCTTACCGTAAATATCCAGAGTCAGTTCAGGCAGCTGGGCATGGGCTTGGACAGTCGCTGCCACTAGCCAATCGATATGCTTTTCCGTAGCAAGACGCGAAGCCGTAATCATGGAGAAAGGCTTGCGAGGCTCTTTGGGATAAGTCAGCTGGTCCAGACTCCCAACCGGTATGGTGACAATCTTGGACTGCTTGTCCGAGTAAAGCTGGAACTGCTGCTCTAGAATCGTTTTCTGAGCCTCTGTTGCCACGATGAAGAAGTCCACCTTGTCTGCATTGGTAAACTGGTAGTCATAGAAATTGTTCCAGAGAATGTAGTCGTCGCTGCTGGCATTTTCACTGAAATGCTCCGCATGGACCACTACTCCCAGCTTAGCCTTCTGGCTCTCTTCAAAGACAACCTGACCAATCCCTGTCTCCCGATCCAAGATGACCACATCATCTGACTGCAGCTGCAAACACTGGAGAAAATAGCGGACCAGCTCAGCCTTGGAATAGAAAATCCGATCTGGAAAGCGATAAAGCTCTTCCTTACCATCCTCTATCAGCATGTCATAAGCCACATTGCCGTCTTCATGGTAGAAACGGCGCTGGTAGAGGGTTGCGGCGTCATTATGGGGCGCGAAGTATTCACTGGCATAGCGGACATAGGAGAAATAATCCTTGCGAATCAATCTCCCCCGCGAGACATACTCCACATGCTCCACAAAGTCCTGATCTTCCTGTCGCAGATAGCAAGTGATAAACTGATCATTCTGCGAATAGAAATAGCGGACAATCTTGCCCTCCCTCTCCGAGCGCTCCGGCTGACCTGCAACTTGAGCCAGTACCTGGTCCAGCGTCACCGTCGTTGGTGCAATCTTAATATCAGTAAAGTAATTATAAAGCCAGATAACTTCCTCATCCAGAAAACCAATATTTTCCGTTAGATGCTGGATATTATCTGCTAAAATCATATCCATAAAGATAAACTTAGCCGGCTGCTGGATCCTGCGAAGAAGCTGGGCTCGATAAACTTGGGCGTATTCTACACCGCTGCTGGCCCAGCCGATGCCTAAGTTGATGTTATATACTGTCATGTTTTCCTCATCCTATGGGAAGTACATTACGACTTCTCCTTTGGGGTTAAGTGCCAATTCACTCATTAAAAGATTTTTAACAATTTGGTGTTTCATACGTTCTTTCATGTATTCAAAACCATCATAAGCCTCTTGGTAATACTCAACTATAGGGTTTTTATTAGAAGTATGAAATCCACTCAAAGCACTTTTTAACTGTTGCAAATAGTCTACTTGTTCAACCCAGTTCTCATCAATCGCCTTAAGAATAGCTAAACGCTGGAATTGACTATAAAGCTTGTCCGACTTAAGATAGCTTTTCTTTGTCAATAATTCCTGCTCAGCAATGGCTTGAAGAAGATGAGAGACTTCTTTTGGAGAGTGAATATCAAACTCCTGGGGAATTCTTTCGGCTCGATTGCTAAAATGGTGCAAGATAAATCGATAAAAATCTGCTCTATTTTCAAAATTTTGTTCAAAAGCAACTTGTTGAATGACATAAGCAAGCACTCTATTGATTTCCTCTTCCATCTCATTTGTATCCTCAAGTAATCGATTTCGCTCCGCATAGGTCAGCTCTCGCTGAATCTTCATACTTTGAGCATACTCCAAAGTCAGGCGCCGTGATAATTTAGCATTGCCCTCACTAGCTTTTTGTGCTTTGGAAACAAGTTTTTTAAAACGTCTTTGTTTAAGCAAGATAGGGTTGTTCTTAAAATCTTCTGGAGAATAATCTCGATAAAAGTTTTTTATCCAATCTGGTCCCCATTTCTTTAGTAAATCATCTTCTAAAGAGATGAAAAACTTACTGATCCCCGGATCACCTTGCCTGCCTGAACGGCCACGAATTTGTAGATCAATTCTATGGTTTTCCATTCTTTCAGTTCCAATAACAACCAATCCACCTAGATCAGCTACTCCTGGACCTAATTTAATATCTGTTCCTCGACCAGCCATAGATGTAGCTACAGTCACCGCTCCAAGCTGACCAGATTCAGCAATCATCTGTGCTTCTCGAGCCGCATTGTTAGCATTTAGCAAGTTGTGGGCAATTCCTTCTCTCAGTAAGAGAGAAGAATAGATTTCAGACATCTCAACAGAACCCGTGAATATCAAAAGAGGATTTCCTTTTGCATGATAATGCTTTACTTCATCCAGTGAAGCAAATACTTTTTCAGGCAAGGTTTGGTAAATCTGATCAGGATAATCTCTTCGAATGACAGGGCAATTTGTTGGAATCTTAACGACAGACATAGAATAAGTTTCTAGGAATTCACTTTCTACAACTTTTCCAGTCCCAGTCATACCCGAGAGTTTCCGAAAGAGTTTAAAAAGATTCTGATAAGTTATGGAGGCCATGGCACGTGTTTCCTGAGTTAGTTTAACATGTTCCTTAGCCTCAATCGCCTGATGCTGGCCTCCTTGAAGACGGGTTAATTCCATAAGGCGACCGGTTGCACGGTCTAAAAGCACTACTTCTGCTTCATTTTCACCTTGTCGTACCACATAGTCTTGATCTTTTTTATAAACCATATGAGCTCTCAAGGCTAGATTGAGATGTCGAACCAATTCCTGATTTTCTTTGGAAAAGAGATGGTTTAATCCTAAGAAAGACTCTGCTGCTCGAATTCCTTTCTGGGTCAGCCAAACTTCATTCTTCTCATCATCATAGCAATAATCCTCATCTTCATAGAGAGTTTGGACTAAAGTGTCCATCATGTCATAGAAATTTGACTGGACACGCGGAGCACCAGATATAATCAAAGGAGTTTGTGCACTGTCCAGAAGAATAGAGTCAATCTCATCTATAATAACATAGTTGAATTCTCTTAGAAATTGATTCTTTTTATTTTCTGCTAAATTTTCGATCAAGTAATCGAATCCTAAAGCACTATTGGTTGTATATATGATATCTGCCTGGTAGATCCTACGTTTTTCCTTGGTCTCCAAGGGCTTTGTTTCATCCGCCCTCACTGCTGTCTCAATCGTCAGTCCTAAAAAACGGTAGACAGGACCCATTTCTTTCGCATCTCGCAAAGCCAGATAGGAATTAGGAGTGACCAACATCGCTCCTTGACCAGACAAGGCATTTAGATAAAGAGGCATAGTCGCTGTCAAAGTTTTACCTTCACCTGTCGCCATTTCAGCAATATTTCCCTCGTGGAGGACAATTGCTCCCATGACTTGGACATCGTAAGGGAACAATCCTAAAATCCTCTTATCCACTTCTCGAACAACAGAATAGGCTTCTGGCAAAAGTTGATCCAAATTTTCCCCATCAGCTAATCTCTTTTTGAATTCGTCAGTTTTTTTCTGTAGGTCTAAATCTGACAGACTAGCCATCTCTTTTTCAAAACTCTTAACTTTGGCTAGAATTTTCTTTAAGCGCTGAATATGAAAAAAGTTTTTAACCATCTGACTCCTCTAAAATTTCTTCAATCTTTAAGCAGTGAAACTCAAAAGACTCAACACCCGCACTAAGGAGCTGTACCTTATAGCTGTAGGCTTCTTTGGGATAAGTAAAAGCCATTTTATCCGAACGCTCAACAATATTGCCGACTTCTTTATTATAACGATCGAAAAAAATGAGTTTTAGAAAAACACTTTCGGAAGGGTAGGAAGTCATATCTCTAGTCAAAGAATAAGGTCTTCCCCTTTTTATCAAAGGAAGAGAAGGTACCTGTCTATCTCCTTGATAGTTCCAACTGGAGGACCATTCATGAATCGTTTGACCAGAAGCCATTAATTTGTTTTCAAAATAGACCTGGTCAGGAGAATGAAATATGATGGTTGAACCATACAAGTAGGTGAAATCTTTTCTAGTTTTTGAGATAGATGCTCCTCTCAACTCTCCCCAGTAAATTTCCTTATGTTTTTGAATCTTCATTTCTTTCTTCCAAATTCTTTTTCTAGTATGATGCGATGATAATTCATAAACCAATTGATCACCATAGTAGAATCGTCATTATGGCGACCTGAAATCCCATTACTCATTAACTGGGTTTCAGTTGGATAGAGGTATTGTACTAAATCTTCGTAAGCTGTTGGATCATAGTCTTCTTCCTTCATGTAGGCCAGACCAAAAATAGTACGGCTGAAATCCGCATTTTTAAATTTTTTCCAATAACGATGATCTAGCTCCGTTACATTTTCTCGACCTTTCCCTCCTGTATGACGATGAAGGATATCAAGAGCCATTGGAAAAACTTCTGGTAGCTGAAGACGGCCACGTTGAGCAATTGTTCCAAGATTAGCAAGTGGTTTACATAAAATAATTGCTCTAGGGCTGAAATCTGCCCCATAATAAGCGGCCCCATAGGTTCCCATGGATATACCAGATAGGATTAATTCTCGCTCAGAAAAACCTAGCAATTTCAGATGTTCTTGGATTATGCGTCTAATACCTTCTTCTAATTCATCGCTACCTAGATAAAAGACACCACCATCTAATCGCTGATCAGAAATCAAAAGAAAAGGGCAACCTAAACCTCTCATCATACCAAATCCTTCGAAGCCTTCTGCTCTGCGGTAGCCAGAAAAATAAACAACCAAAGGTGGCTTAAAATCTCCAGGATAAAAGAAATAATTGATTTCCTGCCGATGTCTATCCTTTAAAATTTTACCTCCCAAAACAAACTTACCAAATTCATAGCGAGTCAAACGCTGGTGGAAGGCACCAATTTTTAAAGTACCAAAGCCTCTGGCTTCTAAAGTGATTCCTAAAAAGGAAGTGAAATCATTATCTAAAACAATGGCTTCCTGCATATCAGTTTCCGAAAAAACTGATTCTCTAACAAGATCACCAGCCGAACCTTCCTGAATATTATATATTCTTAAGCGAAGTTCGCAGCTAAAGTCTTTTTCGTATTCAAGCCAAATTTCTACAGGATTTTTCTTGCTTGCTACAATATTATACTTCCAAGACACAATTGGCCTAAAGTCTGATCCAAAATTTCCTTCCAATTCCAAATTTTCATAGCCATTGTGACAAATCCTGCCCTTAAAACCTGGACTAACGACCATATCAAGAGGTGTCATCTTATCTCCATATTGGCCACGAAAAAGTGCCTTAGAAAGTTTTCTCAGTAAATTTGGTCTATCACTTAGATCTACCTGTTGAGCGCAATATCGTTTAAGGAAAAAGGCGATCGGCTCTTGTATGGCTTGCTGCTTTTTACTGAAAAAAATAGTATAAGGAATAATACTTGATTCAATCAAAAATAAATCTGGAATCAAGTCTAAATCATCTACAATAATGGCACTGAAATGGTTGATTTTCTCCATTTCCATAACTTTTTTGATAGCCAGCTGAGAGTGAGGAAAGAAATAGTACCAATCCATATTATCCGGGATTACTACTTCCTTGCTCCAATCAATGGAACCAATCTGTAAGATCTTCAGCTTATTTTTCATCTATAGCCTCCTTGAGCCACTTCTCCCACCGCTTAATCACTTGATGTCCAGTATTCAGTTTGATCTTTTCGATTGAATAAATCAAGGCCTGATTCCAATTTTTTAGCCCCTGCAAATAATAATCTGCAGCAACTGCAAGTTGAGAGATAGAGTCAAGAATACATCCATTTTGTAAATGAGTCACATAGTCAGATGCAACCAGATTGATCTGTGGAATACCAGCAGAGATACCGGCAATTTGTGTATAAAGATTAGGTTGCTGGCTTAAATCAATAATAAGACGAGTATCATCCAACTCTTGAATCAGGCTAAGCTCATCTGTAATGTTCCTAATCCTAAATCGGTATTCCAACTCTTGGTTTTCTGGCAAAGGGTTTTCTGCTTGGTTATTTTTAAAAGATTTTTTGATAAAATCTTTTAAATCCAAGTAATCAGAAATGAGTTCCTCTACTTTATTCTCCACCTGTTTAATACCCTCTTGCCATGCATTGTATACACCGATAACCAGTTCCGTGTCTGGATGCTGGGCTACATAAAACAGAACCTTAAAAATAGCATAGTCATTCAAAAGCTCACTAAGATCAATTTGATAAAAAATCTTTGACTCGTGACGTTGTTGACTCTTTCCTAGCTGCAAACGTGTATCAAATGGAGACAAGTAATGAATCTTTTCTGCCTGGATAGGAAAACGATTCTGAAGAGTCTCTTTGAAATCCATTCGATCTGTCAATACCAAGTCCGCATACTCCAAATCAGCTTTAAGATTCTCTATATTGCTTGCTTGATTACGTTCGTGGAAAAAACTGAGAATACTATGAGAATGTTGAGGTAACAGATCTAGCACTCCTTGATTAGCAAAAGGCTGTGCAGCGACTACAAATCGGCTGTCTTCTTCAACATTATGAGAAATATAATATCCCAGCTTCTCAAGAATCAAATCTGGCATGCATTCATACTCCAGCTTATCAAAGTCTCGAGAAAAAACTGGATTGACTACTACATAACTATTTTCAAATTTTAGATATTCTCGTATACGCCAATCTCCATTTGGATTTAAGTAGTCCTGGTATATTTCCTGACCATCTTCATAATAGACGATACTAGAGACAAAGCCTCTATCATCAAAAATATTTAGCTTTTCCAGCTGATCATCCTTGAAAAATTTGATAAAACTGATAAAGCCTTCTACTCCAAACTCGACATGAGCATAAAGCTGTCCTTGCCTATGTACGATAATCAAAAATGGAGTATAAATAAATTCACAATCAACTTCCCATTCAAGATCTTTGATTTGTAAAACCTGCATATCATTAGATTCTACAGCCTGGATCTCATCAAAAACTGAATAGTATTCCGTCTCAAAGATATCTTGGCGATGTAAAAAATAACGAGCATGTGGCATATAGGCTTGTAAGAGGAGTTTGACTGGCAGATTCTCACTTTGAAAAATCCGAATCTGATGAATAGTGTCATCAAACTCAAGTCTCTGCATAGATCGGTACCAAGGGATAATATCTCGGTGCCAAACCCTCTTTTCACTTCCACTCCATGAAGGAATAAAATAATACATAGTTCCTCCTAGAACAATGAATGATAACGGTCATTAAGTGTTAAGGTATCTACCTCATCCTTAATAGAATAGACCATGCCAATAAAAATCATAAACATACCAGGAATCATACCAAGCCTCATATAGCGAATATCCAAGAAAATCAGAAGCATTGGAAGACCAGCCACCAAAACTAGATAAAGCGCTCCGACAAAGGCAAAATAACCTATTGTTTTGTGAATATAACGACGGGTTGCTTCACCAGGATACAAATTTTCAATATATTCCCCACTCCTTTGCATCCGCTCTGCGATTTGATCACTGTTAACATTAATAAAAGCAAATGCCCAAGCCAGAATAAAAATAGTCAGCAGATAGAGAATCAACCAAGGTATTCCACCCATCGCTAACCTTAGAATCCATTCTTTCACCAGCCTATTATTTGGTTGGAAAAACAGAACTAGCATGAGGAAATACTGGGGAATGCTGACCAAAGTCATGGCATACATAATAGGAAGACCCCCAGCAGCATTCACTCGAATATCTAGGTAGGAATATTTTTTAAAACGATTATGGATATTTATCTTATTGATCGGTATTCTGTACTTGGCTCTTTCAACTAAAACAGCAAGATATAGAAAACAAAGACTCAAAAGCCCTACTACAGCTAAAATAAGAGGAGAAATTTTGAGTTCTTGGATCGAAAGCCATATGTCCTGCGGAATATAGGAGATCATACTGACCATGACAATCATAATGGAACCTCCAAGCCCCATTGATGAATTAAGGTCAGTCAGCCAAATAAGAAAATATGTTCCCGCTATTAAGATCAAGGTATCCAGGAAGACAATCGTTCCTTGCCCAACTCCTACCACTGTCTTCAAAGGCAAATTAAGAACTAAACCTAAGGATTGAATCAGAGCAATAGCTAGAGTCAACAACATCCTTCTCTTTTCTTGACTCTCCATAGAAAGTTTATTAAGTCCCAATCGTTTCGAAACAGTGAACATTTGCCAGATGAGGATAGACGACATCCAAGGGGCCAGTCCAATCGAAAAGAAAGACATACTCCTTAAATTTCCACCCATCAAAGCAGCTGCATAATTTAGGCTTACTGAATCTCCATTTAGTTTAGCTATATTCGAGACATCAACAAATGGAAGAGTCAACTTACTTCCCAAAATATAGATAAATACAAAAAGTAAGGTCCAAAGAAACTTTTTTAGAATAAGCGGTTTAAAAAATGACTTCACTCTGACTCCTTATGATGATGGCTCGAGAATTTTAAGACAAGACTTCCATCACCGCATCTACTAAGACTTTTTTGCTAAAATAACCTTCCTTGAGCAGGAAAGAGAACTTTCTAACCCGCTCGACCATAGCCTGATACTCCTCGACAGACAGACCTTCAACGATCCGACTGGCCTCTTCCAGACTGTCTACGACAAAGCCCAGACCGTGCTCGCGAATCAGCTCTGCATTGGACAGATAAGAAGGGACGATGACTGGAATCCCAGCTGCCAGATAGGTGGCAGACTTATGAGAGATATTGAGACCATAGTATTCCGGCTCGTCTGCTGGATTTTCCTCAACCCCCCAGACCAGACCCAGACCGCCCTTGGACAGCTCCAAGAGCAACTCTGGCCGGCTGACCCAGCCACGATAGCTAACATTGGCCTCTGGATTTGACTCTTCCTCAAGCGAAAAAATCTCCAGTGGCGTAGCATAAGACCAATTGATCAGATGTGGAAAACGCTCCACACTTCCTGCGAAATACAGCTTAGGCGCAAACTGAGGCTGGTGCAGGGGCAAATCATAGGGATGATCCCACATGCGCTGGATCAAAATCTTGTCCACAGTCAGCCCCTCTGCCAGCAGCTTGTCCCGCATCTGCTCAGAAGGCACGATGACTACATCTGACTGATTGTACATATCGATGTACTCCGGCATCAGATAGTAGTTTGACGGGAACATCAGTGGCGGTACATCATGGATAAAGGTAATTAACTTGGCCTGCAAAATCTTTAGCTTGCTGATAAAGGCCTGGTCAAACTCCCGACCATTCCAAGTGGGCGACTGATAGATAACCACATCGCCATAGCCAACACTAGCCATGATACCGTCCAGACGACGACTGAGCTCCGACTGGCTGTCGCTGTAAATATCGTAAAAATAAAAACTCAGTTCATTGAAGCCCAGTTGCTTGGCTAGCTTGGTCACATCATTCTGGGCAATCAAGGCCGTACTCTGGCCAGACATACCGTATAGATTGGTAATATTAATTTTCATATTCTTTTTCTAATCTTCATTCCTGGGCCAGATTGGCAACAATCTGACTGTCATAAGCTTGGTCGTCTCTAAACTCAATATCCTGATCAAAGTTGTGCTCAGCCGTATGCTTGTGTGACAGCTTGACCTTGTGCCTAGCCCCCATCTGGAACCACTCATACTCTGAGTCAATATGCCCAATATCCAGCGCCCGATAACCTTCCTGAACCAGATCACAGACTAAGACCTTGGCCGTCGGACCCAGCATAGTCAAAATCAGACGATTGTCCACATGCTCTCGAACAGCCTGCTTGATGGCCTCCAGCTTGCCAAAGGCATTGCGAGAAGGACAGATAATTCGCTTGATGGACCTAGCCCCGTAAAAGAGGTCATTGCCCACACCAGAGCGAGAAGTCAAGCCCTCTACGATCAAGAGATCCTTGTCCTGCCATAGCTGCTTGAGCTTTGCAAAATAGCCCGCAGACGGCGTCTTATCTTCCAAGTCGATATAAGGCCGGGAAATAAAAGTTGATCCATACCAAGTTGCCCGGCAAATTTCTAGATAATCTGCCAAATGGTGCTGCAGATGAGCTTTCCAAAAATTCTGGGCATCAATGGAATAGCGCTCTAGCCCTGTAAAGACATCGGACAGACAGACCATCAAACGTTCATCGCTTTCCATAGCCATCATCTCTCTCAAACGCGCTGACAGCTCAGGGTCGTACTCCTGATAAGGTATACCACGACCTGCAATCAAATCCATCTCCCCATCTCCAAAACGAACCACTGAAGCACCTTTCTCCAAGAGATAATCCAGCGACTGGTCGATAGAGAGTACAGAAATCTGGCACTCCTCAGGCTCGGCCATGCCTAGCTTCTCAATAGCCTGAACCATGATTTCAGGATTATCAGCTGGAAAGACTTCCTGCCCCTGCTGGCCATGGGCTGTGCTGTCAAAGGCAAAGACTGGCTTGCCAGAAGACTTAAAGCGAGCAATGATACCACCTACCTCATCACCGGCATTGATATCCAGCAACAGCTGAGACTTGGCTTCCAGCGAATCCAAGAGAGCCGGAATACCAGCAATATCTGAACTGACGCTGACGTTGGGATACTGGAGCAGACGCGTGATTGGCTCTGCTACAACTACCGGTGCCGCAATGTAGAAATGACAGGTAGGCAGGGCTTGAATCAGATAGTTGATATGCAACAGATCACAAGAGTAGGTGTAGACTAGGCAGGACAGACTAGGGCCATCTTCCACTTCTACCATCTTTTGAGTCAGGGCTCCGACTGGCTCCTGCATATCCGACCAATCCAGTCCCTGATAGAACCACCAGACCTCACGATAGATGGACTGAGTATACTCTTTCCAAGGCTTGCGCTCGGTCAGATAGTGAATCACTGGCGGATAAAGACCTTTTTCTGGCTCATAGTCCGAAAAGGTCGTGTGGAGCGTAATGCAGTTATAAGCAAAAGGCAGCTCCATCCAGCGGTTTTCAAAGAGCATATTGAGAATGCTTTGGTCATCCTGACTGACTTTATCATGTAAGTTATCAGTCATCTCAATCAATTGACCCGCAATATCGTTTTCTCTCCAGTAGTTCACATTAATTAGTAAAACACCTGAATTAAAAATCTGCTCGCCAAAATATACTTCTCCACCCAGATCTCTTACCGCTCCAAGCGGATAGGAACCCAAATCAACTTCAAAAACTTCTGATAAATCACGTGTTACTACAATATCGCATTCCAAATAAAGAGCTTGATCTTCCTGTACAAAAGTAGCCGTAAAATATCTCAAGAAAACTGAATAATGGATATTTGTCTTATATTGACTAATATGACTGCTATCCACCCGAGTATTGACGATCTGGCAGTCCAGCTTGGCCAGCTTTTTTTGCATGCTGACAAACCACTCTGTCGGAAAGTCACTATTGATGACATAAAACTTGATAAAGCGATTGTGGCAGACAATGGACTTAATGGTGGTTAAAACTTGATTACAATCAGAAAAGTTGGCACAAATAACAACTGCTCGGTATTCATCATAGTTAGCCATACTTTTATTCTCTAACATATCCACTTAGCCACATACTCCTTATGAAAATAATCATTAACTTAATCTCAATCTAGAAGGTTATTTATAACTCTTTCACAACTGTAAAATCAAGAAATCATAGAGTTTTCTAGCAAAAATAGAATGAGTTTTTAAATCTAGATTTTACTATATTTTTATGTCCATAATTACTTGCGATTTTCTAGATAATTACTTATCCAATTTTTAGTTGAATACATCAAGTACAAATACATCAAGCTATACTAGATATTATATAAAATATTGCTAGAAAAAGCTAGAATATCAAGGATTTTGATAACAAAATCAAAACAGGAAGTTCAAAAACTTCCTGCTTTAATTAATGTTTAATCCTCTGACTCATTTTTCTTCCTTTTCTTAAACGCCAATCCCAAAGCTCCTAACCCTAAAGCCAAAATGGATGCTTTGTTTTCAGATTCACCTGTTCGAGGAAGTTGTCCTTTAGAAATCCTATCATGCATTGATTGACTTGCTGAAGAAGATTGACTCTCAGACAGGCTCTGGCTAAGCGATTGTGAAGCAGACAAACTTTCAGAAAGACTTAGTGAATACAATTCGCTTTCATATATATCATTTAGCTGGCTGTGTAGCACAGATGTACTAATACTCAATGATAGTGACTCACTAACAGACATTGATTCGCTAACACTTACTGATGCATTCGTCGATACAGACTCACTCGCAGATACAGACGCACTCGTCGATGCTGATTCGCTTGCAGAAACAGATGCACTCGTTGAGGCGGACTCACTCGCACTTACAGACGCACTCGTGGATGCGGATTCGCTCGCACTTACCGAAGCGCTCGTTGACGCGGACTCACTCGCACTTACTGAAGCACTCGTGGAGGCCGATTCGCTCGAACTTACTGATGCACTCGTTGAAGCTGATTCACTCGCACTTACTGACGCGCTGGTTGAGGCCGATTCGCTGGCACTTACAGATGCACTCGTTGAAGCCGATTCGCTCGCAGATACAGACGCACTCGTTGAGGCGGACTCGCTGGCACTTACAGATGCACTCGTTGAAGCCGATTCGCTCGCACTTACTGAGGCACTCGTGGATGCGGACGTACTTGCTGAAACAGATGCGCTCGTCGATGCGGACTCGCTTGCACTTACTGAAGCGCTGGTTGACGAGGACTCGCTTGCAGAAACTGACGCACTCGTGGAGGCAGATTCACTGGCAGATACTGAAGCGCTGGTTGACGAGGATTCGCTCGCACTTACTGAGGCACTCGTCGATGCAGACTCACTCGCAGATACTGAAGCGCTCGTCGACGCAGATTCGCTTGCACTTACTGAGGCACTCGTTGAAGCGGATTCGCTGGCACTTACTGAGGCACTCGTTGACGCGGACTCGCTTGCAGATATAGATGCACTCGTTGAAGTCGATTCGCTAGCTGATACTGAAGCACTGGTTGAAGCAGACTCACTCGCACTTACCGATGTGCTCGTTGAGGCCGATTCGCTGGCACTTACAGATGCACTCGTTGAAGCCGATTCGCTAGCACTTACTGAGGCACTCGTTGAAGCGGACGTACTTGCTGAAACAGATGCGCTCGTCGACGCGGATTCGCTTGCAGAGACTGATGCACTGGTCGATGCGGATTCACTGGCACTGACAGACGCGCTCGTGGAGGCTGATTCACTCGCACTTACAGACGCGCTCGTCGACGCGGATTCGCTTGCAGATACAGATGCACTCGTGGAGGCTGATTCGCTCGCACTTACTGAAGCGCTTGTGGAAGCTGATTCGCTTGCTGATACAGATGCACTCGTTGAAGCGGACTCGCTTGCTGATACAGATGCACTCGTGGAGGCCGATTCGCTCGCACTTACTGAAGCGCTTGTGGACGCGGACTCACTGGCACTGACAGACGCACTCGTGGAGGCTGATTCGCTCGCACTTACCGATGCGCTCGTGGAAGCTGATTCGCTGGCACTTACCGATGCGCTCTTGGAGGCCGATTCGCTTGCTGATACAGATGCACTGGTTGAGGCTGACTCACTCGCACTTACTGATGCACTCGTGGAGGCCGATTCGCTTGCAGAGACTGATGCACTGGTCGATGCGGATTCACTGGCACTGACAGACGCGCTCGTTGAGGCTGATTCACTCGCACTTACAGACGCACTCGTGGATGCGGACTCACTCGCGCTGACAGACGCGCTCATCGAAGCTGACTCGCTGGCACTTACTGAGGCACTCGTCGATGCGGACTCGCTGGCACTTACTGAAGCGCTGGTTGACGCGGACTCGCTTGCAGAAACTGACGCACTCGTGGAGGCCGATTCGCTCGCACTTACTGATGCACTCGTTGAAGCAGACTCACTCGCTGATACTGAGGCACTAGTGGAAGACGATTCGCTGGCACTTACTGATGCACTGGTTGAAGCGGACTCACTCGCTGATACTGAGGCACTCGTGGACGCTGAAGTGCTTGCACTCACGGATGCGCTCGTGGAAGCAGACTCACTTGCAGAAACAGACGCACTTGTGGAGGCAGATTCACTCGCACTTACGGACGCACTGGTTGAGGCAGATTCACTCGCACTTACAGACGCACTCGTGGAGGATGATTCGCTCGCTGATACTGAGGCGCTCGTTGAGGCGGACTCACTCGCACTTACCGATGCACTGGTTGAAGCGGACTCACTCGCACTTACCGATGCACTGGTTGAAGCGGACTCACTCGCAGATACTGACGCACTCGTGGAGGCCGATTCGCTCGCACTTACTGAAGCGCTCGTTGAGGCGGACTCACTCGCACTTACCGAAGCGCTTGTGGAAGCCGATTCACTTGCAGATACAGATGCACTGGTTGACGCGGATTCGCTTGCAGATACAGATGCACTCGTGGAGGCCGATTCGCTGGCACTTACAGATGCACTCGTGGAAGCGGACGTACTTGCTGAAACAGATGCGCTCGTCGACGCGGACTCACTCGCACTTACCGATGCGCTCGTGGAGGCCGATTCACTCGCACTTACTGAGGCACTCGTTGACGCGGACTCACTCGCACTTACTGATGCACTCGTGGATGCAGATTCGCTTGCAGAGACTGATGCACTGGTTGAAGCAGACTCACTCGCTGATACTGAAGCGCTGGTTGACGCGGATTCGCTCGCACTTACAGATGCACTCGTCGATGCGGACTCGCTTGCACTTACTGACGCGCTGGTTGACGAGGACTCGCTTGCAGAAACTGACGCACTCGTTGAGGCTGATTCGCTCGCTGATACTGAGGCACTTGTTGAAGCGGATTCACTTGCAGAAACAGATGCGCTCGTGGATGCCGATTCACTGGCACTTACTGACGCACTCGTTGAAGCGGACTCGCTCGCACTTACTGAGGCACTGGTTGAAGCGGACTCACTCGCACTTACTGATGCACTGGTGGAGGCCGATTCGCTCGCACTTACTGAAGCGCTTGTGGACGCGGACGTACTTGCTGAAACAGATGCACTCGTTGACGCTGATTCACTCGCACTTACTGAGGCACTCGTCGATGCTGACTCGCTAGCACTTACAGACGCACTCGTAGACGCGGATTCGCTCGCACTTACCGATGCACTGGTCGATGCGGATTCACTGGCACTGACAGACGCGCTCGTCGATGCGGACTCACTCGCACTTACTGACGCACTCGTGGAGGCCGATTCGCTCGCTGATACAGATGCACTGGTTGAAGCTGATTCGCTTGCTGATACAGATGCGCTCGTTGACGCGGATTCGCTGGCAGAAACAGATGCACTGGTTGAGGCTGACTCGCTGGCTGATACAGATGCACTGGTCGATGCGGACTCACTCGCACTTACTGACGCGCTGGTTGAAGCGGACTCACTAGCACTTACCGATGCGCTTGTTGAAGCTGACTCACTCGCACTTACTGACGCGCTCGTCGACGCGGACGTACTTGCAGATACAGATACACTCGTTGAAGCGGACTCACTCGCAGAAACAGACGCACTCGTTGAAGCTGATTCGCTCGCTGATACAGACGCACTCGTTGACGCTGATTCGCTGGCACTTACTGAGGCACTCGTTGAAGCGGACATACTTGCTGAAACAGATGCACTCGTCGAGGCGGATTCGCTCGCACTTACCGATGCGCTCGTTGAAGCGGATTCGCTGGCACTTACTGAAGCGCTTGTGGAAGCTGATTCGCTTGCTGATACTGAGGCACTCGTTGAAGCGGACGTACTTGCTGAAACAGACGCACTCGTTGACGCTGATTCGCTCGCACTTACAGACGTACTCGTTGATGCGGACCCACTTGCCGATACAGATGCACTGGTCGATGTGGACTCACTGGCAGAGACTGAGGCGCTAGTAGAGGCAGATGTACTTGCTGATACAGATGCGCTTGAGCTAATGGAATTTAATTTTGAGGTCACTAAACTTGCTGAAGCGCTCTCACTTTTGGAAAGAGAAACACTGATAGAATTGGAAGTGCTCTGAGATTTAGATATACTTCCAGCTCTTGTATCAATAAATTCACTTCCGTCAATAATGTCTTTTCTACCATCTCTATAAGTGATAGTCGTTGTACCATTGTTTGAGACAGTAATACCAGTGACGTAATTGGAATTTAGAACATCTTGAGCTCTTAAATCGGGATTGCTCTTCTTGACAGCTTCACGAACTAAATTTTTTTCTACTTCTGTTAATTGATTTGGATTATTGACAAATACGGTATTTTCGGGTGTTTTAATTCTAAATCGAATAATCAGTTTAAACTGACCATTTACCGATGTCTTGGCAACAGCAGCATTTCCCATTTCTGTTTGTGTTGCATTTACATTTCCCGCGGCATCCGTAGCTACAACATAACGAGTGTAATCACCAATTGTTGTGTCTATTGGAACATTACCAAAAATTCTAACTTTTAACTGATTCCCTACTTGAGTCACAGAATACTGCAACCATTCAGTGCCTCTACCAGGTTGGTTATTATATAACCAGCGAACAACCGTTTTAGCCAAATCAAAAGCATTTGAATTATCTGTTACTGTCGCAAAATATTCAAATGACTCACCACGATAAACAGTAATTTCACTTGGAACATCAACAACTGGTCTTTCTGTGTCCTTTTCAACAATCGTTGTGTTATATCCTGCTTTATCCCAACTTCCATTTGTCGTAGCAGCAACTTGTTCAAACTCAAGCGGTAGGTTTGTATTGGTAATTTTTTTATCACTTGTTACTAAGCGGAGTCCAAGTTTGACTTCCCCACCGGTATCGTTTACTTGAGTAGTGATTCTGAGAACATTATTGTTAACAGATTCACCAGTATACAGATTCCAAGCGCCGCCTGAATTGTAGACTCCTCCATTTGCAGCATTTTTACCGTTTATCGTTACTGTACGAGTTTCCTGATTACCACTGATAGATACTAGTGCGCCAAGATTGGACTTTACTTGTCTTGGTGTTAGGTTAATCGTCCAAGTCAAAAGTCGAGTAGTATCATCAAAACTTGTTGTGACACTTTGAATCATGTCCCCTTTTACATCGTGATACTCAACGTTAGGAGCACTTTCAGTAACAGCTCGACGCGTTCTTCTCCGCCCTGTTTGACTAGATGCTTCTGTCGACTGTTGGCTACTTTCGGATCTAGTACTCTCTGATGTAGAGGTGGTAGATCTCTGACTGGCTGAGACTGACTGAGAAGCACTATCTGACGTACTTGTACTTGCACTCACAGAATCAGACGCACTTGAGGAAACAGAAAGAGACTCAGAGGCACTTGCAGATTCTGAGCTAGACAGTGATAGACTTGAACTTGATGATAATGATGCTGATACTGAAAACGACTCTGATATAGATAAACTAGTTGAAACTGAAGAGCTCGCTGAAGTGCTTTGACTTGCTGACAAAGTATCTGATAAGGATTCCACTGGATTGGCTTCTTCAGATGACAAAGTAGTTACAGCTTCTTCGCTTAAAACTGCTTCTCCACGAGTTGCTAAAACATCCCTCGTATCAATCACTTTTTCATGGGCTTGTTCCTCTTCAGCATAAACAGAAGAGCTTGTTACAACAGCTCCACCAAGCACAGCTCCCGTTGCTATAATCCCTTTCAGGTAATTCAGTCCACCCTTTTCTACAGACTGCTCCTCCACTACTTTCACTTCTGCGGAAGAAATATCAGAACCCTTCATTAATCTTAAAAGACCAAATTGAGATGTAGCCGCACGAAGCCAGTGTTTTCCAGACTTAATCAGTTTAAAACGCGTAACACGTTCAACTTCGTGGTATTGTCCCTTTTGACGTTTAAAAAACATGTAATCCCCTCTACTTAATTTAATATCCCAAAAACTTAGTATTTAAAAAAGTATCGTATCTATAGTATCATATTTTTAGTGGAAACAACGGCTTTCTAAGCATTTTTTACAAAAAAATTGATTATTTTTTCATTCTCAAATACTAAAAAAGACGAGTTTATAAACCGTCTTTAAATATGCATTTTTTTATTACTGATTCTTTCTATCCAAAGTATTTAAATTATATTTGATATTTAAAATTATTTTCTAATTGTTTCACTAATTTTCTTAAATATTGGATAAAGGATAGGAACAGCTATAACTGTAGCCAAGCTTGAACCAAAAGTTCCAACTATCTTAACAAGAGCTAAATTTAAGGAAGCACCTAAAGTGAGGTTGCCGAGCATTCCAATCAAAGTGCATTTGAATAGATTTAATACTATTTTGGTCAAAGCAGCTGCAAAACCAACAATCACTAACTTTCCCCTACACTTTGGCATTGCTTCATAAACAAAATGAACAACAAGAATAACAACTAATGCTTCCAAAATTGTAATCCAAACTACTGAAGCATACCCGTTTAATATATCAAAGACTCCCAGACCAACGGTTGCAACCAAAGCACCTTTTCTTACTCCGTAAATAAGAGTAGCTACCACAACTAGAGCATTTCCAAAATGAATAAATTGAGGACCAACAGAATTCTGAAAAACTGAATGCTAAGTGTATTAGAGCCGAAAAGAGACTCAATTCCACTAGTTCACGAGTAGTTAGTTTATTATTTTCCATTAGAAACCTCCAATAATCTTTTAAATTCTATAAATAAATCTCCCAAATGGGGCTGGTAGTATACTCCATAACGAAGATCAGAGTCACAATTCAGTGTCGTTACTAAACTTTTCTCGATGAAGTTAATGAAAACTGGAAGACACTTTTGCAGGTCAATCCCCTGTACAAATGCAGCCGCTACCAAGCCAGTCAACATATCCCCTGTTCCAAAGAATTGTTGCTGAAATCTCTTACCTCTATACAGACTAAATACGCCTTCTTCTTTGTCGAAATAAGCAACACCTATCTGATCGTGACTCAGTGGGAGACCGGTCAATAGAATTTTCTTTGCACCTAATTCGCTCAGACGCTGAGCAAGACTTTTTAAAAATTGCTCTGTCAAATCATTATCTTGATAAGGCAAATCAGCAAGAAAACAAGCTTCTGTTAAATTGGGCAAAATCAAATCTGCTTTTTGACAGAGAGTACGCATACTGGAAATATAATGATCATCAAAGCCTTTGTATAGCTCACCATTGTCACCCATAATAGGGTCTACAATCAAGGGAAGGTTCTCCTGCTCTATAAAATCTATAAGAGATGCGATTTGCTGGCTAGACTTGAGATAGCCTGTCACCAAAGCTGAAAACTCAACACCAATACTCTGCCATTGCTTTAAAAAAGCCTGCATTCCAACAGTGTAGTCATCAATATAAACTTTAGGAAAACCACCAGTGTGAGATGATAGAAGAACTGTGGGAAGAACAGAGACTTCCAACTGACATATGGCAAACAATGGCAGGGCTGCTGTCACAGCAACCTTCCCTAAGCCAGAAATATCACTAGCTAAAATAATTCTCTCTGGTTTTGTCATAACCATTCCATTCGTCCCTCTCCATTTCTACTTTTTTATTGTAAAAAACTTTAAAATAAGTTACAATATGAAAAAATCCAATCTGTATGGGGACAGTTGTATGCTTAAGACAAAATATCAAGAAATTTCAGATCATCTGATTGAACAAATCAAGAGTGGACAGCTTAAAAAAGGAGATAAGCTTCCCTCTATTCGGCTTTTGTCTAAAAGTTACCATTGTAGCAAGGATACCGTTCAAAAGGCTCTTCTAGATCTGAGTTATCAGAAGTACATCTATGCCGTTCCCAAAAGCGGTTATTATGTATTAGAGCAAACTCAAGAAGAAAATAATGATCTAGAGCTTCCCTTAAGAAACGACCGCCATCAAGTCTATGAAGATTTTCGCATCTGCCTAAATGAAACCTTGATTGGGCGTGAGAATTACCTTTTTAACTACTACTCTCAACAAGAGGGACTGAAAGATTTGAGACAATCTGTCAAAAATCTACTTCTAGAATCAGCTATATACCCAACTCTAGACAAGATAGCTTTGACATCTGGTACCCAGCAAGCACTCTATATCCTATCTCAAATAGACTTCCCTAATCACGGCGACACTATTTTAGTAGAACAACCAACTTATCACAGAATAAATGATTTGCTGAAGGCTCAAAATTTAAAATATAAGACCATAGAACGAACTCCAAAAGGAATTGACTTATTGGAATTGGAAAATATCTTTCGTTCAGGAAACATCAAGTTTTTCTATACCATTCCTCGCTTTCACTATCCCTTAGGCCACACTTATAGCCGTCAGGAAAAAGAAGAAATTCTCCGCCTAGCTAAACTTTATCAGGTCTTTCTTATTGAGGATGATTACCTAGCTGATTTTGACAATAAGTCAGAACTAAGCTTTCATTATCTAGATGATAGTGACTCTGTTATTTATATCAAATCTTTTTCAACCAGTCTTTTCCCTGCTCTTCGAATTACAGCTTTGCTATTGCCTGATAGCGTCAAGAAGCAATTTATCGCTTTCAAAAGCATTTTGGACTATGACAGCAATCTTATCATGCAAAAGGCTCTCTCCCTTTATATCGATAATCAAATGTTTCAGAAAAATAGACTGGCGCTACTGCGTTTACAAGAGGAAGAAAAAGAAAATGCCCAACATTTACTTGAAAAAGCTGGTTTTGGACTACCTTACCTACTGACACCAGGAGGTATTTTATTAGATCTAAAAACACTAACATCCATAAGCTCTCTTAAACATAGTGGCCTCCCGCTTGACTTCTTTGAGTCTGCTTATATTGATCCTTGCCCTTATCGCTATGTCAAAATTCGATACCAAGACCTAGAAGCCTCTATAGAGGGACTAAAAAAATATGTAAAAAAAGCTTAGGAAAATTCATTCCTAAGCTTTTTCCAGCATTCCTGCCTGAAGTTGATACATTTTCTTGTAGGTACCATTTTGAGCTAGGAGCTCTTCGTGACTGCCAGATTCGATGATCTGGCCCTTATCTAGCACATAGATACAATTGGCATCCTGAATGGTAGAGAGGCGATGAGCGATGGCAATTGTCGTTCTGCCTTGTCGCATTTTTTTCAGTGAGGCTTGAATCAACTCCTCTGTCTCTGAGTCAATATTGGCAGTAGCCTCGTCTAAAATCAAAATCTTAGGCTTGGTAGCGACTGTCCTAGCAAAAGCTAAGAGCTGGCGCTGGCCACTGGAAAATGCAGCTCCTCGCTCTGTTACTGGTGCATCATAAGTCAATGGCAGTTGATGAATAAAGTCATGAGCATCAACAAACTTAGCAGCCTCTTCAATGTCCTGTTGGCTAAGTCCTTCTTGGTACATCTGGATATTGCTAGCAACAGTCCCATGGTAAAGGAAAGGATCCTGAAGGACCAGTCCAATATGTCGCCTAAGCTCTGCTTGGCTGTAGTCTTTTATATCTTGTCCATCAATCAGAATTTGTCCTCTTTCAAACTCATAAAAGCGCAAAAAGAGGTTGATGATGGAGGATTTACCCGATCCAGTAGATCCAACAAAAGCGATCGTTTCACCTTGCTTGACCTTGAAAGAAATATGTTTCAAAATATCTCTTTTTCCGTCATAAGAAAAACTAACGTCTTTGAATTCTATATCGCCTTTTTGGATTTTCAAGTCTTTATTTTTTTGGATTGGTTCATAGTCTCTCCTATCAATGACTTCAAAAACACGCTCAGCAGAAATCATAGAGGTCTGAAGAACTGAGTAATTTTGCATGACTTCAATCAAAGGATTAAAGAGTTGGTTAGCGTACTGGATAAAGGCATACATGATACCAGCTGTAATTCCTGCAGTTTGCCAAGTTAGACCAAAATAAGTCAGAATAACGCCATAGGCCAGAATTTTCAAAAGAGACATGGCTGGTCGTAAAAGGAGACTGTTGACATCCAGATATCGATTGGTGTAGTTTAGGTGCTCCTGATTAATTTCTTCAAATTCATCAATCAAGCGCTTTTCCTGACCAAAGGCTTGGACAATCCTCATTCCTTCAATAGTCTCGGAAAGCTTTACGTTTAAATCGCTCAACTTACTACGGACTTGCTTGAGCAAGCCAGTTGACAGTTTTTGATAAAGTAAAATCGAGGCCAGCATGATTGGTAAAAATAAAAGGATTAAAAGAGCCAGATGCCAATCCAGAGCAAACATAGTTGCGGCAGTTACCACTAAAATGAAGATTGAACTTAAAAAGCTTGAGAAAATACTACTAAACATATCCGCCACTGCTTGAGTATCATTGGTCAGACGAGAAACGATGGCTCCAGCAGGTGTTTGGTCAAAATAGGCCATTCGTAGCTTTTGAATATTGGCAAAGGCTTCTTGACGTAAGTCACGAACAATACTGTGTGCTACCTTTGCAAATGAATACTGACCTAAAAAAGTCAAAAGCACGCGCAGTATAAACAAGCCATAGTAAATAGCCAAGAGATAAAAACCAGCAGCTGCTTTCCCCAAACTGATAAACTGGTCAATATAAGTTCTAGCCAAAAGTGGTAGGGCAGTTGTAACTAAAGTGGTTAGAAAAACAAAAGCAAATGCTGACAGTGTAAGCCATTTATAAGCAAGCATATAGCTTAGAAGTCTTTGAAAAGTTGATTGTTTTTTCATGTTAGACCTCCTCTAAGCTCTCAGCCAATTGCTGATTTTGATAAGTAGTGGCATACCAGCCATCCTGTGTCAAAAGTTCCTGATGACTACCACTTTCTATAACCTGTCCCTGATCTAAAACTAGGATCAAGTCTGCATGCACGACTGCTGATAAACGATGAGCAGTGATCAAAGTTGTCTTACCAGATCGCTCCCTCTTGAGATTATCTAAAATCAAGTGCTCGGTCTTTGCATCAACAGCAGATAAAGAATCATCCAAGATTAAGATATCAGGATTGAGAATCAAAGCACGACACATGGCCAAGCGTTGCTTTTGTCCACCCGATAAGGATACACCACGCTCCCCAACCAAAGTATCAAATCCATCGGGCATTTGCATGATGTCTTCATAAATTCCGCAAAGTTTAGTAACGGCGATAACGTCCTCATCAGAAAGACTTGGATTCCCAAAGCGGATATTATCTCGAATCGATGTAGCAAACAAGATTTGATCTTGAGGAACATAACCAATCAAGCTCCGCAAAGCAGAAAGGCTGTAATCTCTTATGTCATGTCCAGCCAGGTAAATACTCCCCTCTTGTATATCTTGTTCTCGAAGCAGAAGACGAAGCAAGGTCGTCTTCCCAGAGCCTGTGACACCAACGATGCCTAAGGTCTGCCCCTGCTCAATTGAAAAATGAATATCCCTGAGAGTTGGTCGATCATCATATGCAAATTCTTGAATAGAATAATCCAGGCGACCGTTTTTTATATCCGTAATGGGCGAAGCTACTTCTATCACATCACTTTCTTGGGCTAGTAGACTTTCAATTCGCTCATAAGACACAGTTCCTCGCTGACTAATATTAAAGAGATAGCCCATAGCTTGAAGGGGCCAGACTAACATATCCAGATAAGTAATAAAAGTGACCAACTCTCCCACTGTCAACTGACCTTGACTAATGAAAAGACCACCAAAAATCAAGGTTAAAAGATAGGACAGACCGACAAAAATCAGAACCATAGGATCAAAAAGGGCATTGTACTTAGCTGCAAGGATATTTTTCTTAAAAACATCTTGGTTAATCCTAGCAAAAGCAGCTGTCTCTGCATCTTGATAACCAAAAGACTTGGTCACTTTGATACCTGAGACACTTTCTTGGACCTTATTGTTCAAATCTGAAAAGGCTTCTTGTGCTGCCTTAAAACTTTCATGATTTTTTCGACCGATCAGACTGGTTCCCCAGGCCATAAAAGGCAAGGGTAAAATGGCAATCAGAGTCAATCTCCAGTCCAAGACGAAAAACATGGTAAGAACAGTCACAAGAGCTGTGATTGAAGCGTCTACAGCTGACATGACTCCTCCACCAGCAACCCCAACAACAGCATTGATATCATTAGTGGCGTGAGCCATCAAATCACCTGTCCGATAAGTTTGATAAAAGGAAGGAGACATATGAGTAAAATGCTCAAAGAGACGGTAGCGTAAGATTCTACCCAGACGATTGGCTGTCCCCAAAATATACTTACGCCAGACAAAACGCAAAGCATACATGGCCAAGGCTGACAAAACCAAAATAAAAAGTTGATAGGCTAATTCCAGATTCGTCAAATCTTTACTGGCAATCTGGTCAATCACTTCTCCAATCACACGAGGTGGAAGCAAGTTTAAAAGACTGACCAAAGACAAGGCTAAAATACCAGTAATATAGGGCCACTTTTCTAATTTAAAAAACCAAGATAATTTCTTTAATAACTTCATACTTGTCCTTATTTCTAATCTTCAAATACTATTCATTATACACTCATTTTTGGATTATTGACAGCGAAAAAGGCTGGAAAACTCAGCCTCTTATTTTTTCTTTGTTAAAAGAAAGCTCTCTTCTAAAAGAGAGAATAATTCTTGATCCGTTAGAGTATCATCTAGCGGGAGACTCAGCCAATATTTTTTATTCATATGAAAGGCTGGGTAGATTCCTTTTTCTTGGACTCGTTCTGAGACCTGATTGTTCTTGACATTAAGAACCTCAATTGCTCCGCTTCTTCCTGACTCAAACTTAGACCAGTCAGTCGTCAGAAAGGCTCCATACCACTTCTTTGTACCTTCATGGCGAAATACAGCTGCCTGGGTAGAACTTTTTCTTGAAGACTTAGCCCAAAGGTACTCCAAACTTCCCTGATAACGCTCAGAAACGTGAGCTACCAAGCGCTGACTTTGTTCATAAAGGAAACCAATTTCATCAAAACAATGGCGACGAATATCTAAGAGAAGGTCCAAACAAGCTTCACGCACCTGGGCGACAAACTCGCCTGTCATAGATTCCATGTGAACCTGCCTATACTCATCCCCTGTCTCACAATCAAACAGCTGAAAACTGACACTACTATCTTCAACATTGATCACCATCTGAAAATCTCCAGACATGACTTTTCTTGATATCTGATAGATGCCTTCCTTTTCTAAAAAACCATACTTAACTAGCTTATCATAGTTAGCTTTATATTTTTCGAATAGTTCAAACATGTCTATAAAAAGGAAAGGGAGCCACAGCTCCTCTCCTTATCCTCCTAAAATACTACTTTGGTTCCATGTAGCTGATCCACGCACAACTCAACAACGATTTCATCGCGATTTTGAGTCGTAATACCACCGCCAGGCAGGATTTGAATTCGCTTGTCTGCATAGGCCACCAACTCTTTTAGCCAAGCAAAGTGTTCTTGAATCGTCTCTGTAGCTGGACCTCCATGAGTCAGAATACGCTTAACACCATGCTCAGCCAACCAATCCAAGTCCTCGAATTGCTTGTCTCTTGGAATAGAATCAAAAGCCATGTGAAAGACTACTTCTAAACCTTGTGACACAGCTAGCAAAGACTCAAGATTCTCTGTGTCTAGTTCATTCTCCCTTGTCAGTAGGCCATATACGACACCCTGACTTCCAGCTTCACGCGCCTTTTTAATATCTTCGATCATGATTGCTACTTCAAGGTCAGTATATACAAAATCACCACCTCTAGGACGAATCATGGTCATAATGCTAGTCTCATAAGGCTTGGCCAAGTCTACTGCAGCACGAATGACTCCATAACTTGGCGTGGTTCCTCCGACACTTAAATTGTCACAGAGTTCAACACGACGAGCTCCTGCTTGCATTGCTTTTTCAAGCAAGGTTACATTTTCAGCACAAAATTCGTATAACATCTGCTACTCCTTTGATTTATTATGATATTATTCTAATTCTTTCTTGTTTATTATATCACAACTAGTGAAAAAAAGACGAATTAGCTGTCCATCCCATTTATACTTTCAAAGGAATTTTTACACCAGTCAAGCCATTCTGTTTGGTAGGCTTCATCAGATAAGATACGGTCCTTCAAATCAGCTATTGACAAGATCTTCTTTTCCTTACAGAGTCTAATACAATTGGAATAAAATTTTAAATTTATGTCGTCTCTGTCAAAATATATCGGTATTTCTGACCATCCTCTAAGATATGCAGTGAAAGCTCTGCTATGACCATCTGTCAGGAACCATTTCCCCTCCAATCTTTTTACTGGCAATGGCTTTAATTCTTCTTGGTCAAACCACGTCGCAATTTCTTCTAGCTTTTTTTCTGAAAGGAAAAATTGGCTGGGCTGGATATCAGTTAGAGGTAAAAGTAAATCTAAAACATAACGATGTCCCAGCTCCGTCTCTTCATAAGGATAAAAACCGAATGAAGTAAATAGCTTTTTAGAAGAGAGATTAAAACCATAAATGTCCTGAACCCGTAACTGACGATAAGACAGAGATCGAGCCCTCTCAATCAATGCTCCGATAACTTCTCGTCCAATACCAATAGATCGATAAGTCTCCACTCCGATAACAATAGGTAAGTCATTCTCTGAAAATGTCACATCACCAATTGGCAACCAAGAATCATCCTGCTTAACTTCAATGAAATATAGTTCTCCTCGGTGACTAAGGACCTCATACATCTTCTTGATTTTTTCTAGCGAATAGCTTTCTTTTTTGCCGTCAATTAAATAGACAAGCTCTGGATCCTGATACCAAGAAAAGGCCACTTGATAGTGGCCATCATAAGCTCGCAAACGCAAGTTGCTATTAATTTGAATAAAATCAGGTTGAGCTGAATTTACTATAAGCATATTCTCTACTCCTACTGACCCAGCAAACCTGACACATTCATTGTCAGCTTAACCTTAGCAGTATTATCCTGTATGTTAAGTCCTGTAATTTTAAACTGAGACTCTGGTAGAGAAACCAATATTGTTTCTTGTTCCATGGCTAGATTGCTGGACTGGTCTTTCAATCTATTTTGTAAAATCGAAGCTACAATAGCTTTTGGTACTGGTAGATTTCCTAGACGAGAGCTAGCAAGATCAAATCGTAGGGTATGATTTTCGTAGGCCGCGTAGAATCGCAAATCAAGTTTGCTGTCAACCCCAAGGATTTTTATAGGGAGTTGCAATCTCAATTTATCTCCTTCAATGCTATACGCACTCTCCAATAATTCTTGACTCTGATTATCAGTCAAAAATGATTTCAGTAACTGATTAAATTGTTTGCTGTTAATCGTAATCTCTGTACTTAAACCATTTGTTCCTACTGTTGCATTCTGAAGTCCAGATTCAACCATACTAGACAAACTAATTGTGCTCTCTACATTCTTTAACTGATCAGAGGACTGAATTGAGGAAGGTACCAAAATCAGAATCAGGCCAAATAATAAGACAAGAAGACCAACTACAGAACGTTTGATTATTTTTTTCATTTTTATTCCTTTTTGTAACAAGTCAGAAGATTGATTCTGCCTGCTCTAAAATCATAATAGATCTATTTTACACTAATTTCCTATTACTTTTGTGACAAAAAGATGACATTCCTATGCGGTATCATGACAAAGCCTAGTTTTCCCTTGATAAAAAAGAAAACTAGAGCAGTTTCTAGTTTTCTTGGTTATAAATCATCTGCAATCTTATTAATTTTCCGAAGGCGGTGATTCACGCCACTTTTGGTCAGAGGTTTACTAAGACTATCCGCTAACTGCTGGATAGAGTAATCAGGATGATTAACTCTCAAATGTGCTACCTCTTGTAAATCAATTGGCAGACTCTCCAAGCCACTTGTCTCCATAATCTTTACAATATTATTGATGGTCTTCATACTAGCTGTCACGGTTCGAGCTATATTGGCAGTCTCTGCATTATTAGCTCTATTGATATCATTTCTAGTCTCCCGAAGAATTTTCACAGCTTCAAACTCAGCCATGGCCTCCATTGCTCCAACAACAATCAGAAAATCCATGATATCTTCTGCTCGCTGCAAATATGTAACTGCTCCTTTTTTTCGTTCGATGGTTTTTGCATCTAGTAAGAAACATTGCATCAAACTAGCAAGTCCTTGAGCATGGTCCAAATAGACAGAAACGATTTCTAGTTGGTATTTACCAGATTCTGGGTCTCGCATACTACCGTTTGATAAGAAAGCCCCCCTAAGATAAGCTCTACTTGCTTCATCATCAGATAGAATAAGAGGATCAATCCCCTCTTGGATTCCAAAGAAAGCATCCGCCAGGTGCAAGTCTGACAAGATATCTTCAACTTTTTCATCTAGAAAAACAGTATAGACACGATTTTTTCGTAAATTAGTTTTCTGGTGATGACGTATGTCTGATTTCACCTGATAAAAGCTCAAGAGCAACTCATAAATATGACGAGCAATTTTTGCGTTCTCAGTAGTAATGGATAGAGTTAGTCCTTGACTTGCAATTCCTAAACTACCAGACATCTTCATGATAGCAGCCAATTCACTCTTACTCTTGGTATCTAGTCCTAATAGTTCTTCTTTTACCTTTACCGTAAAGCTCATTTTCGCACCTGAATGTTCTTCATCAATTCTTCCACAACTAAATTACCATCGTGGAAGGCTCCACCATTTTCCAAACGTAAAAAATTAGAAGAAATGACACGAGGAACTTGTTCTTGAAGTCCCTTAAAGTCGTGCTCAACTTGTACCAAATACTCATCAAATTTATTACAATTCATATAATCTTTTGGAACATTTTCAATATTCACCAGCACTGTATCGATAAATTTTTGACCCAAATGACGATGCAAAACATCCACATGATTAGCATCCGTGAAGTGTTCAGTTTCCCCTCTTTGGGTCATAATATTACAGACATAAGCTACCTGAGCCTTGGTTTCAAGTAGAGCTTGGCCAATCTCTTCAATCACCAAATTTGGCAAAATAGAGGTAAAAAGTGATCCTGGACCAAGTACGACCATATCGCTGTCCAAAATGGTCTGAACAACCTTACGGCTGGCTTGGGGCTTTTCATCATCATAAGTATTAGTCACATAGACATGGTCAATCATGCCTTTATAATCGGCAATCCGACTCTCACCTGCCACTTCAACACCATCAGTAAAAACAGCATGAAGGGTTAATGGACTATCGCTGGATGGATAGATTTTTCCCGTTGTATGGAAAAACTTAGTCAGAATTTGCATGGCATTATAGGTTGAGCCCTGCATTTCAGAAATACCAGCAATAATTAAATTTCCTAAAGGATGCCCCGCTAAAGGTCCATCTTGGTCAGCAAAGCGATACTGAAAGACTCGCTCATAAAACTTTGGCATATCAGACAAAGCAACAAGTACATTTCGTAAATCGCCTGGAGGAGTTAGCTGGGTATTTTTTCTTAACTCACCTGAACTCCCCCCATCATCAGCAACCGTTACGATAGCAGAAATATCTACATCCCTTTTTCGTAAACTATCAAGGATAACGGAAATCCCGGTTCCACCACCAATAACAGCTATTTTGGGCTTTCTCATGAGCGATTTACCGTTTCCTTTCTGCGGTCTTTGTCACGATGGCTACAGTTGACAGGCCAATTTTTAGCTAAATCGTCTGCCAAACGCTGAGCAAAGGCAACACTTCTATGTTGACCTCCTGTACAACCAACAGCAATTGTCAAGACTGACTTTCCCTCTTTCTTGTAACCAGGTAAAATCGGTTCAATTAAATTCAGTAGATGTTGATAAAATTCAGTTGACTCCTCATGGTTCATGACATAGTCAAAGACTGGTTTATCCAATCCTGTTTGATTACGTAGTTCTGGCTGATAGTATGGGTTTGGTAAAAAACGAACATCAAAAACCAGATCCGCATCCAAAGGAAGACCATACTTAAATCCAAAACTCATGACCTCAACACGAAAGGATTGTAGTTGAGACTGGTCAGAAAACTGTTCTGAAATAGTCTTTCGCAATTCACGAGGAGTTAAATCTGTCGTATCAACAACATTTTGACTGAGATTCTTAAGAGGAGCCAACAATTCCCGCTCCAACTTAATTCCGTCTAAAATCCGACCGTCTGCTGCCAATGGATGACTACGTCGTGTCTCCTTGTAACGAGCTACTAATTCTTTATCAGCCGCATCTAGAAAGAGAATTTTAAAATCAATTTCTAAATTGTTTTCAACCTGATCTAAAACATTCTGAATTTCAGCAAAAAATGAACGACTACGCATATCCACGACAAGAGCTAGTTTGTCAATATCATTAGTTGTTTCCAATAATTGCAGGAACTTAGGTACAAGTGTTGGCGGGATATTATCAATGGTAAAGTAGCCCAAATCTTCGAATGACTGAATAGCTACTGTCTTTCCTGCACCACTCATTCCTGTAACAATGACTAGTTTCATCTCTTTCTCTGGCATATTCTCTCCCCTCCAGCTAGACCTTTAATCTAGCTCAGCAATGACTTCAATTTCAATTCTAACATCCCGAGGCAGGCGCGCTACTTCTACAGCAGATCGTGCAGGATAGGCGCTTGAAAAGGCTGTTTGATAAACAGCGTTAAAAGCCGCGAAATCATTGATATCACTCAGAAAACAAGTTGCTTTCACGACATGATCAAAATCAGTTCCAGCTTCTGTTAGAATAGCCTTGATATTTGAAAGAACTTGCTCAGTCTGTTCCTCAATCGTGCTACCGACAATCTCACCAGTTTCTGGTGACAAAGGGATCTGGCCACTTGCAAACAAAAGATTACCAGCCACTCGTCCTTGAACATAGGGACCAATAGCTTTAGGTGCTTTATTTGTATTAATTATCTTAGACATTTTCATTCCTCCTTATTTCCCTATTATTATATCATAAAGAGACTCTCCTAGCTCAATCCTTCTATGCCCGCAATTAAAAATCAATAAAATTCTCTAATCCTTTAAAAATCACTTGGGTATTTATTCTGTAATTTATGACGTCTAGTCGACTTAATAAAATTTCGAAACAAAAAACTGAGACAAGCTGACCTCAGTTTATATTTAATGCTATTTACTTGTTATCTTCTACGCAGATATTGAGTTAATCTAAAGATTAGAAAGGCTGATAAAATCAAACTTACTAACCAAATCGTCCTCAAGTACCAGAATTGGATGAGATAAGTAGACGCGATGGCTCCCGTCACAAAACTAGCTAAAAGAGCCACAAAAAACAAGCCTTCTTCTAAGTAAGATATTTTCTTGGTTCGAACGTAAGTCCCAAAAGCAACCATGGTCTTCTTAAGATTACCTGTCATAAAGGAATTATTATAGGCAATGCCATCTACTTCTCCAAAAGCCGTCGCTACCAAACCCATACAAAAACCAAGAGGAGGCACAATGTAGATATTGGCGAAGTTGCCTGGCAAAAATCCAATTATAGAAGATACTAGAATTAGTGGCACAATGCTAGAAAGGCGCCACCAGGATTTTTCAAAAAGATTTTGAAAAACCGTCATTAAAAAGATCCCTAGCATAAAAGCTAACATCGTAGCCAGTTTTACTTCAATTTCTCTTGTCTCATGATTAATCAATTCAACTGAAAGGAAAACAACATTTCCTGTTTGCCCAGCTACCAAGGTCCCTCCCCTTTCAATGAAGGTATAGGCATCCACAAACCCCGCGCAAAATGTTAACAAACAGGCGAAAAATTTAGATCGGGAATGAAATTCTCTTTTCACAATATTTCTCATTTTATTTAAAAAGTCTAGCTCCTTACTAGACTTCCTCCTCATTAATTTCTAGCTTCTTTTAAGATTTTTTCAATCTTAGTTGTGATCAAATCAATGGCAACTTTGTTTGAAGCTCCTTCAGGAATGATGACATCAGCATAGCGCTTAGTCGGCTCAATAAACTGATGATACATGGGTTTCACAACACCCAAATATTGTTCAATAACGCTATCCAGACTACGACCACGTTCTTCCATATCTCGCTTGATCCGGCGAATGATTCGAACATCATCATCTGTGTCAACAAAAATTTTGATATCCATCAAGTCTCGCAAACGCTGATCTTCAAGTACCAAGATCCCTTCTACAATAAATACATCTTTGGGTTCCTGACGATAGGTTTTACTACTACGTGTATGCTCCGTATAATCGTAGGTTGGGATATCTACTGGACGGCCAGCCAAAAGCTCCTTGATTTGTTCAATCATTAGATCTGTATCGAAGGCAAAAGGATGGTCATAGTTGGTCTTAATCCTTTCCTCAAAAGTCAGATGAGACTGGTCTTTATAGTATGAATCATGCTCAATCATAGCAATCTTTTCATTCGGGAAATTAGATAAAATTGCTCTGGAGACGCTCGTTTTACCTCCACCTGATCCACCGGTCACTCCAATAATAATAGGTCTGTTTTGCATTTCTTGCTCCAATATTTTTAATCCTATCTATTTTACACCAAATCATGGTATAATGAAAGGGCTAATCAGTAAAAAATAGAGAGATTTTTAAAGGAGGGAAGCATGTTAAAATTAGGTATTATTGGAACAGGACAGATTTCCCATGAGTTTATCAAGGCTGCTAAACTCAGTGGCCATTATGAGTTACAGGCTGTATATTCGCGGAGCTTAACTTCTGCTCAAGCCTTTGCCCAAGATTATCAAAATGTAGAACTTTTTAGTGATTTTACAGATTTTTTAAAAAGTTCGCTCGATGTAGTCTATATTGCCAGTCCAAATTCCCTACACTTTGAGCATGCTAAACAAGTTATTTTAGCAGGTAAACACGCGATTATTGAAAAACCAGCTGTGTCGCTACCGGAAGAATGGCAAGAACTAGTAGCCCTTTCTAAGAAAAAAGAAGTTTATATTTTTGAAGCTGCCCGTAATTATCATGAAGAAGCCTTCTCTACTATTCAAGGCTTCCTCAAGTACAAGACTATCTGGGGAGCTCACTTCACCTATGCCAAATATTCTTCTAAGATGCAGGCACTACTTGCAGGGAAAGAACCTAATGTCTTTTCTGCCAAGTTTTCTGGTGGAGCTTTGATGGACCTAGGTGTCTATCCCGTATACGCTGCGATTAAGCTCTTTGGTGCCCCTCAATCTGCTCGATACAGTGCTCAACAATTACCTAATACCATTGACTTAAATGGAGTGGGAGCTTTGATATACCCTGATTTCCAAGTCGGGATTCAGGCTGGAAAAAATATCAATAGCAATCTACCCGCAGAAATCTACACGGATCAGGGAACTCTGACTTTAAACAGTATTGAATTTATCAGTTCTGCTATTTTCCAAGGACTAGATGGACAAGAAACCCTTCTTCCCATTCAGCAAGCTTCTCATACCATGCAGGAGGAAGCTAAAGCCTTTGCAACAGTATTACTAAGAAAAGATCGAACAGCTTATGAGGAATGGCTAAAAGCAGCATCTGCCGTTCACCAAACATTGTGGACCATGCGTAAGGATGCTGGCATTAGATTTGAGGTTGATTATGATTAAAAAATATTTTCCTAACTCTTGGCAAGACAAGTTAGAAGACTTAGGATTTTCAGAGCTTACAAGTATACAGGAAGAGATATTTGAGCCAATTTCATCAGGAAAATCTGTTTTAGGGATCAGTCCAACGGGAACTGGCAAAACTCTAGCCTACCTCTTTCCCAGTCTACTTAAGATAACGCCAAAAAAAGCTCAACAGCTCTTGATTTTAGCTCCTAATACTGAGTTGGCTGGACAAATCTTTGAAGTTTGCAAAAGCTGGGCAGACTCACTTGGTTTGAACGCTCAGCTATTCATTTCTGGATCCAGTCAAAAACGCCAGATTGAACGTCTAAAAAAAGGACCTGAAATTATCATTGGTACTCCAGGTCGAATTTTTGAATTGGTCAAGCTGAAAAAAATTAAGATGATGAATATTGATACAATCGTTTTAGATGAATTTGACCAACTGCTCAGCGATTCTCAGTATCATTTTGTTGATAAAATCGTTCGCTATGCACCTCGTGACCACCAGCTGGTATATATGAGCGCCACCGCTAAGTTCGACCACGATAAGATTGCTAAAGACACCCTAAAAATTAGCATTGATAATCAAGTCTTGGACAATATCCAGCATTTTTACATACAAGTTGAAAAACGTGACAAAGTAGAGTTGCTACGCAAACTGTCTAATGTAGAAGAATTTCGTGGGTTGGTTTTCTTCAATTCTCTATCTGATCTGGGTAGTGCTGAGGAAAAACTTCAGTATCGAGAAGCCAATGTTGTTTCACTTGCCAGTGATGTCAATGTTAAGTTCAGAAAGGTGATTCTTGATAAGTTTAAAGACCATCAGATTACTCTCTTGCTGGCCACTGACCTAGTTGCCCGAGGCATCGATATTGACTCTCTGGAATGCGTAGTAAACTATGAGCTTCCTCGCGACATCGAAACCTATACCCACCGATCTGGTCGGACAGGACGTATGGGAAAGGATGGTTCTGTTATCACCCTCATCAGCCATCCAGAAGAGCTGAAGACATTGAAAAAATACGCTTCTGTTCGCGAAATTGTACTAAAAAACCAAGAACTTTATGTAACGAGTTAAGCTAAAAAAGCTTTGGAAATCTAATGTTTCCAAAGCTTTTTGCTTTTACTCATTACCAACAATGATTTCAAAAATCTAACCCCAAGAACTATCTTAGTCTCTACTATAATAGATACGATGTGGCTCTAACTGACCCTCTAGCAACTCATCGACTGTCACCAGAGTGTAGCCATTATTTTGCAGATATTGGATGACACTCGGAAGGGCATCAATACTGGTCTGATGTATATCATGCATGAGGATTATAGAGCCTGGTTGGGTCTTGGCAACCTCCTGCATAATGGCTTTAGTATTGCGTGTCTTCCAATCTAGACTATCCACATTCCACATGATGAAGGATTGGTCAATGGCATTTTGAATCATAGAATTAATAGCTCCATAAGGTGGTCGCGTAATCGTTGGCTTAATCCCTATAACGTTATATATAGCCGTCTGAGTATCAAAAATTTCTTTCTTGACTGTTTCCATAGGCAGTTTAGTTAAAACTGGATGATCCCATGTATGTATTCCAATTTGATGACCTTCATTTTTTACTCTCTTGACAATGTCTGGATTGCTTACTACATTTTGACCTAACATAAAGAAAGTAGCCTTAACACCGTATTTCTTTAGGATATCCAACGCTTGTGGTGTTGTTTTAGCATCCGGTCCATCATCAAAAGTCAGAGCAACCATTTTCTCATGTCTTTTAGATTCATAGTTCTGATATGCTTCCAAGTCCGCTCCTTTTAGATAAGAAGGGTTGATTTGATTATAAAGGCTGGATAAAGGGACTTCTAAACTAGTCAAACCTTGAATTTCTTTAGGTAAGCTAATAGAAAAATGACTATTCTCATACCGGAAATTCCACTGGCTTAAGTCGCTTGCTGACATACTGTTAAGAACTTCTGTCTGAGCCGCTTCATCTATCTGTCTAAAAGTAAGTTGGCTAGAGATTTCACTTAAGAGGACTTCTTTTGCAACTTCTGCATCCTGAAAGACCTTGTCTAAGGTGAAACGATTGCCATCTGAACCTAGATAGTTCCAAGCTATTTGACGAGTTTCAGCAGGACTAATTTTCCTGTTTTTAGCTTGATAATCTTTTCGATGGACCAAAACTTCTTTTACATCAGTTAGACTGGTATCTTTTTCTTCTGAATAATAGAAGGTCAATTGATCAATCTTCCTATCTTTTTTCTGGCCATTCTTGATGGTTTTACTATCAGCATCCATCATTTCTTTGACGATTGAATTGACTTGACCATCACGCAATGGATAGAAGCTTTCAATATAGTGACTACCCTCTTGTCTACTCTTCTTCTCAGTATTTGAAGCGTAATTTTTCTCTTCCTTGGAAATTAAGGCTTCAATCTTCTCCTGGTACTCCTTATCTTGAAAATATGAGTAAATTCTCTTGACTCCAAAAAAGAGGGCAAGAACCACTGTAAAACTAAGCAAGCTAAAGAAAAGAAGTTTCTTTATATTAATTCTTTTTTTATTATGTTTTCTCATACACCTATCCTATCTCTGTATCTCATTCCTAGTGTGTCTTATTTATTATAACCCATCAAGCTGCAAATTTATATTAAATTTTTTAAAAAAATAAATATTAGAAGAACAGCAGGTTATTTAACCTGCTGTTTTTTATTAGATCTCCTAGATATCCTTTCCAAAACTTACTTCAAAAATTTTCTTATTTCCTTAACAAGCTCATCAGGAATATAACTATGAATATAGTGCGGAACATCAAAACTCTTTAGCTGAACATTTTTATGATCTTTAGCAAAGTCTTTCGACATATCTTGCCAGTCCTTTCTAGCAAAACCTGTCCCTTGACCATTGGATACAAATAGTAAATAAGGAATGGCAGGGACTTTGTCTTGCTTTACAAGTTTTGCATTACTTTTAACTTCTTCTGCTTCCTTCATTATGGCATTAGACAAGGGACGTCGATAGAATAAAGCTTTATAAATTGACTTTTCCTTTGGATTTAAAGAACCATTAGACAGGGAACGGATCTCTTTATCCGGAGAATAAAGCCAGCGACTTAGACCCAAGTTAGCAGCAAATTGCAAAGTCTTATATAGAAGCCGATTGGGTCTATACTTATCGTATGCTTGAGGAAGGGACATATCTAACCCAATAATCGCTTCAACTTCCTTAGGGTAAGAAGCAGACCAATGCATAGCTTCAAGTCCCGACATAGAATGTGGAAGGAGAACATATGGCCCTTTGACATCAGCCTTCTGTGAAGCTTTCCTTGTTTGACTTAGAATAGTATCCAAATCACGATGTTTAGACCAGTCATCGCTAAAGCCATACCCAAACTTCTCTACCACAACTACTCGATAGTCCTTTATAAGTTTGGAATACAGGGATTTGAAATTAAGAATAGGTGAACTAGTTCCACTACCCGAGAGAAAGACCAGGGTTTTCGGTCCATTTCCAGCCACATAGACATTCATTTGCTTTCCGTCTACCTCTACTCGCTGACCGATACTAGAGGTGAGGAACTTTTTCTCTTTGTTCAGACTATATTGATGGTATAAAAACACAAGAACTAGAATGAATAGAAGTAAGCTTGAAAAATATTTTAGAAACTTTAGCATAGGACTCCGCTTTTGCCTATCTTACTAACTCGCTTTTCAAATAAGCATCAACCATGCGCTCTGTCGCGACGACTGAATCAATATGCGTCCGCTCATAAGAGTGACTAGATTCAATACCAGCGCCTAAAAGAGCATGCTTAACTTCTGCTCCTGCACTCATAGCTGCAGAGGCGTCTGATCCGTAAAATGGATAGATGTCCAGTTTGTAAGGAATGTCTTGCTCCTTAGCCAAATTTACCAAATGTTGGCGGAAGCCATAGTGATAAGGCCCTGAAGCATCCTTGACACAGATAGAAACCGTATACTCATCAGTCTGCTGGTCGTCACCCATAGCGCCCATATCAACAGCCAGATACTCCACCGCTTGCTCAGGAAGGCTAGAATTAGCCCCGTGCCCAACCTCTTCAAAGACACTGAAAGCAAAATGAGTCGTCACTGGCAGCTGAATATTTTCCTCTTTATAAACGCGCAAAAGATTGAGCAAAATAGCTGCGCTGACCTTATCATCCAGAAAGCGAGACTTGATAAAGCCTGACTCAGTAACTGTGGTACGAGGGTCAAAGGAAATAAAATCACCGACTTCGATTCCTAAATCTCGCGTTTCTTTTTCACTCGTCACCTTTTCATCCAAACGAACTTCCATATTGTCCTGGGTACGCTCAACCGTCCCAGCATCCTTGTAGACATGACAAGAAGTCTGGTGAACCAAAATAGTCCCACTGATAGTCTTACCGCTACTTGCCACATGAATTAGACAGTTTTCTCCTTCAATCATATTCCAAGGGAAACCTCCAATCCGATCCAGTTTAAGACGACCGTCTGACTTGACTGCACGCACAATAGCCCCCAGTGTATCCACATGGGCAGTCACTACCCGATGCTGGGCATCATTTTCACCCTTAACCACAACATGGACGCCACCTTTATTAGTCCGGATAGGCTCATAGCCCAATCCTTCCAAAGTTTTTACCAGATAGTCAGCCACCTCGGCTGTGAAGCCTGTTGGGGAAGGAATCGCCGTTAATTCTTGTAAATATTGAACAGTTTGATTCATTTTAATCTCCTCATATTTTTTTATCATTATAGCACAAAAATAGCTTTTACAGATGGGTTTATCAATGTAAAAGCTAGATTATTTATATTATTCAGCTAGCATGACTTCTTTTAAGGTCAAGCCTTCAATAGTTTTGACATAGTAGGCAAGTAAAAGTTCATATAAGATCACAAAGGCTAAGAAGGCGATTAAGCAAAGCTGAACATCAAATGCGTAGTCGGGGACCCCCTTAGCATCTTTCACAATAACTTTAAGGAGTAACTTCATAAGACCATACTGATATACCGTCCCTAAGACAAAACCAAGGTAAGCAACCACTCGATAACGAGCAAAAATAACGAGACTACATTCTTTTTTGCTATAGCCAAAGGCTTTCATGAGAGCCAGACTGGCTTTGTTTTCTTGGACGACAGTACCTAGACAAAGCAGCAAAATCGAAAGTGACAGAAGAATGCCTATTCCCATCATCATGACTTGAATGGTACCATCTATAAAGTCTTTCATGCCTAAGGAAAGCTGCATCATAGCTGCAAAAGAAAATGCTGCAAAGACAACAAAGAAAATCAATAATTTCCTTTTATAAAAATGAACAGCCCCCAACTCTTTCAAAAAAGGTTTATTTGCTTTAGTTTTATGGTGCTTTTGCTTTACTTGTGCCAACTCAAATCTCTTCAGCAAATAAAGGCTCGGCTGCTTCAATTTAATCAAAGCATAGCCAATTCCTAATAATGCAAATAGAAGAGTCGGTAAGATGACCATCGCAAGAAATAATTGCCAATGAAAATGAATTTCAATAGTGGGCAAGAAACCTTTTTGATTGCGCAAATCATAAAAGTCCTTCATAAAGAAGAATGATGAAGCAAACCCAAGCAAGGCTCCTAGAAAAACTGAACAACTAAAAATCCAGAAATGCTTGGCTAATTCAACATTTTGGTAGCCAAGAGCTTTGAGAATCCCTAACTCTTCCTTATGATCATCAATAAACTGCTTGATATAAAAGAATAAGAGAAGAACAGCTAGGAGAGAAAGCACTCCTCCACTAACCAAGGAGACGAATTTAGCAATGAGAACTTGAGCATCGTAATAAGCCTTGGCTGGTAAAGATAATTTCTCAACCTCAATAGATTGAAGATCAAGGTAAAAATTGATAAATAAAGTCGAGACCAAAACTGCACAAAAACTGATAATGGAGACAACAGATAATTTCCGTAAATCTTTGCTACTAACTACCATAATCTACCACCCAATCTCTTCTACTCTCTTTGGCTCTTCATTGACCGTAATGTCCTGAATTTGCCCGCTATTCACCCTCACCACAGTATTTGCCAGCTGGGCTATATGCTCATTATGAGTAACCATTACTAGGGTAAATCCAAGCTCTTTTTTCATTTGAGCAATGTAGGATAGAATCTGGCGGCCTGTCGCCTCATCGAGAGCTCCTGTCGGCTCATCAAGGAAAAGTACCTTTGGCTTCTTAGCCAAGGCTCTGGCAATCGCTACGCGCTGTTGCTCACCGCCGGATAATTCACTGGGATATTGATGGATTTTTTCTTTTAAACCCATTTCTTCAATAATTGGGAGGTAATCTTGATTCTTTGCAAGATGGGCTCCCATTTTAACATTCTGCACTACCGTCAACTCTTGTAATAAATAATATTGCTGGAATATAAAAGCGACCTGATTCTTACGGAACTTAGTCAGTTGACTTTCACTTAAAGACGCAATATTTTCCCCATCATATAATACTTCACCCTGATCAGGTTTTTCCAAGCCTGAAAGAATGTTTAGCAAAGTCGACTTACCCGATCCAGAAGCTCCCAAAATCACTAAATAATCTTGCTCTTCTATCCGTAAATCGATACCTTTTAAAACCTCATTGGCTCCGTAGGACTTTCTTACTCCCTTTAGTTCAATCATGATTCCCTCCTAATAATTCCTTTATAAGCGCTGTGAAAACTTGTGTCAGCATGGTAGTTAGTTCTGCGGGTGAAAAGCGATAGATTCCTGCAGCAGTCATACTGGCAATTCCATGTGAATAAATAAATAGATGTTGATAAAGTTGCTCTGATAGCTGTCTTGAAAGCCCATATTCCTCTTGAATAGACAGAATCATATTTTCATAACTGTAATCTTTGATTGGTAAAAACTCAGAAAACTGATGAATAGCACGTTCGGACTCATTCATAAAGATCAATTGAAAAAGCTGGGGCTCCTCTGCTGCAAATCGGATATAAGCGATCCCAACAGCCCGAAAGGCTTTTTCTTCCTGCAAGGCAATTTCAACTTGTCTGACAAAGATCCTCTCGGCAGCAACGACGATAGCCTTGCTCAACTCATCCATATTATCGAAAAGACCAAAAATGACCTTAGGTGAAGACTTCAATCTAGCAGCAACAGCTCGTGCCGTGACAGCCGACTTCCCCTCTTCTCGAACAAGATCTAGACAAGCTTCAATGATTTCTTCTTTGGTGAATTTATTTTTTGGAGGCATTGATATCCCTTTCTGATACATTTGTTGCGCAACAATTGTTTCTTTTAAAATATTTAACCATATCCTAACTCAAAAATCAAGAAAAATATAAAAAATACTAGCTAAGTTTCCTTAGCTAGTATTAAAATGATTACTTATTAAAGATTGACTGTCTGAAGTCGTCTGTCTCACGAAGATAAGCGTTGTAAATCTTCTTCTTGAGCAGGTTGACCCAGCTAGCTTCGACACGACTAGTAGCATTGGTAATGTTGCGCACATCCTCTGCTACGGCTGCGTCCATTAGCTTCTGCATCTCTTCATAAGAACGAATGGTTACTTTCTTGGTACTGCTTGGATTTTTTAGCTCGTACTCAATGGTGATTGGTTTGAGCTTGGTCAGCTGATCAATCCGCTCTTGGTACATAGCCTTCTTGAAGGATGCCCAAGAGTCGTATTCACCCTTGAATACATTTTCCAAGACTTTCTGGTCAGTTACGAGACCAACATCTCTTCCGGACCATCCGTCCCAAGTTTTCTTGCCTTCATCAAAGGCTTCCTTAGAGTACTTACCAGAAACATAAGGGACAAATCCTTCATGGTAGCCCTTAGCCGCTAGCAACTCATAGGCCGTGCGACGGAACATGACATCACCCGGCGCTCCATTTGGATTGCTCAAGGCTGAGTAAATTGGTGAGAAGAGGCTGAGACTGAGGTAGCCATTTCGGCCATATTTCCCACTATCCTTGTTCTCCCGACGAGTGATCACATCATTTTCAATCAGAGAGTTAAAGGTCTTCAACTGTTTGATTTCTTCAGCAGTAAAGCTTCGCGTCTGGTTACCAGCATGAGTCTCCTTACCATACTTATCTGTAATATAGTAATTCTCCATCTTCCTGAACCACTGAAGTTTAGCATCATCGCTCTGCTTCAGCATAGATCTACCTTCTAGGTAATCTAGCGTGTAGATCATGTCAAACATACCATGGACATAGTGCTGCAGGTCTTCTGCATTTTGAACGCGTTCCTTGAAGTTATATGTGTGTAGACGCGTCTTAGAGTCTTTGTCCACCTTGAAGAGGGTATTGAGAGTAATGGTAGCTTCATCTGCACTTGGAGTGGACTGCAAGAGTCCACGAGCATAGAGTTCCGCACCCAAGCCCTCACGACGACCATAACCTTCAAAGTAGATACCACCGTCAGAATTATGGGTCATCTCATGCGTATAGACAGAGTTCCCATAGTCTTCTAACAAGCGAGCAGCATCAAAGTGGGTTACACTTCCTGTAGCATAGGCATTGTAGCCCTTGCTTGGGTACCACTTACCAGCTGGTCCGAAGAACTCCTGCATAGCCAGTGATTTTTTGTCATTAGCTGGAGCCCAATATCTTTTACCATCCTTGTCAACCAATGAGAATCCATCGTAAACCAGAACAGAACGGAAGAGCTTGTCCTTGCTTTCATCGCTTAGAATCTTATACCAGAAATCATAGTGATCTCGCTGGTATTCAGCTGTTTTTCTCACTCGGTCTTCGACATATTCAGCTAGCTCTGCATCTGTCCGAACTCTGCCATTGGCATCAAGGCGGTAGCGATCATAAGCTCCCATAGAGAGGGTAGATATATTGGAGATAGCATAGACACCTTTCTCCGTCATGGTCAAGAGTGGCAGAAGCATGCCCTTGTGTTCCCAATTATCTGCAGTAATCTTGTCATAAACGCCAACAGAATACTTGCTCTTGCCCTCGGCTGCATCCTGAAGATGTCTAGCTTCTGCAACATCCGACTTGGCCTCAACGATGTAGGCTTTTGTATTGGTCTTGAGCCATTCATTATTGGTTTTGTATGGAAGGAAGAGCTGACGATAGCCTTCAAGATAATTGAAGAGCCCTCGTTTACCAGTTGCTTCAGAGAGCGAGGTATCATAAGCCATATAGTTGTTCTTGGCTTTAAGATTATTAAAGCCAGACTGACCTAGTGAAATAATGGTATCCAACGTTGAAGCATTATGATTTCCAAAGAAGTCAAACTTATAGGCTGACAAATCCTTGACATTGATATTGTCATAGTTGATATTATACCAGCGGTTGAGATAGGTCAGACCCAGCAGGAAGGCTTCCTTATTGGCTGTAATCTTCTGGGCTACATAGTCAGCCACGACATTGCCTTCAGTATTGATGGACTTGTCCATAGCCAGAACCTTGCGCAACTCTTCTGACAGCTTAGTCTTGACTTGGTCAAAGGCGGTATCCAGATAGAGATCATCCAGAGAAGTATCAGCATTCACGCCTAAAACAGTTCGCATAGTTGGTGAGTCAAGGTCAACCTTGTTCAACTCTGGTAGCACTTGATTAAGAATCCTGCTATAGTCTGATAGGAATGCTTCTGGTGTATAAAGAAGGCCCAAGCCATTTACACTGTACTCAGCAATTGCCTTATATTTGAAATCTCCCTTATAGGTCAGATCCAGGTATTCAACCGTATTATCCTCAAAGTGCAGCATCAGACGGTTAATTCCGGTCTTATTGCTATTGATATCAGTGATAATCTGGTCACCCTTCATCGGAACAACATCCAGCAAGTACTCCGTATTGAGCTTGTGATTATCTGGAAGTTTATTTCCATAAGTAACGATAGTTTCCTTATTGTAGAATGGAAGGAGCTTTTCCATGTTAGCATAAGCTATCAGACGATCTTCTCGGGCATTCTTTTCCTGGGTGTAGTCGACAGAATAAAGGTTAAGATTCGTGTCTTCTAGCGTGGTCGTAATGTCTAGGTCAGCCAGCTTTTCTTCTGCCTCGTTCAGAGTCAGTGTTGAAGTGACAAACTTGTCATTTTCCAGCGTTTTATTTCCTTCAACGGCATAAGCATCTGTGATACGGTTATTCTCATATCCCTGATCGCCAGAAATACTGTAAACATTTGTACCGCTGACATTGCTGATGACATTATCGATCAAGCCATTGAAGTAATTGGAGCCAACCACGCCACCAATCTGACCGTTCTTAGTAGAGTTTTGAATCTTTCCAGCTACATAAGAACGGCTGATGCGGGCATTGTTTTCTAAACGGCCAACCAGACCGCCGAAGCGTTGGTTGTTGGCTCTAGCGCCTGCTAGAATAGTCACATCTGCCCTGCTTTGGCTAATCAAGGAGTTTCCTCCCTTAAGATTGGCAACCAAACCACCGACATTGTATTCCTTGCCCTGCTTATCATTTGACACGATAGTTCCAGTAAAGGAGCTATTGGTAATTTGGGTATTTGTCGCACTCACAACTAGTCCCGCTACATTAGAAGCGTTGCCTACTACCGATACTCTACCTTGGACAGAGAGGTCTGTGATTTGAGCATTTTCAGCACTACGAGCTAGTGCAGCTGAGTCATAGGTACCTACAATATTGACCTCTTTCAAGTCCAGATTAGAAATAGAGGAACCACTCTTGAGATTTTCAAATAACGGCTTGGCCAGATTATAAATAGCGTACTGCTTGCCATTATGGTTACCAGTCAGACTGCCTGTGAAGTTTCCTTTGAGGTAGACATAATCCGCAGGAGCTAGGTTAACCTCGCTCGCATCCAAATCAGCACCCAGAACATAGTTGCCAGCCATATTTTGCTTCATAGCGTCTACCAAACCAGCAAAGCTAGTGTAGACATTTTGCTGACTAGGAACAGCTGCCTTACTGATATAGAAGTCATAGCCAGACTTATAGCCTGTCTCACCTTCTTGTACCAGCTCAGGCAGAGAGACGGTCACCTTATAGACATCCCTGCCATCCTTCTGACTTTCCGCTATGCTGTGAACCGGCAGGAGCATTTCCTTAGATTCACTTGATTTGACTTTGACAAAGTAGGTAGACAGATCCGTAGGCATAGAGCTCATGGATACGACGCGCTTAAACTGGTCGTTTTCTTTGCTGTAAAACTCGGCAGAATCAATATCTCGGAAGGCAATCTTCTTGTATTCTAGCTCAAAGTTACGACTGTCTGTTTCAAACTCAGTGAAGCTGCCATTATCCAGTTCATAAGTCAGCTTGGTTTTCAGAGTATAGCCTGTGTAGTAGTCTAAGTCGCCAATCTTCAGACTTCCTGCGAAATTGGTAATCGGAAGAGTGCGGACAAGCTGATCTCCCTGATACAATTCAGCAGTCGCTGAACGGAAGGACTGGGTCTGGTCTTCTAATCTATATTGGACTGTAACCGACTTGTCATCTGCATTTTCTGTCAAACTTAGAATAGAAACTGTCGGCTTAACTTTAGGCACTCCATTTAGAGCTTCTTTGGCTGCTGTCAGGCTAGCAAATGCTTGATTGACCTGCACTTGAGTGGCAGTTTGATTGTTCAGAACACTTTCTGCCTTGGACAATTCGTCAGTATAAGCTGTCTGCTTATCTGAATCCGCATTCTTATATTTAACAGAAGTTTTAACAGTTGGATTTAAATCGTACTCGTTTTGAAGAGCCGTTTTGACAACCTCAAGACCGCTTAACTGAGCTTTAGCTTGGTTGATTTGTTCCACCAGTTGGTTAACTTCTGCTTGGCTGGCTTGGGATTGGCTCAGAATAGCTTGACCTGCCATCAAGGCAGTATCGTAGTTAGCTTGATGACTCTGACTATCGTTAAAATAACGTGCCTGAGCTTTAATCTGATCCGCTTCTGCTAATAGATTATGCAGTGAAATTAAATCGAACTCCTCTAAAGCTTCTGCTTTCGGTGCATCGTTCGGTACCATGTTCGGCTTAGCCGTGCCGACTTTGACGATTTGCGTTACTGGAGCCAAGGTTTCCTCGTTAGACAACTCTTGGCGGTCGATTTCCCGACCGTTAGAACTGTAGATACGAGTCTTAATCGTCCGTTCTCCTTGGACACCCGGAGTTGCGATTTGACGAGCATCTCGAACCAATTCATCAGTATATTGCTCCTCGGTGTTGAACGCAACCTTCTCAACGCGAATTTCGTCAGTATAAGTCAACGGATACTCTGGTAAAGCTTCTGATTTCGGTGCATCGTTCGGTACCATACTTGGCTTAGCTGTTCCTACTTTGACGACTTGTGTTACAGGAGCTAAGGTTTCTTCATTCGAAAGTTCTTGGCGGTCAACCACTTGACCATTAGAACTGTAGACTCGGGTCTTGATTGTACGCTCGCCCTGGACACCCGGAGTTGTGATTTGACGAGCATCACGAACCAATTCATCCGTTTCTTCTTCACGAATGGTGAAATTGATTTTTTCAACTCTAGTTTCGTCTGTGTAAGTCAGTGGATATTCTGGCAAAGTGTCTGCTTTCGGCGCATCGTTTGGTACCATGCTCGGCTTAGCTGTACCGACCTTGACGATCTGTGTTACGGGAGCTAGGGTTTCCTCGTTAGACAACTCTTGGCGATCAACCTCTTGACCGTTGGAACTGTAGACGCGGGTCTTGATGGTCCGTTCGCCTTGAACTCCCGGAGTTGCGATTTGACGAGCATCGCGAACCAATTCATCGGTATATTGCTCCTCGATGTTGAAGGCTATTTTCTCTACGCGGGTTTCATCTGTATATGTCAGTGGATACTCTGGCAAAGCGTCTGCTTTCGGAGCTTCACTTGGTACCATGGTTGGCTTAGCTGTGCCAACTTTGACGACTTGCGTTACTGGAGCCAATGTTTCCTCGTTAGAAAGCTCTTGACGGTCGATCACTTGGCCATTAGAACTGTAGACTCGAGTCTTAATCGTACGCTCACCTTGGACTCCTGGAGTCGCAATTTGACGAGCATCTCGAACCAATTCATCCGTTTCTTCTTCACGAATGCTAAAGCTGATTTTCTCAACCCGAGTTTCGTCGGTGTAAGTTAGTGGATACTCTGGAAGAGCGTCTGCTTTCGGCGCATCGTTCGGTACCATGCTTGGCTTAGCTGTACCAACCTTGACAACTTGCGTTACGGGAGCCAAGGTTTCTTCATTCGATAGCTCTTGACGATCAACCACTTGACCATGGGAACTGTAGACTCGAGTCTTGATGGTCCGTTCGCCTTGCACTCCTGGAGTCACGATTTGACGAGCATCTCGAACAAGTTCATCGGTATATTGCTCCTCAATAGAAAAATCAATCTTTTCTATTCTAACCTCGTCATTTGTAGTCAATTCCAACTCAGAGTTCTCATAAACAGGAGCTGTATCAGGACTTGTGCCATAAGTCGTCAATTCTGGAACTTCTTGCACTGGTGCTGTTTCGGGGGTTGTACCATAATTGGTCAATTCTGGAACTTCTTGCACCGGTGCTGTTTCAGGGGCTGTACCATAGTTGGTCAACTCTGGAACTTCTTGCACCGGTGCTGTTTCGGGGGTTGTACCGTAGTTGGTCAACTCAGGAACTTCGTGGACTGGGGCTATTTCGGGGGTTGTACCATAATTGGTCAACTCGGGAACTTCATGCACTGGTGCTGTATCTGGTGCTGTGCCATATTCCGTCAGTTCTGGAGTCTCGTGAATTGGAGCTGTCTCGGGACTGGTGCCATATTCTGTCAGTTCAGGAACTTCATGCACTGGTGCTGTTTCAGGAGTTGTACCGTAGTTGGTCAACTCAGGAACTTCATGCACTGGTGCTGTTTCAGGAGTTGTACCGTAGTTGGTCAACTCAGGAACTTCTTGGACAGGTGCTGTCTCAGGACTGGTTCCATATTCTGTCAGTTCAGGAACTTCATGCACTGGAGCTGTATCAGGACTTGTACCATAATTGGTCAGCTCAGGAACTTCATGCACTGGTGCTGTTTCAGGGGTTGTACCATAGTTGGTTAGCTCCGGAACTTCTTGAACCGGTGCGGTATCTGGTGCAGTTCCATAAGTCGTCAATTCTGGAACTTCCTGAACTGGCGCTTCTTTTGGAACAGATTTGACTGCGGCAGTTCCTACCAACACAATTTCCGAAACAGGCTCTGTAGTTACCTGGTCTGAAATCACTTCGCTTTTTACAATTTCTTTACCTGCAATATAATTGCGAGTGACAACAGTACGTGTACCAGCGACACCTGCGCGAATGACCTGAGATTGCCCTTCTGCGAGCTCATTTGAATATTGGTACTCAGTTTGATAAGGCAGGACTTGGGTTTGGGTGCTGTCTTGGCTCTTGAGTTGCAATTCAGGTAATTCAGTAACTGGAAAACGTCGAGCAGATTCGTGCTCTTTAATAGCAATGGCTTTTTCTTGCTCTGTCGGTTTCTCTGTTTCAGTAGATACTGGCTTATTGGGAGCACTTGTATTCTCAGAAAAACTCACAGATTTGCCCGCCTGCTTATTGACTTCAACAGCTGACAAGTCCTTTTGTGCCATAGGAAGCTGATGATTTCCTGCTGCGTTCTCCTTGACCTGTTCACCGCTTTTCAGATATCCTACATATTCAAAACCGGTTATCTCTAAAGGCTCAGGCAGCTTATCTCCTACTGACAAATTCAGCCTTTGATTGTAAGCTGCTAATTCAATATTGGTCACTGCAAACACAGAAGGAGCTAAGAGAATAGAGCCTAGACCCGTCACCAGCAAAATAGAAGACAGGTATCGCTTACCATTTCTACCTCGTGCAATTACTAAGACTGCTAAAGTCAGCCCAGCGACTGCAAAAGTTGCTTCCCACAGACTTGAGTATCCCGTCCTCGGCAGATTATTCTCCAAAAGCCCCTGATTTTTTGGACGATATACTAAATAATAAGCGTCAGAGTTTTCTTCTACAAATTTTGGAAGCTCCTTAACGACCGCATTCTTTTCAGCCTCAGTCAGTTCAGACTCTACTACGTAGTGATATTGAATAGGAATAGTTTGCCTAGCTGATACTTCTGCAGCCTCAATCGTAATTACATTTCCTGCTATCGCTGTACTAAAAAAGAAGCTTCCGATAGTAGCGGAAACCAATCCTACTGATAACTTTCTTAAAGAATAGCGCTGGAACCTCTCACCAGTGATTCTTTTTTCCATAATAATTCCCTTTTCATAATATAATAATCTCTTAAAATTTTACTGAAATTTTTTCAAAAAGACAATTTCTTTGCTCAAAAATATATCTTCAAATACTGAAATTTACTTCTTTTTCAATCAAACATATTATTCATTTTTACCTTTTGAAATAAAAAGCAAATTTCCACTCAGAAAATTTGCTTTTGTAAATATGCTTTAGTAACTATGAATACAATCTTAACTCAAAGAGGCCGTACTCATGCTTGTCCCCTTGCAATTCTGCCACATAGTGACGCGTGACGGTTTTTTGATGAATCAAGGCGCCGATAGCTGAAGCCTGTCGCTTCTGTGCTTCTTTAAAAATCGGATAGGCCAAGGCAGAACCTAACCCCAAGAATTGCTCATCTACTCCTAGATACATAATCGTATAACGTTTGGGAAAACGCTTGGTCCAAAAAAACTTGGCTAGGTTAATAGGAGTCATTTTTTGATAAACCAGAGAGCCATAGTCCGGCATGGCAATCAAAAAACCAGCTAGCTTGCCCTCCTTATAGGCCAGCTTAACCATAGAAAAATCAAGAATATACTGGTATTTTTGAAAAATCTGACTGAACTGCTGACTAGAAATTGACCGATAAATCGGAAAATCTTGATAGAGGCGATTGAGGAGCTCAAAAACCTGCAGCGAAGCTTCTTCCCACTCCTGCTTCTTTGGAGAGCAAATAGTGAAACCTGCTTCTTCAAAAGACTCAAAGCGATGAGCCAGCTTATCCTGATGAGTTTGATTGCTGACCTTGGGATAAAAATTGGATAAATAGCGCTCCTTGATCTCAAAACCAGCTACCTTCCACAGCTTGGGATAATAGTCTGGATTATGAGGCTCCCCTGTAAAAGGGAGATCCTCTGTTCCAGTCAGTTGCATTCGATAGCCTAGCCAAAAACTTGCCTGTACGGGACCGATTATTTTAATCGCTCCGAGTCTGCGGGCAAATCCCGCTAAATGGTCGATAAAAGCAGATGCAATCTGTTGATCATTGATTGACTCGAAAAATCCCAAGTAAGCAGCCTCATCATCTGGATAGAAGGTCAGGAGCCCTCGAATACAAGGCCGACTGTCCACATAGCCAATAAAGGCATAGGTTTCTAGATCGGAACTCAGCGGGTGATTGCCTTCAATCAAAGCAAGCTCTTCCTCTTCCGACTGCATGAGGTGGTCCGGCTTGTAAATCTGCTTGGGCAGGGCTAGAAAATCGGCCAGCTCAGCCGTATTGGGTTTGACTGGTTTAATTTCAAGCATAACCTTCCTCCTTGATCAGTCGAATCTTGCCAGTAAGGCCATCCATCTCAATCCAGTCGCCATTTTGCAAGAGACTGCAAGCTCCTCTAACATTGACAATGGAAGGAATACCCAACTCGCGGGAAATAATAGCAGTGTGGGAGAGCAAAGACCCCTGCTCGGCAATGACACCCTTGGCTTGGGTCAGAAGATAGACCCAGCCTGGATCGGTCATCTTGGTCACGATAATTCGGTCCTGAGCAGACTCAATTTCCTGCACATCTTCCACGACCAAAACCTGAGCCTTGACGCAGCCAGGTGAGCAGCCAATCCCTTGTAAGGCTTGATTGCCCGTATTATGACTGCTGGTGCGGTTTTGCGGTTTCAGGTATTTCTCAAAGACCTGTCCAGCAAAAACATAGCGACTAAAGGTTGGCAGTTCCTTGTCGGCCTCCAACTTCTCCCGACGCTCGGCTATCAAGCCACTAACATCTCTGGGCTTTCTGGTCAGCTCAAACAATTCTTCCTTTGTCAGGTAAAAAACATCGTCAGGCGTAGCCAGCAGTCCTTGCTCGGCTAATTGCTGCCCAAGCGTTCGGAAAATCTGTCGCATCATGCCATAGATTCGTGTGCGGTTTAAGCGGGAGCTTTCCCTATATTTAACACCGATCATGGCTCGCTTGCGAAGAAAATTCGTCCACCAGCCTGATTTTTGCTCCTCTTCTTCAAGTTTCTGAGGGGCCAACTTCTTCTCCTCTTGCTGGCACATTTGCAGCAGGAGCTTGAGTAGACGCTCTGGGTGCGTTCGGAAGGTTGGAGTTTCTAACTTCAACTCTTCTGGAGCTCGATCACCAAATTCATGGATAAAATGGACTATTTCTTGGATCAAAGGGTGCTGGCGACTTAGAAAGACTGCTGGACTTTCACTTGCCATGGCCTGTCTAATCTCTTCGTTTGCTTCTGCTTTCAGCTGAGCTGTTAAAGCCTGCAGAGCCAAGGCTGGCCGCATACTTTCAATCTGCTCAATTCCTGCAATCTCAGCCTGAACAGCCCCGCTGCGACTCGACTTCTTCAGGAGACCAGTATAAACAAAAGCATAGAGGTCATTGACCAGCGTAATGTCCCAGTGAGCCAGAATATCCTCTTTTAGCTTACTGACCAAGGCAATCAAGGTCTCCGCATCTGCTTCGGGAGAAAAGCTCGTTTCGTATTCACGCTGAATCTGGGCAAACTGCTCTTCCAATTGTCGCATTTGCTTGGGAGCCGTCCAAAACTCTCGGATGATTCGGAGCATGATTTGCAGGCGTTTGAAAGCAGACAGGTGTACCGGCATCTGAGGTACCTCTGTCTCTCGCACTCCCAGCATATCCTGCCAGATAGGAATGATTTTCTTAGAAAAAGGCAGAAGCTGCAAGAGCTGATACCAACTCTGAATCTGGTAATAGACTCTGCTATTAATTGGCTGCAGCATATTTTGAAATGTGGCTTCATAAGCTGCCAATTCAGGGGCATTCTTGCCAACCAAGCGTTGAGCCAGACTTCGGAAAATGCTGGCATAAGCCTCTTGGATAAAACTAATAGTCAGAGGACTGGAAACGCCTGGATAGCTCTCGACAATATTGCTGTTATCCAGAATAATCTTCTGTCCCTCTGGCAAGGTGGTAATAGGTCGTGCCTGCAAGAGATAGAGCTGGCCATTTGCGAAGGTAAACTCCATATCCATATAAGGTCCGAAAAGCTGACTCACCTGACTCGCCAAGGCCTGTAACTCCTCGAGTTGTTCCAGTGATACGCCTGGTGAATCCTCCGTCTGCTCTGTATAAAAGAGCTGGTCCTTGGGATGAAGCGTCACCATTGTTGTAGGAATCTTATCCTCGACAACCTTATTGCCCAAGCCCCGACCGATAACAATAATATGCTCGTTCAAAATGCCCTTGGGATTAGCTGTGAAGTAAATCCCAGACAAATCTCCCTCCTGCATGATCTGAACAAGACAAATCATCTGTGCCTGCTTCAAAGATAGTCCTTGCTCAAATAGATAGGTGAGAGCCGATTCCTGATAAAGAGAGAGCAAGGTCGCTTGGATAGCTTCTTTAAGTCCATCCGGCTTCACATTGAGCCGGCTCTCAAACTGACCGGCAAAGGATGAAGCCTTCCCATCCTCAATGGTTGCTGATGAGCGGACTGCAAAGCGACAGTCTTTCCGAGAAAACTCCTGCCGAATCCAGTTTTCTGCTACTGTCAGATCTTCTTGCGCAAACTGCTCTTTAGCCCAATCCTGCAGTTGCTGACTGAGTTGGAACAAGTCCAACTCTCCAGACCGATAGGTTGCTTCCATCTGCTCCAAGTCAGCAGAGCTAGCAGATGTTTGAAAAAAGTCAAAAGCAAACACCGCAAAGTCAGGAACCGGCAAACCAGCAGCCTGCATTTTCAGCAAATGATAGGCCTTGCCTCCGACCTGGTCAAGCCCTGTCTGCTTGATTCTTTTCATTAAAGTACCCCCATCAAGAGATAAACAGCAACGGACAGAACCATGGTCGTCTCTGTGATATAAGTATAGCGCTCCACCCGCTCCCGGATATTAAAGCGAGTTGGATCCTTGATAAACTGCTCAAACTGAACGGTCATCCAGATGACATTCAGTACCAAGACTACCACTCCGACATGGGAAATATTCCATAGGAGAGCGAAATTGGTCAAGATATCCAGCAGAGTCACCACCTCGATAAAACGAGTGGCTTTTTTGTAGCCAAAAAGCATAGAATAGGTCACATACTCGGTCTCGTCTTTTGGTGCCCGAATCTTGCGACAGACTTCCCAGATCAGACTTGGGAAATACATAGTAAAGGCCAGCAAGACGGTTGGCAGGGACAAGAGAGGCAGATTGTACTTGTAGCAGACAAAAGAGATGGTATAGAGATTCAAAATCATCATGACCGGATTATGGGTTACTAGAGCCAACGGCAGGGAATTTTGAATCTTGTCACGCTTGAAGAACCAGAAGGACATGAGGGTTCCGTAGATATAGAGAAATAGAAACCAGCCAATATTGTTCATAAAGAGGATATTGAGAATCACAGACACTGCTACGATAAAGCTGAGGGCAATAGCCAAGTCCTTTTTTTTCACCCGGCCAGATGGCAGAGCTCGATGAGGAAAGAGGCGTCTGTCGGTCTCATAGTCCTTGAAATCATCCGCAATCCGCAGAATCATCAGAAAGACAAAAATCGTAAAAATTCCAATCAACTCCTGATGGTCAAAGTGAAAGGTGGTCACTCCGTCATTGAGAAGAAGGACAAAATAAATCTCAAAAAACATGATGGCAGCCACAAAAAAGCGCGGCAGCAAAGGAAACATTTCCTTATAATAAACAGCTAATCGTTTAAACATAGCTTTTCTCCAATCTTTTCCCCCATTTGAATCTGGGTTTCTATTCCGAGGTCTGAGTAAGTCAGGATATCCTGATCCAAGCGAATCGTGCCTGCTGGATAGAGGACAAGAATGGTTGAGCCACCCAGACCAAAGCAGCCCTTCTCCTGTCCTCTAACCAAATGGTCCTGACTGTGATTGTATATTCTTCCGACCAAGAGAGCCCCTACTTCCATCTGCAGGACAGGTCCTAGGTCGGTATCTAAAAGACAGTATTCTCTTTTATTTTCCTTGTAAATCAGACTCCGCTTCTGGGCAACCTGTCTGACCGTATGCAGGCGGCCTTTGATTTTTCGTCTTCGGATAATGCTTCCGGATTCAGCCGCCAAATAGCGGTGCAGGTCTTCTACTCCCAAGCGATAGACCAGCGCTGTTCCGCCACTAAACATCTGAGCTAACTCTTCATCCAACAGTAAGTCAGCTAGCCTGTATGTCTGACCCTTTATCGTCAGCTGCAAGTCCTGACTAATGGTAAAAGCCTCCAGCTTGGCATCTGCCACAGCAAGTACTTGACTGTCAGGACAGACCGGACGTAGAGCGGGCTTGATTTTCCGCTGGAAAAAAGCCGCAAAGCTAGGATAGGGGCCATCTTCATAGTCAGCTAGATTCAGCTGATAATTTTCAACAAAAGCTGCTATTTTCTTGCAAGAAAAAGCAGTGTAGTCTTTCAAAGTCAGAAGATAAGACAGGCTAGGTCGGGTCAAGATTGGCAATAGGAAGCGACCCCAGGCAGTACCATAAAGCTTGTCTAATAGACCAGACTTGTATTCTGTCGGTTCCACTACTTGGCCAGTCCTTCTCTGATAGACCTTAACCATGCGGAAGAACCCCCAAACCAATCAGACTTGCAATAGCTAGAATCGCAAAGACTAGATAGGCCAGCTTATTTGGCTTGGGAATACGGCAGTTGTAGACAAATAGGAAGGTCAACAAAAGAGACAAGCCAAGCCACACCCAGGCAAAGAAACCAGGCGCCAGCCATTGACAGACCAGATAGGTCAGAGGGAAAAATAGGGCGCTGTAAGTCACGGGCAAGCCGATAAAATAAGAGCCAGATCCTTCATCATGCTTGGCCAAGCGGTTAAAATGCGCCAAGCGTGTGACCGCAGCCAAGACATAGAGGACAGCCAAGATGATATTGGCCACTCCCAAGGGCAACTGAGTCATGAGGAGCACAGCCGGAAGAGCCGCAAAACTAATCATGTCGCAGAGCGAATCAATCTCAATGCCGAAGCGCTTCTGACTTTCAGTCCGCTTCATCCGCCGCGCAACCACACCGTCAAAGAGGTCACAGATACCGCTAACGATAAAGGCCATCATGGCCAGACGCAGCTGGGACTGAACGATGGCATAGACTGCCAACAGTGCAAAAGCAGCACCCATATAGGTCAGGATAACAGATTTGTCGTATTCACCGATAAACAAAGGTTCATTCTTCTTCATGAATTCTTATTTCTCCTCTTCTTCCATCTAAAGTTACCATCATGCCAGTTTCTAGCAGCTGAGTTGCATTCTTGGCGCAGACCAGAGCAGGAATCCCGCATTCCCGAGCGACGATGGAGGCATGGCAGAGAACCCCGCCATACTCTGTCACAAGACCGCCCAGAATACCGAAAACATAACTCCAACCCGTATCTGTATAGCGAGTGACAAGAATTTCTCCCGGTTCAATCGTCTCAATATCAGCCAAATCCAAGAGAACTCGAACCCGACCAGTTACCTGACCGCTACTGGCTGGCATCCCCGTCAGCAGAGCCTGACTCTCATGGGTCACTTCTTCCAGGCTCATCTCTTTGTCAGTCAAATCACCCACTGGCTCAAAATTCCGATAGGCGTGGCAATAATGCCGATTATCAGCCGCTTCTTCTTGGAGCTGGTCAGCAGTCTTTTGCCCTTCCATAAAGGCAGTCAGACTTTCTTTCTTAATGTAAAAAACATCTTGTTCATTTTTTAGAAAGCCTTGCTTTTCATAGGCTCGGCCGAGTTTAAGGCTAATCTGACGAATGAGGTGGTAATAGCGCGTGGAAATATCCTTGAACTCCTCCCGCCACCAGAGCAAGTTCCGCAGGTCTTGACTGATTTTTTCTATCTTTTTCTGCTTGGCTCGAGATAGATGGGCAAGATCCAGCTCTGACTCAGAGACAGAACTGAGCGAAGCTTTGGCCGCCTGGTAGTAAACTGAATCAGCAACCAACTGCTGGACCGCTGTCAGAACCTGATGAGCATCTTCTTCATAACTCGCTACTCGCAAGTCCAGCTCCCGAGCCGAGTGATAGCCAAAATCCCTTTGAAAATCCTGAATCTTGATGAAATCTGCTCGCTCAGGATATTGTGCAGCCAGTTCCTGCAACTCTTCCACTGATAGCTTCAACCAGTCGTCTATCAACTTCTCCTCTGCCAAAATAAGATCCGCAGCTTCCAGCATCCGAGCCAAAGGCTTGGTATGCGAAACATTTCCTAACTTAGCTATCAGTTGGAAAAATTCATCAATCGTCAGCCATTTAAGGAGACTGGTCTTTTTCATAGACAGCTGGACCGTATTGATGTAGGCCTGCCAGAAATAAGTTCCCTCACTGTCTAAATAAGCCTGATTTAGCACTAACTTCCAAAGACTTTCGACCTGCTGCAGCGCGCTTTGGTCATTCAGTTCTCGTATTTCTTGATTCAGGCGGTTAAATTGCTGGCGCAGCTCTTGCAGCTTGTCTGGCGCCTGATGCAGAAAAGTCTTAGTTACTTTTTGCGTTTTCAAAGCTACCCGCAGGAAATTTAAGAGCAAGGCTGGACTTAATTTGCTGGTAAAACCTTGACCTTGGTAGTCTTTATTGACTCCCAGCTCATCATCAAAGTCTCGCTCAATATAGCCTGGAATCTGCTCCATACCTTGCTTGACCACTCCTAAGTTCCAGAAAGGCCGAGCATAATGCAGGCGCATCAGCGGCGGCATCACACCTTCAGGCTCTAGGCCAATTGCCAGCAAAAAGCTAGAAAGGGCCTCTTGCCAAGAATGGCGGTAAAGGCTCCACATCAGATTTGGACAGGGCTGGGCCGCGACGCCACCGTCCCGAAAATTAGCCGTCGTCCAGCGGCCACTGTCGATTTTAGTTGGTACAGTTGTAATGGGTCGAGCCTGCAGCAGATAGACTTGCTCTTGGACAGCACACCACTCAATATCCATCGGCCGACCAAAATACGCCACAATCTGCAAAACTTGCTCGTGCAGCTTCTGCAAGACTGCCAGAGGAATTTCAAACTCTTCAAACTGGATCCAGTCCGGCTTGTACCAAGGAAGAGTCAACTGCTCAGGATTAACTTGACCGCTAACCAAGCTCTCAGCCGAGCCTTTCACATACTCCAAAAGCATGCTCTGGTCCTGATTAGTCGCCACATCTAGGGAAAAACAGACACCGCTAAAGTCAGGCTCTATCTGCTCCTGAATCAGCACTGCCATGGCAAAATCCTGCTCTGGCAGGCCCTGGCGCTGCCAGTAGGCCAAGGCTTCTGGATTAAAGAGAGAAAGCAGACAAGAACGAATGCCCTGCTCAATTTCTGACAGTGTCTGGCAATTGCCAATCGAGTCATACTGGCCAGCAAATGACATGTTCTGTCCGTCTTCTAAAAGGGCACTGCTGCGAACGATATAAGCTTGATTTTCCTGACAAAAGGCTACTAACTCTCGCTTCCAAGCTGGATCCAAGGGATACTGCTGCAAACGCTCCGCAATTCCCTCTTTGCCCAGTTTGATGAGCTCTTGAAGTCCCTGTTTTGAGTATTCTGGCAGAGCTGCTCTTAGCCAAGCCATTACTTGGTCCGCAGGCAAAATCAAACCCTTAGGAACCGAAAGCCCCAGCTGACAGAGGTTGATTAATTGATTGATTTTACCGCCATAGACGGCCGAAGGCTCTTTTTCCAGCCATAGTTCTTTCATCAAATACTCCCATCTCACATACGATTTTTTCTAAGCTTAGCCCAGTAGAGCAGACGATTAACCCCCAGATGCGTGCCTGCCCCTAGGATGAGAATGCCCAGCATCTGCTGCCAAGACAGAGGGATATAGAAAAGTAAGAAAATAATACAGCCAATCAAGGAATCAATCTGATCTATCCAGATAAAGGTCCATTTCCAGCCATTTTCCGCCGTCTTGCCCTCTCTGATTTCCAAACGGCGCTTGATGAAACTATTAGGCAGTTCAAACAAAACATAGGCCAGCCCCAAAAGAGCCCCAAGCACCAGATTAAACAGCACCGTATTTTCGTAGAAGGCATAGACCAAGTGCAGCTTCTCTAGGATAGGAATACTCTTTAAGAGCAAACCCCAAAGGATCTGAGCCAAGGCTCCCCAGACAATCATGCCAAAGAAACCTTTCCAAGTCTTGTTAGCCCCAAAAAGCCTCTTCCCATCCTTTAAAATCAGCCCAGCATCCATGGGTCGGTATGCCGCCTCTAGCAGTGAAGACTTGCAAAAGATCATATTTAGAATCCCAGCCAGAATGACCGGCATCAGGGTGATATATAAGGCAAGAATCGAATGCATACTTATTTCCTATTCTTTTTAATAAGAGTCAACCAGAACTCTTCAAATTATAATGAACCCATTATACCATAAAAATTACAGGCCTTCAGTAGGGCAAACTGTGAAGTGGCCTTCTAATTTCTTCTAGTTTAAGATTTGATTTAAACAAAAAACCAGTAGATCCTACTGGTTTACTTTAGGGACTATTAAACTCTATCATCATAGCCATTTGGATGACTGGAATCCCATTTCCAAGCGGTTTCGATGATGGTTTCGATATTATCAAATTTCGGCTGCCAGCCTAGAACTTTTCTTGCTTTTTCAGAGGAAGCAATCAATGTATCTGGATCCCCTGGGCGCCGCTCTGCTATTTCCAAGAGAATCGGATGTCCTGTCACCTTGCGTGCTGCTTCTACAATCTGCAGGTTGGAAAAACCAGTCGAAGAGCCAAGGTTAAAAGCATCTGATTGTTGACCTGCACGTAGGTAATCAACAGCCAAAATATGGGCGTCAGCCAAGTCGAAAGGATGGACATAATCGCGTACATTGGTCCCGTCCGGAGTATCGTAATCATCGCCAAAAACAGCAATCTTATCGCGTTTGCCCTGAGCCACCTGAAGTACAATGGGCAGGAGATGAGTTTCAGGTCCGTGGTCCTCGCCAATCGAGCCGTCTGGTTTGGCACCGGCCACATTGAAATAACGCAGGGCTACAAAATTGATGCCATAGGCCCTGTCTGCCCAACGCATAATGGTCTCCATCATAAGCTTGCTCTCACCATAAGGATTGATCGGCTTTTGCGGAGTTGTTTCCAGTATCGGAATTTCCTCAGGAATGCCATAAGTCGCAGCAGTCGAAGAAAAGACAATGTTTTTAACGCCGCATTCCTGCATGACCTCTAAAAGGGAAACCATGCCGGCTGTGTTATTGTCAAAATACTTGAGTGGATCTACCATAGACTCAGCGACCAGTGAAAAGGCAGCAAAGTGAATGACTGCATCGATGGATGGATGTTTGGCAAAAACGCTACGCATAAAATCTTTATCTGCCAAATCCCCCTCATAAAAGACTGCTTGCGGATGGACGGCTGCCCGGTGGCCAGTCACCAAATTATCAACAACGACTACTTCTTCCTTACCTGCTGTTATCAAACGGTCAACCATGTGCGAGCCGATATAGCCAGCACCACCTAATACTAAAATTGCCATAAAACTTCCTTTCCCTGTTACGCTAGATTCATTATAACACATTTCCTAAGGCTTAATGCCGACGGATTGGACGAAGCGCATGAAAGCTTCCTGCCCTTCCTCTGTTCGCTTATAAACCCCCGCATCTTCCAACACACGGCTGAAAATTTGCCCTACTGAAGCCTGAACCACATTTTCCACCGTCTCAGCGGTAACATCTGGATTCAGGTCTTTGAGTTGATTGGCCCACTCCTGATGATAGGCAGCAACCTGACAGTCTTCTCCCAGTAAGAAAAGTTCCACCTGTTTGAGTTCTTCCTTGAGACGAGGTGGCAGAATAGCCAGCCCCATCACCTCAATCAGGCCGATATTTTCTTTCTTAATATGCTGCACATCTGCATGAGGATGATAAATGCCGTCTGGATGTTCTGGGGAAGTTTGATTGTCCCGCAAGACCAAGTCTAGTTCAAAAGATCCATCTTTCCTGCGGGCAATCGGTGTGATGGTATGGTGCGGCTCACACTCAGACTCTGCCAACACCTGCACACTTGGGTCAGAATAAGTCCGCCAAGCTTGCAAGATCTTGTCAGCCAACTCAATCAACTGTTCCTTCTTCTCAGATTTCAGCCGAATAACGGACATAGGCCACTTTACAATACCTGCTTCCACCTCTTCAAATCCGCTAAAAGTAAAGCTGCAATCCAGCTCTGCTATTTCCATAGGGAAAGTATGACGTCCGCCCTGATAGTGGTCGTGGGTCAGGATGGAGCCACCGACAATAGGCAGGTCGGCGTTGGAGCCTGCAAAATAGCCTGGAAAGGTCTCAACGATGTCCAGCAGGCGCTCAAAGGTTAGTCGGCTGATAGCCATTGGAAGGTGCTGGCTGTGCAGAAAGATGCAATGCTCATTAAAATAGGCATAGGGCGAATACTGAAAGCCCCACTCCTGTCTAGCTAAGTCAAATCGAATAATCCGATGGTTGGCGCGGGCTGGGTGATCCAAGCGACCCTGGTAGCCTTCATTTTCCATGCAAAGCTGGCAAGCTGGATAATGGCTATTCTTAGCCTTTTTAGCTGCCGCAATCTCCTTGGGATCCTTTTCTGGCTTAGATAGATTGATGGTGATTTCCAAATCTCCATAAGCGGTCGGTGCTTTGAAAGTAATGTTTTTAGCAATAGCCTTTACCTTGATATAATCGTTCTTTTGACTAAGCTGGTAAAAATCAGCCACAGCTTGCTCGGGATTGGAGGCATAAGTCGTCCAGAAGTCCCGATTGAGCTGGCTAGGGGCAGGTGTAATCAAGTCCATGAGCTCAGCTCCCAGTATATCCTGCTCAGCTAGGGTATCACCAATTTTCCCATTCTTGACAGCCACAGCTACCAAGTCATCCTTCAGGTCAATTAGCTGCTCAGCCTCGGTCTCCTGCTCTGCTACTTTCTCTCCAACCAGGGCCATGACACGATTGCTCAGATAGGTGGTATCCATTTCTTCAAAAGTGCTATTGTCAATCACTGCTGACACAAAAACATCTAGTAACTTCTTGGACATAGTTCTTCCTTTCTCTTGCTAGTAAAGAGAGTGGAACAGAAATCAGTAATTCGTTAGAATTCGATTTCGTCGTCCCACCTCCGCACAGTTGAGTAGGGCTGTAAAAGCTGATGAAATCAGCGTAATAGAACCCACTCAACCACTGCGTCTTGCTCAACAATCCAAAGACAATTGAAAGACTAGGATTTTTGTCCCAGACTCAACTTTCTTTCCTGTGAATTAGTCCAGCACTCGGCTTCCGCCAGCTACTTCAGCAATGTAAAAGCTAGGGGCATAGCCGACAACTTCTTGATACTTGCGACCGACATTTTCTTTGAAAGTGTCCACCGCATCCTTAGCAACTAAAGCAATGGCGCAGCCACCAAAGCCAGCTCCGGTCATACGAGCTCCCAGAACACCTTCTTGCTCCCAAGCCGTGTGAACCAAGGTGTCAAGCTCTAGACCAGTCACTTCATAGTCATGCTCCAATGAAACATGGGAAGCATTCATGAGACGGCCAAACTTGTCAAGATCGCCTGCCTGCAAAGCTGCCCGTGCTTGCAAAGTACGTTGATTTTCTAAAACAGCATGACGAGCCCGTTTGAGACGATTTTCATCTTCTATCAGATAGCTATACTCGTCAAAGGACCACTCATTTAATTCACCCAAGGTAGCAATAGACAGCTTGCGATTAAGCTCTTCAACGGCTTTTTCACACTCCGCCCGACGCTCATTGTACTTAGAATCCGCCAATTCCCGACGCTTGTTGGTATTCATAATCACTACGACATTGTCCTGGAGATCAAGCGGAACCAAGTCATACTCAAGTGTATTGGTATCAAGATAAATAGCCCGTTGGTCTGCTCCCATTCCGATCGCAAACTGATCCATAATACCAGAATTAACCCCGATAAATTCATTCTCAGTTAATTTACCGATTTTCACTAGATCCAAACGTTCCAACTGCAAATCAAAAAGTTTCTCAGCAATGATACCCGTTAGGAGCTCAAGTGACGCAGATGAAGATAAGCCAGATCCGTTGGGAATATTTCCATAAACATAGACATCCATGCCTCGGTCAATCATATGACCCGCCTCCTGTAGAAAATGGAGAACTCCTTTTGGATAGTTGGTCCAGTTATGCTCAGGTTCAAAGTGAAGGTTTTCAAGTGGCACTTCAATAATCCCTTTTTCTTCAAAGTTCCCTGAGAAGAATTGCAAGAGCTGGTCATCCCGCTTGCGAGCCGCTCCATAAGTTCCTAGGGAAATTGCTGCAGGAAAGACATGGCCGCCATTATAGTCCGTATGCTCACCAATCAGATTGATCCGACCGGGTGAAAAGAAGGTTTGGTCTGCTTCTACTCCAAAAACCTTGGCAAAATCTGCGCGGACTTGCTCCGCTGAAAGTCTTTTTGACATAAGCTATACTCCTTTAAAATAAATGCCCGATATTGTAATCGTTTTCTTCTATTGTATCCAAGGTTTTTGCCAAAGTCAATCCTTTTTACTAAAGTTTTACTAAACAATCGGTAAAAAGAGAAAAATATGATATACTAACCAAAAAGGAGGAGCATTTATAGCTACATTAAAAGACATTGCACAACTAACCTCTGTCTCTATCGCAACCAGAGTCTATCTGTTACAGAAGAAATCAGACACAGTATTTTAACTTTCGCTGAAGAAATGGGCTATACTAAGTACCTCAAGACAGGCGAATCCCACAAACCCAAGCAAAAGATTGCCATTATCCAATGGGTCAGCGAGCAGGGGGAACTGGACGACCTCTACTACTACCAGATTCGTCTCGGTATTGAAAAAAGAGCCCAAGAGTTGGACTATGATATCTTGCGCTATTTTAACGACCATCCTTTTACTCTGAGCGAGGAAGTGATTGGGATACTCTGTATTGGAAAGTTCAGCCAATCACAAATTTCTGCCTTTGAAGAATACCAAAAACTCCTGGTCTTTTTAGACAGCGATACTCTTTCATTGGGACATACCTGTATTATCACTGACTTTTACACTGCTGTAAAACAAGTTGTAGATTACTTCCTCAGCCAAGGGCTTGATCGTATCGGGATTCTAACAGGGCTTGAGGAAACAACTGACCAAGAAGAAATCATCCAGGACAAGCGTCTAGAAAATTTTAAGAACTATAGTCAAACAAAAGGAATCTACCATGATAAACTGGTCTTTCTAAGCTAGCTATTGAAGCAATGAAAAGCAAGTACACCACGCTATTGCTAGAAAATATGTTGCTAAGTCCGTTTGAAATGCAAGATACAAAAATCATGGCAGGATTGCAAGTCCATGTTTACCCCCTCTATGACGAACTGAAAGAATTAAGAGGGCTAAATAGTGTCAAAGACCACTTGTCTTATGTTGCCAGCAGACGTGAAGAATATTCTAAGCATAATATCGCACGCTACCTCAAAAAAGCCATTGAACAATATCTACCAACGGTTAAAAGGCAGGACTTAAACCATGAGTGAAGACTTAAAAACGATCAAAGAGCTGGCGGATGAGTTGAGTGTTACAAAACAAAATATTCAATATCACTACCAAAGGTTACCAAAAGAATTACAGCTTAAAAGTTCCAATGGGTCTAATCTAATAAATTCTAAAGCAGAAAAAATAATTTTAGGTAAAGTAGAAAGTAGTAGCAAATCAAATACCAAAAACCAACAAATAAGTAGCAAAGACCAACAAATAGAAAAACTAACTAATTTGTTAGACCAGTAACAACGATTAGCCTTGCAAGATAAAAAGTTGCTAGAAGAATACAAGGCGGAAAATGATAACTTAAAAGCCCTCAAAATGCCCTCACAGGAAACAGAATTCAAACACTTAGACAATCAATATAAAGATGAAGTGAACGCTCTTAAAGAGAAGTTGGAAAATTTGCAGGAACAAATCAAAGATCAAAAAAGGATAGAAGAACAAGAAAAACCAATAAAATGGTGGGGACTATGGCGAAAATAGATGATTCAGTTAAAAAGAAAGTTCCAGAATTGCGATTTAAAGGATTCACGGATGAATGGGAACAGCGTAAGTTGGGAGACGAAGTTCGAATAGTGATGGGACAGTCTCCTAATTCAGAAAATTATACTGATGATCCTAATGGGCGCTAAAAATGCGAAGACCTATGAAGACCTATTTTGTATTAGTCAAACAAAAAATCCAAAAAGAAATGGTATATGATTATGAACATGAAACAAAGTAAAATCAAACCGAGTGATCTGAGGAAGCACCCGATGATCATGAAACGTTATTAAACACAAAAGTCACCCATGTGAGTTCTTGCCAGAAGCTGAAGTTAATCCTTCAACCTGGAAAACCCGCAGAGGTGACTTTTTCTATACATCTCGATTTTTCTGGCAATAATCATTAACCGATAAATATGTCTGTGAATCACCCAGCGACTCCGCTATGTCCATAATCCGCGGTGGTAGTAATCCCACTCGCTGGACAAGTTCGTGATTGCTGAACAATTCCCGTGGACTGCCGGCGAAGCCAAACTTCCCGTGTTCCATAACATACACCGACTCAAACTCGGCGGCGACCCAATCCATGTCATGGGTGATGGTCACAACTTGGTGGCCCGAATCAGCCAACTGATGGAAAATTGCGGTCAACTTGCGCCGGCTTTCCCAATCAAGCGACATCATCGGCTCATCAAATAAATAAATCGCCGGATCCACTGCCAAAACTGTGGCAACGCTCAACAGCTTGCGTTCCGACAATGACAGGTCATATGGACTTTCAGCTGTTTTATCATCCAAGCCAACTCTTTTTAGAGCCGCTAAAGCCCGCCTCGTAATCGTGTCGTGGTCATCCATGACCTGCGCGACATTCCACTCCACCTCTCGTTGAACGGTCGGGTTGAAAAGCTGATCGTCAGGATTCTGAAAAGTAATCCCAACCTTCAGTAACTTTTCGACTGGTTTAAGATCATTAAAATTTTCTCCATCGATCTTAATCACACCGGTTTGTGGTGTCAGCAAGCCCGTCAACAATTTGAAGAGCGTTGATTTGCCGGCACCATTTTGGCCGACAATCGCCACCATCGGATCGGCGAAGTGTTTGTCTTCAACATCCAAGCTAAAGGACCGTTCCGGATAAGTGAACGTCAGGTGGCTCAGTTCAATTGTGGACATAACGAACCTCCTTCAGATCAGCGTAATTCACCGGATACCGGCCATCAGCCAAGTGCCAATCCATTTTTTGAGCAAGTTGCTGGATTGTCGGGGCTGGAATCTGCCAGTCAGCTGCCAAATGATTAAACACCTCACCCGGCCTGCCCTGGGCTACCATTTGACCCTCGTGCAGCACCCACACAACGTCGGCGACTTCGCACAAATCGTCAATTTCACTGGTGACAATGAAGACAGTCGTCTCTTTGACTTGGTCCAGCCATTGGAAAAATTGCCGGCGGCCAAGGGGATCCATCTCACTGGTCGGATCATCCATAATCAAAACAGCCGGATTAGCCACAATCGCCGTGGCAATTGCCAACCGCTGGATCTGACCACCGGAAAGGCTCTCGGGACGCAAATTCAGCTGTTCAATCAGCCCCATTTGCGTGGCAACTTCTTCAACCCGTTTTTGAATCAGTCCTTCAGCCATTCCCTGATTAATCAAGTCAAAGGCGATTTCATCGGCAACCGTGTCTGCCAACCCGCTTAGTTGGCCAGCTGGATTTTGCAGTACAACTCCATTCATGGCATTATAAACGGGCCAATTGTCGGACACTCGCTGGCCAAACATGTGCCAGTCGCCCTCAATCTCAGCAGACACAATTTTGGGAATGACCCCTGCCAGCACACGGCACAAAGTCGATTTGCCGGAGTGGCTATTCCCGATAATCCCAACCACCTGGCCGGTATGAACCTCCGCGTTAATCTGACGCAGTTGTGGTTGCTCAGTACCCGGATAACGGGTGGTCAAATTTTCAATTACAATCCGTTTATCTTCGTCCATATTTTCCACCCAATCAATAAAATTGCCAATCCAGTCAGACCAATGTGCAGCGTCCGCGACAGGCGATACACGCGCTGGGAGGTTCTGACAGTCCGGTTGAGATTATCAAAACCTCTCAGTTGGAGAGAAATCGACCGCGTCATCGATTGATCCAAGGTCTTAATCACCAATGGAATTAGAACCGGCAGGACTGACTTTAATTTCTGAATCAACGTTTTTTGCGGATTGGTTCCGCGAACTTTTTGTGCCTGCTGGATTTTCCGCATATTGCGCATCATTTCCGGCAAAATATAACACACCGACATCAGAACGTAGACGGTTTTATAAGACAATCCGGACAGTTCCAAATAGGCCGCATTTTCTGAAATACTCGTGGTCACCATAAAAAAGCCACTGGTCAAAATAATCACCAATACTCGACAACCCAGAGTGGTGGCGTAAATCAGGCCTTCTTTGTAGAACGACACCCCAAGCACAGAAAACAGCACAGTTTGATTCCGACTGTAAAATAACCCTTGGATAATCAGCATGGTGCAAATCAGAAACAGGCTGAATCCCAGCGCCTTAAAGGTGGTAGAACTCAATTTGGAAAATAACAATAGCAGTGTTGCGACAAGAATTAATCCGGCCTGAAGCAATAAATTCATACTGGCAAAGCTCAACAACGTCATGTCCAAGATGAACAAGAGCTTAGTAATCGGATCGATCACCTGGTACCACTTGAGCTTGACCCGTGGCGCTCCAGAAATCAATGTTTTATCAGTCATCATTTATCATCGCTAAAGAAGTGCACCATCCGCTTCGGCAGCTGACGATAGATGAAGAATGCCAGGTAGGCCACGCAGACTTTATCCAAAATATCCAAGACAAACTCATCGGTAAATGAGGCCAGCCACACTGGTGCATGATTGGCGACCATTACCGCAAACAATGAGTCACCCCAAGCGATACCGGTCTGACCACCCCAAAAGATGACGTTGAGCGGCGTTGAAATGACAGCTGAAACGATGGCAATAATAATAGCAGAAACAAATACTCGTCGCGCTGACGAGAACCACCCATTGGCGTGCAAAACTCCGACAGCAATCCCAATTCCGATGCTGGTAATCGCATACACGGTTGAAATTGGCGATAAGGTCAGCCCATAGATCACGTTGTTGATGAAACCACTAATGGCACCGGCAACCGGCCCAGCCAACATGCTGGCAAGAAAGGTTCCCAAAGACCCCAGCCAAACGGGCAACTTTAACCCCTCCGCCAAGGCTTTGGCAACATAGTTAATCCCCACGGCAGCGGGAATCAAAGTCATGGTGGCAGCACTTAACTTAAATTTCCACATACTGGTACGATGAATCGGTTCTGTTTTCATAATCTTCTCCTTTTGTTTTTAAAGAGCCGTGTCTGGATAGACTTTCGGACGCAACGCTCTATTATATATCTACTGAACTGTCTATACACAAGATTTCCATCCTTAGTCGACATGAGCTGGAAATCTTTATTTGTTAAGTAGTTCACAACACATTATACACCTATTCTCTGAATAGTCAAGTGTCTTTACAGTAAAATTTTAGAAAATCCTGAAAATTTTCTCTTCCTTTCCATTTTAAGTGACCTTCAGTAACTCTAACATCAAAAAAGCCCAGACAAAAATATCTGAGCATTTTTCTATATGGTCGTCTAAATAAGTTGAGTTTGACATTCTCAATCTATTTCTTCAAGAAACCTTGTTCTTGCAGAAATTCCTTGGCTACTTGTTCTGCTGGCTTGCCTTCGACACCGACTTGATAGTTAAGCTGGCTCATCTGGCTTTCTGTAATCTTACCAGCCAATTTATTAAGAACCGTTTCCAACTCTGGATGTTTCTTGAGAAGAGCTTCTTTCATCAGAGGAGCCCCTTGATATGGTGGGAAGAGTTGCTTGTCATCTTCCAAGACCTGCAAATCATAACGCGCCAACTCTGCATCTGTCGAATAGGCATCTGTGATTTGAATATCGCCTGACTGAATTGCCTGATAGCGAAGAGCTGGCTCCATGGTCGCTACGTTGAGATTGAGACCATACATTGATTGCAAGCCCTTATTGCCATCTTCACGGTCATTAAACTCGAGAGTAAAGCCTGCCTTCAGCTTCCCTTCCACTTTTTTCAAGTCCGAAATGGTCTTCAAGCCATATTCTTGAGCAATTTTTTTCGGAACAGCTACAGCGTAGGTGTTTTGATAAGACATAGGTTTGAGATAGGCAAGATGATCTTGTTTGCCAATGCCATCACGCGCCACTTGATAAACCTGATCTGGCTCATGACCTACTTTAGGAGATGGTTGAAGCAGACTTTCAGTCACCGTACCGGTAAATTCAGGATAGATATCAATGTCCCCTTTTTTCAGAGCTTCATAGAGGAAGCTTGTTTTCCCAAAATTCGGTTTAACAGTCGCAGTCATACTGGTATTTTCTTCAATCAGCAACTTATACATATTGGCCAAAATTTCGGGTTCTGGTCCCAATTTTCCAGCAATCACCAAGTTTTCTTTCTCTTTTTGAGCTAAGAGTGCTGGACTATAAGACAGACCGAGCAATATGGTCACCAAGGCAAAACCAGAGAAAATCGTCCGCAATTTTGCTTTTTCCATCACTTTTAGTAGGAAGTTAAAGGCAATAGCAAGCACTGCAGAAGAAAGTGCCCCAATCAAAATCAGACTGGTATTATTGCGGTCAATTCCCAAAAGGATAAAGGAACCCAGTCCCCCTGCCCCAATCAAGGCAGCCAAGGTTGCCGTGCCGATAATCAAAACCGTTGCCGTCCGAATCCCAGACATTATGACAGGCATGGCAAGTGGAATTTCAAACTTCTTGAGACGCTCCCACCTGGTCATCCCAAAGGCAATCCCAGCCTCTTGTAGACTTGGATCAATTCCCTTTAGCCCAGTGATGGTATTTTGCAAAATCGGGAAAATCGCATAAATCACTAGAGCCGTCAAAGCAGGCAAGGTTCCAATTCCCATCAAGGGGATAAAGAGTCCCAACAAGGCTAGAGACGGAATGGTCTGGAAAATCCCTGCAATCTGCAAGACCCAGTCCGCCAACTTCTCATGATAGCGAAGATAAACAGCCAAGGGAATAGCAATAAAAATAGCTAGTAATAAGGTCAAAAGTGACAACTTCAAATGTTGAGATAGAGCAGTTACCCAATCACCAAAACGATCCTGAAAAGTTGATATCAAATTAGTCATGAACACTACCTCCAAACAAGTCTGCTACAAAGTCCGTTGCAGGCGCCTTTAAAATCGTCTCAGGATTCGCCACCTGACGAATCTCTCCATCCTGCAAGACAGCAATACGGTCCGCCAATTTCAAAGCTTCATCCGTATCATGGGTCACAAAAATCGTTGTCATTCCAAATTCTTTATGCAATTCTTTCGTCAGAACCTGTAGCTGTTTTCTCGAAATAGCATCCAAGGCCGAAAAGGGCTCATCCATGAGGAGAATTTTAGGCTGACCAATCATGGCACGGACAATGCCGACCCGTTGCTGTTCTCCACCAGATAATTCACTAGGTAAGCGATGCCCATACTCAGCTACCGGTAAACCAACCTTAGCTAAAAGCTCTTCTGTTTTCTGAGCAATTTCTTCCTTAGTCCAGCCCTTCATCTCGGGAATGAGAGCAATATTTTCTGCAACAGTTAGATTGGGAAACAGAGCAATGGCCTGTAAAACATAACCAGTAGAAAGACGAAGTTCACGCTCATCATAGTCTTTGATGCGCTTATCATCCATATAGATATTGCCATCTGTAGGTTCCAAGAGGCGGTTGATCATCTTGAGCATGGTTGTCTTACCGGACCCAGAAGGACCCACTAAAACCATAAACTCACCATCCTCAATCCGTAAATTGACATCTCTCAAGACATCTTTTTCTGTATAGCGTAGCGCTACATTTTTATATTCAATCATTCTTTCTCCTCAATTTAAAACTTCCCTCGATTCATCAAGTCTTCTACCTTAGGCATGACTTCTTTATTGTCCCAATGCTCAACAATCAAGCCATTCTCCAAACGGAAGATATCGTACTGGGCATAGGCAACTCCGTCAATCTGAGTCTGGCCATAGCTAACCACATAGTTTCCTTGTCCCAAAAGCTGGAAAACAAAGTCAAAAGTAACACCATGTTCAGCCACATAGTTTTTATAAGCAGCACTTCCTTGGCTAATCTCATGATTATGCTGAATCAAATAGTCTGCCACATAATCACTCCACTGCTCTAGCTCCCCATTTTGGAAAATTTCTGTCAAGAAACGACGAACCAATTTTTTATTTTCTGCTGTTTTGTCCAAATCCTTGATCTCAAAATCTCCAAAAATCTGGTCTAATTGGCCATTTTCTGGAGCACGATAGTAGTCAATCACATCCCAATGTTCCACAATACGACCATTCTCATCAGAACGGAAAGTATCCGTCGTCACCCATTGAGCTTCCCCGCCATTGAGATATTGATGAACATGGACGAAGACTAGATTGCCATCCTCAATGGTGCGAACAATTTTCATCTCACGCTCGGGATGACGCTCAAAGAAATTTGCAAAGAAAGCCTCAAACCCTTCTTTCCCATCTGGCACACCTGTCGAGTGTTGAATGTAGGTATCCCCTACAGACTGAGCTTGAGCCTCGGCAACACTCCCATCTTGGATGGCATGAATGCATAGATTTTGCGCATTTTCAACTTGTTTTGACATGATTTATGCTTCTTTTTCTTTTAAATTTGCTAAGATGCGTTCCTGATAACTTTCAAACTGACGAATTTCTTCCTCTGAGAAGCCTTTATAAAAAATAGCATCCAATTTTTGACTGATACGATGGCCCACTTCTTTCTGAGACCAACCCCGCTCTGTCAACTTGACATATTTTTTTCGCTTGTCTAAACCACACTGACTATAGGTCACCAAACCCTGTTCTTCCAACTTTTTCAGCATAGTCGTCAGCGTATTATTGGCAAGTCCTGTCGCCAGCGCAATATCTGTCGCCGTCGCGCAGCCCGTTTCACTATTCCATAAAACTATGAGAATCTTGCCCTGTTCACTCCGATAAAGAGCTTCTGGATCTTGGCTCAGTAACTTTTGGAAAATCCGCCCATTCAACAAACGAATATGATAGGCTACTAAATGACTATCTTTCATACTCCCTCCAATTTATTTCTATATCGAATCGATTTTTAATTATTGTAACACCAGATATTACATCTGTCAAGAATTTTGTTCTATTTCGAAATAATTTGAAAAATAAACATAGAAAAAGCAGGTTCACCCTGCTTTAAAATCTAAAATTTATTGTTTCCGATTGATGTATCTGTTGAACAAAATGGTCATAATTTTCAGCTTCTTGAGGGATAAGAATGGACCACTTTTTCAAGAGTGCCCCGTAACCTGCTAATTTACCTATGTCATTATCAACAAACTTCTCCACGCTCGGGAAAATAAGACCGGCTGTTTTAGCTTCTAAAATGTATGTATAGGAAATCAGTTGATATAAATCCTCACGATTAATTCCTTTTTCAGTAAATTCTAGCTTTTTATATTTGGCATCTAGTACGATTTTTAAATCTTTATGATAAAAGTCTGGATAAATATTTCGAACATGACTGCTAAATACAGAAATGCCATCTGTCTTTTCTTTATTTCGTGGATGGATGAAATCTTTTGGCAACAAGGTATAAACATACTCTTCCCAAAGCCAGGAAACATCAAAAAGAATACCATGGATTTTTTGCTCTTGATATCCTAACCCATGCTTCTCTCTATTTAGGATCATCAGGCAAAGCTCTTGCAACTTTCTGTACTCTCTGAAGTAGGCGTGTCGAATGGGTTTCGTTTTATTCATTCTGATAATCTTAACACGATCAGCTAGTTTATAAGACGGAGTCACGCGGATAATTTCTGTTACATTTTCACGATTAGCATCAAACACTCCACTTCCAATTGTTTTCTGATTCTTAATATACTCAATGGTGTGTCGAATCAGCTGCATCAATGGATTATCATAAGCAAACTCTCTAGTAGTGTAGGAAATATTTCCCATAAAAGGAAGATTTTTTTTCAGATGATTTCCAACATCTAGTACACCCTTCACATGACTATCGTTATGGAAAAATCGCTGGTATTCCTTATAAAGACCTTTTCTGAGAGCAGCTTGCAGATATTTGGGAAAGAGATACATCAAAAGCTGATAGAGCTTATCTTCACGCGACAAAGCTACATCTAAGCTAGTGAGATTGATATGAAGAACCTTTTGTAAAAGATAATGCAAAAAATGGTCATTACTTTCATCAGAAAAACGAGAGGCAATCGTTAATCTTTCCTGACCATATCCAAGAAAACCAATCACATTCCCAGTCTTAATTTCCTGATTGAACGTTTCAAAGATTTTTTGATCCCTTTCTAAGTCAGAAGAATTCTTTAAATCACTTGGGAAAATAAAGATACTGTCCTCTATAGAAAGGTTATCCAGTGTTCTATCAAGAAGGGTTTGACTTAGTTTGGGAAATTCTGCGACAAAATCTTCTCTAGCAATTTTATAATGATTATCAGTTATCCGCATTATCATCACCAATATCTTGCTGAACTGTTTGCTCGTTATTTGTCAGATCAAATGCCTTTTTCAAAGTTTCCAACGTTTCAACCTCTTCATAAGAACCTCGCAAGTAGTCCTCTAGGAGTGGCTTAATATAATCAGACCAGAGCAACTCATAGTCAAAGTCTACTTCCTGCAACTTAAGGAAATAACTTGGTCCAACATGGTAATGACTACTGAGCTCTTCTACTTTTTCTATGGAAGCATTCAAGTTTCTTAGACGAATTTTCGCTTCTTCTGCTCCATCTCCAAGAGCTTCATCAAGCATTCCAAGCTGACTTTCAGCCGTAATTTCTACAAAACGGAAACGACGGCGCATGGCAAAATCAAAGGTATCTACCGAGCGGTCAATATCATTCATTGTTCCGATGATGTAGACATTTTCAGGAATATAAAACTTCTCATTAGTTTCATGTAAATTAGAATACTGGGTAGAAATACTCCCCATTTCACCACGATAACCTGGGTCAATAGAGAAAAAGAGTTCACCAAAAATCTTAGAAATCTCCCCACGATTGATTTCATCAATGATGAAGACGAATTTCTTGTCTGTATCAATTTCTGTTGGAGAAATATAGTCTTTTAGACCAAATTTTTTTCTTAACGTTTCAAGAACTTTTTTCCCCTGACTGCGATAATAGGTCTGTTTTAAATAATTTTCATCTTTATAAAGTTCATAGACATAGGACTTAGTCAAAACTGTCCCTTGACTTTTGCTCTCATAATTGACATTAAAATTATTCCGGCTATTAACAGTAAGATAAGAAAAATCAGTCAAACGCTCTTTTTCATCTCTATTATTTACATATTCAAGATAATCATTCCAGGCTTCATCAAAATTATCTTGTCCTCCTGTTTTTTGAGCTTCATTAGCTTTGTGACAAAATTTCTTAAAAATACCATCTTGTAACTCAAAACTTATCTGGCTATTATCATTAGAAACAGGTCTCAACCCCTCTACAAAATCCGTATAATCATAGGATGGGTGAAATTGTACAAATCCGATTTGGTCTTCGTTGCCATCCGTTAATTCTTTGGCAATTTCTTTAGCAAGATAGGTTTTACCTGTACCCGGTGCACCACGGAGGATGAGGTTTTTGGATGAAAGTAAAATATTCTTATACTCGTTGATATTTTCTGATGCGTTTTCCTCGTTTTGAACATCTGAAATCTCATCCTTTTCAATATTAAAATCCACATATAACTCATCAATACTTGAATATGGTAATGCAGATACTGTTGTATTGTCCCATTTCTTAGTTCCAAGAGAATTTAACTGGAAATCACCAAATTTACTAATCGGTATGATTTCAAATCGTCTTGGAAATCCTTCAAACTCACTATCTTCAACATATTGATAAGGACCAATTATTTTAGCCAAAAAAGAAGCCCGTAGATTCTTCCTAGGAACTACTACTAAATCTCCTATACTGACACCATGTTGGAGGAGTGCTACTTGATTCTCTTGTTTTCTAGGTCTTTCTTCCCCATTATAAGGATAATTTTTTTCTTCTATATTATCAAATCCGATATATAGAACATTATCCTTAAAAGATTTCTTATGCAATTTTATGTTAGTAGTTCCGCCAACTGAAATTTTCCAGACTCTTATATTCGACATAAATTCCTCCATTTTCACATTAACATATAATACCTTTTTATATAATAACACTATTAAAGAAGCAAAACAATAAATTAAACAAAAAGCCCAGTGTAGAGAGCTTTATTCACTCTTAACACTAGACTTCTTTTTATCTTAGTAATATTCACCCTGACGGTAATCCCATGAGTTGAAAGTATCGGACAGGTGCATCATGATTTTGTCAATATCCAAGCCTTTGCGGATGACCACTGGTGCTGGTGAGATGGAACGTTGGCCACCTTGTTCTGGAATTAGATTTCCATCCTTGTCAACCATAGAGACCATAACACCTTGCTCATAGCGAGTTTCAATGGTCTTGTCTGGCTGGATAGAGGCGACATAATCATCTGCTTCAATGACGAGGTCAACAGCATTTTCGATGCGCTCGCCAATTCCTTCGACCTTGCCGCGGTTCCCTTTACCAGATGGGTTGGCTGAGGATGCATAGACCATCTTGCCTTCTTCCCAAAGCTTAGCTGCCAGCTGCTCGCCCGCCTTACCAAACTTAATAACAAAACAGCTAGTGCCACGAACATCTGTCATCAGCTCTTCCCGACCGTCGCCATAGGCTTTGAGCTTTTCGAAAGCTTCTGGCTTCCATGGAAGGATACAGCCCAAAAGGATATCTTCATCCCAATGCTTTTGATAAAAGGCTTCAATTTCAGGATTGAGCTGAGCCAAAGCACGGAGCTCATCCATGCTGCCACAGAGGACAACACCAGGCTTATTACGGTTACGTTCCTTAGCTTCGAACTTACGCTCCAAACCTGCCTTATCGCTGGTCATAATGATGTAACCTACCTTAGTCGGACAAACGATACAGCCCCCATCGCCTTTAAGAATGTCATAACCTTCTTGTGAAAGAGTTCCGTTCCATTGAATGTGTTTTGTCATAAGTTTATTCCTTTTCTATTAAATTAAGATTTATTTTACCATATATTCTTATCAGAGACAAGATATATTTAGAATTTTCTGAATATATCAAAAATATGGTTACTGCCAATAAGATGGACGATTTTTTTCATATTCTGCAATCAATTCCTCATACTGCAGGGTAATACCGATATCATCCAACCCGTTGAGGAGCTTGTGCTTCCATTCTCCATCAATGTCAAAGGAGAATTCTCCCACCGGTGAAAAAATCTTCTGCTGTTCCAAATCCACCGTCACTTCATCCGTTGGCTTCAGATTCGCCAAGGCTTGCCGAACTTCCAGTGGCTGGACGATAGGCAACATGCCGTTGTTAAGCTCGTTGTTGTAGTGAATATCTCCAAAAGATCCGGCAATAACTACCTTAAAGCCGTAGTCAGCCAAGGCCCAGGCAGCGTGCTCCCGAGAAGAACCCGCTCCGAAATTGTCCCCTGTAATCAGAATAGTCGCCTTGCGGTACTCAGGTCTATTAAAGACGAAATCAGGATCTTCGGTGTACTGATTGTCTAGGTAACGCCAAGCGTACATAAGATACTTTCCAAAGCCTTTTTTATCAATCAACTTGAGAAACTGCTTAGGTAAAATTTGGTCCGTATCGATATTATCGTTCATGAGTGGGACTGTTGTCCCTGTATAGATTATAAATTTTTCCATAAACCTTCCTTACTGAACCTCTGGTAGCTGACGAATATCTACGAAGCGTCCGGCAATAGCTGCCGCTGCTGCCATGGCAGGACTGCAAAGATGAGTCTTAGCACCAAATCCCTGACGATCCTCAAAGTTCCGATTACTAGTAGAGGCACAGTGGACTCCGTCTGGCACCTTATCTGGATTCATTCCCAGGCACATAGAGCAACCCGGATCGAGCCACTCAAATCCTGCATCCATGAAAATTTTATCCAGTCCCATCCTTTCAGCAGCCCGCTTGACTGGGCGAGAGCCTGGTACGACGATAGCGGTCAGATTAGGAGCAATGTGCTTACCCGCAACAAACTTAGCTGCCAGCTGCAAATCGCTGAGTCTGGCATTGGTGCAGGAACCAATAAAGATATAACCTAGGTCAATATCTTCTGCTTTTTTACCTGGGGATAAGTCCATGTAATTGTAAGCCCGCTCATCGTTCATATCACGTATTTCTGGGAAAGCAGCACCGAACTCTACTCCCATAGAAGGATTGGTTCCCCAAGTCACCATTGGTGCAAGCGTGGAGACATCAATCTCAATGACTTTATCATAGACGGCATCAGGATCACTGACTAGAGTCTTCCAATCAGCTACCGCCGCCTCAAAGTCCTTGGGAGCGCCCGGCCGACCCTTAACGTAATCATAAGTCTTCTGGTCGGGGTTCATAATGCCCATCTTGGAGCCAAACTCAATAGACATATTGCAGATGGTCATACGCTCTTCCATGGTCAGATGGTCAATCGCATCACCAGCATACTCGACCACATGACCGACACCTGCAGCCACACCATATCGGGCAATCAAAGCCAAGATAAAGTCCTTAGAATAGACACCTTTCGGTGGCACTCCGGTAAATTTGACTAACATTTTCTTTGGCTTGACCTGCCAAATGGTCTGCGTGGCAAAGACGTGCTCAACTTCCGAAGTACCGATTCCAAAAGCAATGGCTCCAAAGGCTCCATGAGTGGCCGTGTGACTGTCACCGCAGACGATAAATTTGCCCGGCTGAGTCTTGCCTGTTTCGGGTCCAACCATATGGACAATCCCCTGCAACTCTGATCCGTGAGCCGCATGCTCGATGCCAAAATCCTTGACATTCTCAGAAAGCTTATCAATCTGAGCCTTGGAAATCACATCCCGAATATCATAGATATTGACCGTAGGAACATTATGGTCAAAGGTACCAAATGTCAAGTCCGGCCGTCTAACTTTGCGCCCTGCGTCTCGAAGGCCTTGAAAAGCCTGAGGACTGGTTACTTCATGAATATAATGCTGATCCACATACATAAGCTGAGGCTGGCCTTCTTGACCAGTTATTACGTGCCTTTCCCACAGCTTATCAAAAATCGATTTTCCAGCCATACTAGCTTCTCCATATGTAATATAAAACTACAATTTCTATTATTATTCCACAAATCCAAGTTAACCAGAAATACCATTTTCTAGTCTTATGATGGAAGAGTTGACCGCTTAATAAAGCGCCCAAACCCGCAGCTACCAAAGCTGACAGCAACAAGGTCTTCTCTGGAATGCGGTAGTGATTTTTCTTTGCCTTTCGCTTATCCCAGCCATAAAGCTGGAAAACGATAAGGTTCCATAGCAAGCAAATACCTGTTAATATCCATTTCATAAGTTATTAATAATCGACTCCGTCATTTGAGTTGTTGTCGCCTGTCCTCCCAAATCTCGGCTTAAAATCCCTTGAGCCAAAGTCTTTTCAACTGCTACTTCAATGGCTTCTGCAGCTTCTAGCTCTGAAAAACTATCCCTCAGCATCATGGCTACAGAAAGGATCATACTGATAGGATTGGCAATGCCTTGCCCTGCAATATCAGGAGCTGAGCCATGAATTGGCTCATAAAGACTTGGTCCAGCAGCCGAATGACTGGCTGATGGCATAACTCCTAGCGTTCCTGATAAGACGCTGGACTCGTCAGATAGAATATCCCCGAAGAGATTTTCCGTTACCACAACATCAAACTTAGCAGGATTGGTAATCATAAGCATCGCAGAGCTATCCACCAGCTGGTGCTCCAAGGTCACATCTGGATAATCCTTGGCGACTTCATCTGCTACTCTGCGCCAGAGTTTGGATGTTGCTAGCACATTTTGCTTGTCAATACTGGTCACGCGCTTTCTGCGACCACGCGCAATGTCAAAGGCCTTACGGACAATCCGCTCCACCTCTTCATAGCTGTAGTCGTTGATATCCCGCGCAGATTTGTCCTCCAAAATATGCTCACCAAAGTAAATCCCACCAGTCAGCTCGCGCACGACCACGAAATCCACACCAGCAATTCGCTCTGCCTTCAAAGGCGACAAATGCTTGAGAGGATTGAAAATCTTAACTGGGCGGATATTGGCATAGAGTTCAAGCTCCTTGCGCAGAGCGAGCAAACCCTGCTCTGGCCGAACCGGGGCATTATCATACTGGGGACTGCCGATAGCTGCTAGGAGAATAGCATCCGCCTCCTTGGCCGCTTCTAGAGTTGACTGAGGGAGAGGATGACCTGCTGCATCAATACCAGCACCCCCAAAATCCTTCTCTGTGACTTGATAAGTAAATCCAAACTTGTCCGCAACAGCTGCTAGAACTTGGAGGCCCGCTTCCATGATTTCTGGGCCAATACCGTCGCCTGCCAGAGCTACGATTTTTTTTGTCATAGGTACTCCTTCCTATTCACTAGCGGGTAAATCATGATAAGAAACGCGACGGCCGATTTCACCTGCATTTTCCTTCTGAATAAAAGTATTGGCATGGATATAAGCAATAGCACTAGCCTTAAGAACATCAAAGTCAATACCTGAAGAGTTAAAGATCGTATCAGTATCCGTATTTTCAACAGCTACCAAAACACGAGCCTGAGAGTCGATACCATCCGTTACTGCCTCGATGTTATAAGACAAAAGCTGAACAGACTGGTTAAAGAATTGGTCAATCGCATTAAAGATAGCTTCAACACTTCCCTTGCCTTCTGCCACACAAGTGACTGTCTCACCATCGCCATTAACCAACTGCACATCAGCTGTGATAGTTCGGTCATCATTAGTTGTTAACTGCAGATCATCAAATCTGAATCCTTCTGGATTTTCAACCGTCGTTCCAGCAATCAGAGCTCGAATATCAGCATCTGTGACTTCATTTTTCTTATCTGCCAGAACCTTAAACTTAGCAAAGAGATTATTAATTTCAGATTCAGCAAAGTCCAGAGCCAATTCTTTGAGTTTTTCGACAAAGGCATGGCGACCAGAGAGTTTACCAAGTGGGAGTGAGTTGCTCTTGACACCGACCAACTCTGGGGTGATGATTTCATAAGTCAGTGGGTTCTTAAGAACGCCATCCTGATGGATACCAGACTCATGTGAGAAGGCATTGCCACCAACGACAGCCTTGTTCTTAGGCACTGGAATACCTGAAAAACGAGACACCAGTTCAGAAGTATTAATGGTTTCATTAAGGACGATATCTGTCTCAACCTGATAATAGTCTTGACGAATCTCTAGGGCAACCGCTACTTCTTCCAGAGCCGCATTACCAGCACGCTCACCAATACCGTTGATCGTGCCTTCCACACGTCCAGCACCATATTTAATCGCAGACAAGCTGTTGGCTACTGCCATTCCCAAATCATCATGGCAGTGAGGACTATAAATGATTTCGCGGTCCGTTTGGACATTGTCAATCAGATACTTGAAGATATTACCAAACTCTTCAGGTGTAGTAAAACCAACCGTATCTGGAATATTGATGTAGCTAGCACCCGCGTCAACTGCTGTCTGAACGACTTGAAGCAGAAAATCTAGCTCGGTTCGTGTCGCATCCTCAGGAGAAAACTCAACAATCTCAAACTTAGAGCGAGCATAAGAAACATGTTCCTTAATGGCTTCTAAAATCTCTTCTTTGGACTTTTTCAGCTTGAACTCTCTGTGAATGGGACTAGTCGCAATGAAGACATGAATCTGCGGGTGCTTAGCATCCTTGAGTGCTTCATAGCAGGCATCAATATCAGACTTAACCGAACGCGCTAGACCAGTAACCGATGCTTTAGTGATCGCTTTAGCGATTTCCCGTACTGCTTCAAATGAATCTGGACTAGCAGCTGGGAAGCCAGCCTCGATGGCCGAAATTCCCCATTTTTCAAGTTGTTTAGCAATAGCAACCTTTTCCTTAACGGAAAAGTTCACTCCAGGTGTCTGCTCACCATCCCGAAGGCTGGTATCAAGAAACTCAATTTTTCGTGTCATAGCAACTCCTTTTCTAATACACAAGGACTCTTATAATCAAGGCAAGATAGTGTAAACTAGCAACGGAAAATATCCCTCAGAGACTAGTACTTTTAGCCTCACATAAAAACCTAAATCAATATTGAGGTGAGTAGGTATAAAAAAACATCTCACTTGAGGAACAAGCGAGATGTTGATTTACTCCCGCTTGGTAAGCCAAACAGGACTAATGCTTTTGCACTAGCCCGAGTAACGCAACAACAAAGCAAAGTTTGAAGATTGGTTTGACTTCATGTTTGACTAACTCCTTTTGAGATGATTTCTTATTGTTTAGAATTCTAACACAGTATTTTTGTCTTGTCAAGAAAAAGTCGATATTTTCTGAAAATTTTTAATATACTGCACTCTGTTTCTACCCAGCCAAGTCTTTTTGTTATTAGGAAAAGGAAGATTCGATCAAATCTTAAATATTAAGAAAATTGATCTTGACTAGACAACTGCTTTAAAATTGTCTTTAAGTGTCCAATTCCTCTCTCTACCAAAGCATCTACATCATCTTCTGCTTTTTCAGGATAAGTTGGATACAGGAAATTCCCCACTAAAATCATGGGATTTCCTGACGAGTCTTTTTCTAGACGATAAAAAGAGATAGCTGAAGCCTTGTTGGCTTGCTCTGAACGCTCATATCCTGTCAGCCACTCCTTATCTCCGATAGTGACCTTTCCTTCTTTAGAAAAATGATGACCGTCATCAATCATAGTTTGCTTTAGAGCTTTTTCAGAAAGTTTCTGATTATCTTGAATACGCAAAGTATAAATTTGTACTAAAAAATAACGACCATCTTCTTGAGCAGTATAAGCCACATCTTCATTAGGTTTTAGACTTTGTTCAAGATCTAGTTCCCATTCTTTTGGAATCATATACTTCAGGCTATCCACTGTCTTATCTTGACTATCTTTAACCCAAAGATAATAGGTTTCTCCATCAGAAATGGAGACCGGTTTAGCCTTTGAATAAACATCAAATTGTTGGTCAAGACTTAGCGGTCCTTTCTTACAGGCTGTTAGGAAAAACAAGCCACATAAAAGAGTTGTTAATGCAAGAAAAGTTATTGCAGCTCTTTTCATCTTTTATCCTCCTCATTCAAAGCTTTATTTTATTATACCACATACTATAATCTGCCCACTAATAGCTATGCCAAATATGCTGGGGTGTTTTACTAAATTCTGCTTTGTGATTTACTAATTTTTGATGTATAATGAAAGGATAGTAAAGAAAAAGGATTGAATCGTATGGTTACCATCAAAGATATTGCCCATGCTGCTGGTGTCTCATCTGCGACTGTCTCACGAGTTTTAAACCAGGATCAAGCCATGTCTGTCAGTGATGAAACACGTACAAAAATTTTTACCATCGCTAAACAGCTTGGCTATAAAAAATCAAAGAAAACTAATAAACGATCTAAACCTTCTCACAGAATTGCCATAATCGAATGGTATACAGAACAAGAAGAGCTAGATGATCTCTACTACTACTCTATTCGGTTGGGAGCTGAAAAAAGAGCTCAAGAATTAGGCTATGAAGTCATAAGAATTTTCAACAACGATTCCCTGACTCAACTAGAAAATATTGATGGAATCATAGCTATCGGAAAGTTTAGTCCTGGTAAAATAAAAGAACTAGAGACTTACAGTGATAAACTAGTTTTTGTTGATAGCGATACCTTAAAATCTGGTCATTCTTGCGTCACAACCGACTTTGAAAACTCCGTCATCAATGTTATAGATTACTTTATCAACAGTGGCCTAAAAAAAATTGGTATGATTGCTGGCCAAGAAACCTCTTCTGATAAAAGCACACTTCTATCTGACCCTCGACTCAACACTTTTCAATCCTATCTCAAACAACTCAAGCTATATGATCCCAATCTAATCAAGATTGGAAGTTTTTCTTCAGAAGCGGGATATAAGATCATGAAAAAATTCATTATAGAGCTTGGTGACAAGCTACCTCCAGCCTTCTTTGCAGCAAATGATGCCTTGGCCTCAGGCGCCTTGCGTGCTTTGCAAGAAGCTAAAATCCCTGTCCCAGAAAGAGTTAGCTTGATTTCTTTTAACGATACTTCTCTGGCCAAATACATGTATCCAAAACTCAGTACTGTGACAGTCTTTACCGAAGAAATGGGAAAACAAGCCATTCAGATTCTTGAGCAAAGTTTCCAAAAAGATAGTTCTTCAGTTCCTTATATGGTCAAATTAGCTACAAGATTGACTATTAGAGAAAGCAGCCTTTAAATTAGAAAGATATACCATGAAAACCTACGAAAAACTCTATGATATTCTTAGCCAGGCCGATGATTATGTCAATGGTGAAAAAATAGCCCAAGAGCTAGGGATTACTCGGACCTCTATTTGGAAGGCCATTCAAAAACTTGAGAAAGAAGGCATTCAAATCGAATCAGTCAAGAATCGTGGCTATCGATTGCTTGATGGAGATTTGCTACTTCCTTCTTGGATTGAAGAACACGCTCCTGTTCAGGTTTCCTTCAATCCTGACTGTAAGTCCACTCAGATGGACGCCAAGGCTGGCATGGAGGCCGGACGCCCTGCCGACACTCTCTATCTAGCCTCTGCCCAATCTGCTGGACGCGGCCGTTTTGGCCGAGCCTTTTTCTGTCCCAATCAAGGTGGCTTCTACATGTCTCTCCACCTCAAGCCCAACCTCCCCTTTGACCAGATCCCATCTTATACTATCTTAACTGCGGGAGCCATCTATAAAGCTATAAAAAATTTAACTCTTATGGACATTGACATCAAGTGGGTCAATGATATTTATTTTAAAAATAAAAAGATAGCCGGTATTCTAACAGAAGCTACTACTTCTATCGAGAATGGACAGGTAACTGATGTTATTATTGGAGTTGGCTTTAACTTCTCTATTAAGGATTTTCCTGCAGATCTCAAGGATAAGGCCGGATCATTATTTGATGAGAAACCGCCAATTAGTCGTAATGAGCTCATCGCTGAGATTTGGAAATGCTTTTACGAAAGTGATCCAGAAGAACTCATCTACCTTTACAAACAACATTCCTTGGTGCTAGGGAGGGAAGTCAGCTTCAGTCAAAATAATACTGACTACAAGGGTTTGGCTAAGGACGTTTCTGACAGTGGTCAGCTCCTCGTTCAGCTTGATAATGGTCAGGAAATCTGGCTTAATAGTGGCGAAGTTTCTCTAAGCAGTTGGTAATAGGCCACATAAAATCACAAGATAAAAGGACTGAGTTTTCTCAGTCCTTTTCTTATATTTATTTTAAATGTTTATCAATTTCATCAACAATCCGACCCATGACATAGGAAATCTGAATATTTCGCAAAATCAGAAAGGCCCAGAAAATCGCCATGAAATAGTGTTCCGACATTATGGATTCATTAAAAAAGTATGTTTCAACAGCCGTAAAGAGAGCCACTGTGATAAATTGTCTTCTATTCATAAATGTATTATATCATGAAAAATTCAAAAAATCTTTTATTAGTCTTCTTGCACGGTAATTTTTTCAGCTAAAAAGTCAAATCCTTCTGGAATCAGTTTTTCCTCTCTCTTCTCTTCGACTTCAACTTTACCATTTCTGCTACGAGCCGAGAAATCCGCTCGGATCTTGGTCCATTCTTCTAAGGAAATAGCCAAAATTTCTGGTGAAAACCCTGCTGCGTTGCTAAGAATATTGCCAAACATGGTATTGAGATTGTCTCGCTTCATGGTCTGCTCAGCATTAAAATTAGACTCAAAAGCTAAGATGGCATGGCTTTCATTGGCTGCCACAGGTTGCGAGCCAGCTAATAAAGCCTTGTCCGCCCCAGATAAACTCTCAATGACCTCTCCCCAAGCATTCTGTAGCTTAGTCAGATTGCTACGAGCTAGGCTAGGATTGTCAACAGCTTCCTCCAGTATAGCATTAACTTTATTGCGATCTACACGGTAGCCCTTAGATTTCTGCGGCCGAATATCTGAAGTTTTGATAGGTGCTGCAGGTTTTCCATTGCCATTAGCCAGCTGCTGCTTGAGACTATCAAGCTCTTGCCTCAATCCCTTGAGTTCATCAGCTAGATTATCCGGAATAGCTGCCAACGTAGAATGGCTACTGGTCTCTGCCAGTCGAATGGTCATCATTTCTGTATAAATCTTAGGCTGCAGGCTGTTCTTGATATCAGGCAAACTCTTAGTTGCCATATCAATCATAGCAAAGAGAGTCTCCTGCGGTGTCTTGAGATTTTCCAGAAAGAGCTCACTGGCATGATGATTTTCCCCGCCAGTTTTGACAATGATTAGGTCACGCAGATATTGCAGAAGATCCGTTACGAAACGGGCCATATTTTTTCCGCTGTCAAAAATCAGATTGAGATTATCCAAGGCCGCAACTGAATCATGCGAAATCAAGGCTGCTACATAAGCATCCAAGGCTCCCAAGCTGATAGAGCCTGTGATCTCTTCAGCAATATCAGTGGTCAGACGGTTTTCCTGGGTTAAACTAAGAGCCTGATCAAGGATAGACAGGGCATCCCGCATACCACCTTCTGCTCTACGGGCAATAATCTGCACACCTTCTTGCTCAAAATTAATGCCTTCCTGCTCGAGAATCCACTCAATATGGCCAATAATGTCCTGCGTCTTGATAGACTTAAACTCAAAACGCTGAACACGGGAAAGAATAGTCGCTGGGATCTTATGTAGCTCAGTCGTCGCTAGGATAAAGACCACATTTTCTGTCGGTTCTTCCAAGGTCTTGAGCAAGGCATTAAATGCCCCTGTTGAGAGCATGTGCACCTCGTCAATAATATAGACCTTGTGCTTAGCCATACTAGGTGCATAGGTAGATTTATCCCGAATATCACGAATCTCATCTACCCCATTATTTGAAGCAGCGTCGATTTCTATGACATCTTCAAGGCTTCCCTCAGTAATGGCCTTACAAATATAGCAATCATTGCAGGGCTCGCCGTCCTTTTGATTCGGACAATTCATAGCCTTGGCAAAAATCTTGGCAACACTAGTTTTCCCTGTTCCACGTGGTCCAGAAAAGAGATAAGCATGGCTAATTTTCCCTTGCTCCACAGCCTGTCGCAGAGTGGTTGCCACTACCTGCTGACCCACCAGCTGACCAAAGGTCTGACTGCGGTACTTCCGATATAAAGCTTGATACATTAGGCTTTTTCTCCAAACATTTCAAAATTCCAAATCGTTTTTTCAAGCAAAATCTGGACGAACTTTTCCAGATATTCCTGATCTATCTTATCATAATCGCCTGTCAATGCCGAATCCAAATCTAGCACTCCCAAAAAGTGGCCATCTTTTACCATGGGCACCACAATTTCACTCTTAGCCCGGCTATCACAAGAGATATAGTTGGCATGCTGGCTCACATCGTCTACGATAATCGTTTGCTTTTTCTCAGCAGATTCCCCACAGACACCCTTACCTAAGGCAATATGGACACAGGAAACACCACCCTGAAAAGGCCCCAGAATCAGCTCATTTCCATCAAAAAGATAGAAACCAGTAAAAACCGAATGAGGCAGGGCTTGATTGAGAAGAGCGCTAGCATTGGAAAGATTGGCCAAAGCATTGGTCTCACCATCTAACAAGGCTTCCAGCTGTGCTAATAAAAGTTGATAATTTGAAATTTTATCTTTTGTGTTCATAGAGTCTATTATATCAAAAAAACAGTCTGATGGCCGTTTTTGAAATAAAAATAAGAAGTACAACTAAAATAAACTTTAAACTTTTCGTCAAGTGAAAATCCCAATAGATAAAGCAAAAACATCTCTCACCTTTAAGATTCTATTTACACCTTTTTTGTAAATCATCAATCGCCCGAATAAAAATCTCAGGTTTTTCAGCATGAATATCATGCCCACTCTTGATATTATCTATTAGATGATTGTTCAACAAAAGTTTGTCTACTCGATTAGCATCTTTGTCATCCATAGCACTCAAGAGAATCCCATTTTTATCATAGTAATTCTTCTGATTCAAAGGCCGAGCCACATGAAGCAATATAGATGGACATTGAACTTTTTTCAAGATTTCTTCCTGTTCAAATCCCTTGAACCAAGAAAAATCATAAAATGTTGAGCCAAAACGAAGATCGTAATCTCCTGTTCCATCCTGTAAATTAGCTGTTAAGTCATAGATGAGATTCACTTGTAATTCTGGCGGATAGTACCAAATTCTAGGAATCTTTCCTGGATGATTTTTCATATAGTTCAGAGCTGGTTTTTTGACAATTTTATTAAAATTTTCCTCACCAAAAAGTTTTTTTAAATAAGTATGTTCTAAAAAATAGTCAGTATAATTTTTTTTACCGCTTTTTAAGAAATCATACATATCTTTAAATCCTAACCAAGAAAAAGTAGAAAGTGCTCGACTAGGCTCTGTTGAAAAGAACGGTGCATCTTCTATCAACAGTCCTCTAACAGTATCAGGAGCTAGTGCAGCTACCATTGTTGCCAGAATCCCACCTGATGAATGTCCTGAAATGAACACAGGAGGTTTTATAATATTATGAATAAACCAAATGAAATCCTGACTATTTTCCAGTGCTGAATATTTAGCAGGATTTTTACTAGACCCACCATGTCCATAACAATCTACTGCATATACATGATATCGCTTAGACAATTCTCCAAAAACCTTGGCGTAGTCCTCCCAAGATACTTGCTGGCCATGGATCAGGAGTAAAGGGGGACCATTTTTTGGACCTTCTCCATAATTAATAAGAGATCCATCTGGTAAAGTCACTTGCTTTTCTATCATCCCAGCTTGTCGTATATATTCAAGATTAGCCTTATCATAGTGATGATTGCGATAAGCAAACCACCCTGCACTTACCAATATAACAGCTATCAATATCAAAATAACTAACATCATTGTCCTTTTCATTCATCGCCTGCTACTTTTCTGAAAAATACTTAGGAGTTTCTAGAAAAAATTCGGATCTAATAACGCCAATCCTTGATTTTCATCTCCTAGCAAAAGAAGCTGATCTCCCGCTTTTATTTGAAAAATATTTCGTGCCCGAGGGGGTAAGTGGATTTCACCACGCTCCCCCACCGTTACTGTTCCAAAAATATATTTCCCTTTGATACTAGGAGTTGTCAATAAATTGCTCTCTAAATGTACTAGTTCATCCAAACTCACATCAAAAAAATCAGCGCACTTACCAATATAACAGCTATCAATATCAAAATAACTAACATCATTGTCCTTTTCATTCATCGCCTGCTACTTTTCTGAAAAATACTTAGGAGTTTCTAGAAAAAAATTCGGATCTAATAATGCCAATCCTTGATTTTCATCTCCTAGCAAAAGAAGCTGATCTCCCGCTTTTATTTGAAAAATATTTCGCGCCCGAGGGGGTAAGTGGATTTCACCACGATCCCCCACCGTTACTGTTCCAAAAATATATTTCCCTTTGATACTAGGAGTTGTCAATAAATTGCTCTCTAAATGTACTAGTTCATCCAAACTCACATCAAAAAAATCAGCTAATTGAGAGGAATAAATCACATCTGGAACGCTTTCTCCTGCTTCCCATTTTGCTATAGTCTGCCTTGATACACCTATTTCCTCGGCCAGTTTTTCCTGAGAAATATTCTCTCTTTTTCTTAAAATAGCAATATTTTTAGAAATCATTTTTTAATCTCCTTTTTATGATTACACTGTTAGTATAGCAAAAAAGCTGGTTGCTTCAACCAAGCTTTTCTTACTTTTTATAGACCTTTTGTTAAAATTCGTGGCAAAAATATTTTATTACTCCTCCAAAACCTTCACTTCTTCACCCTCCACAAGCAAAGCTTGACGATTATTTAGGGGAAGGAGATTCAGCTGGTCGCTGTATGTATCCAAAGTAGTCTGGGCACTTTCTACAAAGGGTTCTTCGCCAACATGAGGAAGAACATAAAAATCCACCTCGTTTAATGCCTCTGTACCATTCAGTTCCATAGCAACCGTCTTATCGTCCATGATCTTGTTATAGTCAATGTCCTTAGCTGTGATGATAGCACCAGCGGATTCGCCCACATAAACCATGCCATCCGCAATCTGCTCTTTTATCAAGGACAGAAGTTGCTTTTTCTTAAGTTCTTGCAAAAGGTAAAAGGTATTGCCACCAGAGATATAGAGGAGCTTACTTTGGAAAATCTTAGCTTGAGCTGTTTCTCTATCACAAGCTGAAATATCCAAGACCTCTACTTGAAATCCCAAGTCCTCAAAGGTTTGTAGGGCTTCATCAATATAACCCCTGTACTCTTCTACATTTCCAGCCGTCGGTATAAAAAGTACTTGTTTGCCCAATTGCTTTTCAGATACATATTGTCTGAACAATTCCTTGACTCCCGCAAAATAAGAGCATAAAAATAATTGTTTCATAGGATACCTCCCTTAGTTTTTCACGATTTGATAAAGAATCCATTGACCATTTCTTTGACTATTGAGGAGATGTAGGTCCAAGGCTGTCAAGAAGCTTTCCAGTTTTTCTTGCTTTGTAAAGTCTGGTAGGTAGTAAGCTAATTTGCTCCATTCACATGCCAGTAGAATGGTTCCATCTGGCTTAAGAATCCTCTTAAGTTCTAGGAACGCTTGAGTTAAATCCGACCAATGAAAATGCGTCTGAAAGGCTGTAATCAAATCAAATTCCTCAACAGGAAGATTTGTTTTCTCAACATTTTTCACCTCGAAAGATAGACCAGGCTCAGACAATTCTTCAGCTGATTTGATGGCTGTAGTTGAAATATCAATCCCCAAAACTTGGCTATCAGGAAAGTGCATTTTTAAATACTTCGAGGAGGCTCCATTTCCAACTCCAACATCCAAAATTGAATCAAATTGTTTCTTATAACCCAGCTGACTGACCGACCAAACAACCATGGGCATATAAACACGATTCCATAACTTCATCATCCATAGTCCAATAAAGCCTGATGGTTTCTTAGATTGGTAAATTAAGTAAGGAAAAGCCAGAATAATCATAAGGCCAATCATTGCTAGATAAATCATCTGTCTTCCCTCTCATATCTTCTACCATAAAGCTTTTTAGCTTCTTTAGTGTATTTCTTGATAAAATCCGTCTTGGAATCTGTATAGGCATCCCGATTGTGTTCATACTGTTTCCACAAAGAAAGTTTGAGCTGTTCATAGTTCTTAGCTACAGCAGGGTGCTCCTGTAAATAATCTCTAAAGTAAAGCTCATCATGATCACCTTCATAGCGCAGATGCAGATGGAAAACCCGCTTCGCAAAACCACTCGGTGTGTAGCCCTTATTAAATGACATCCGTCCTTGGCTTTCTGACATGAGGAGATAACCATTTTGTAGCAGCAAGTCTCTCGTTACCGCCATATCTGTTTCTTTGGGAATTTCCAGCATGATGTCCACTATAGGCTTGGCCCAGATGGTCTCTACTGATGTTGAGCCAATATGGCTAAGACGAACAATCTGATGTTCTGGCAAAAAACTCAAAAGCCGAAGTCGCTCCTCCTCATACCAGTCTTTCCACTCATCCTGATGCTCTCTTAAAAAAATCGGAAAAAGTTGCCACAGCTCTTCTAAAGTCATATCCTCTAATGCTTTAGTCATCATCCACTCTCCTTTAGATTCGAATATTCCTTAAACATATTATATCATTATCCAAAACAAAAGAATTGAAATGTCTAACTTTCATAATAAGAAAACACCCTGAGAATTATCCTCAGAGTGCTTATTTTAATCTTTTTTTTGAGCTTTTTCTCTTTCCAATCGTAATTTCCGATTTGGATTAAGACGTGTGAAGAGTTCTTCTAACTTTTCTGCGTTCCAAACGTCTGCTGCTGAGACAAAATTTCCTTTTTCATCACGGAAAGATATTGGTTTATCACCCATTTCAAGCCTCCTTAGTCAACGAATTCAAACTCGAACTTGCCGATGCGAACTAAGTCGCCATCCTTGGCTCCACGAGCACGAAGAGCTTCATCAACTCCCATACCACGAAGCTGACGGGCAAATTTCATAACGGCCTCATCACGGTCAAAGTTGGTCATATTAAAGAGTTTCTCAAGCTTGTCACCTGACAGCACCCAAGTCGCATCATCATCACGAGAGATTTCAAAGGCAGGAGCTTCTTCGTCAAAGCCATAGTAAGCTTCCTCTTCCATTTCAGACTCATCGTAAAGAAGAAATTCAGGTGTCTTATCCAGTAACTCTGCAGTCGCATCCAAGAGGGTTGCAAGGCCTTGCTTAGTCAGACTGGAAATTGGGAAGATTTGTGGCAGTTCCGCAAACTCATCATAATTAGCTGCTAATTTCTCTTTGAATACCTTGAGATTTTCAGCACTATCTGGCATATCCATCTTGTTAGCAACGATAATCTGCGGACGCTCCATGAGACGAAGGTTGTAGGATTCCAACTCTTTATTGATAGCCAGATAGTCCTCATAAGGGTCACGTCCTTCACTCGCTGACATATCGATGACATGAAGAATAACCCGTGTCCGCTCAATATGACGGAGAAACTGGGTTCCCAGTCCGACCCCTTGGCTAGCTCCCTCTATCAAACCCGGTAGATCTGCAACTGCAAAAGACTCGCCAGACTGGGTGCGAACCATGCCTAGATTGGGCACGATTGTCGTGAAATGATAGGCACCGATCTTAGGCTTAGCCGCTGTAATCACGCTAAGCAGAGTGGATTTTCCGACAGATGGGAAGCCGACCAGACCAACGTCTGCTAGGACCTTGAGCTCCAGCAAAAGCTCCCGCTCCTGTCCTGGTTCTCCGTTTTCAGAAATCTCAGGTGCAGGATTTTTAGGCGTTGCAAAACGGATATTTCCACGACCGCCTCGGCCACCACGCGCTACGATAAATTCTTGACCATTTTCTACCAAGTCCGTCAGCACTTTGCCCGTCTCTGCATCACGAACTGTCGTCCCCTGTGGCACTCGAACAATCAAGTCCTCAGCCCCTCGGCCATGCATGCCCTTGGTCATACCCTTTTCACCAGACTGAGCCTTAAAGTGGCGATTATAACGAAAATCCATCAGAGTACGCAGGCCCTCGTCAACGACAAAAACAACATTGCCTCCACGACCGCCATCGCCACCCCAAGGACCACCATTGGGAACGTATTTTTCACGGCGAAAAGCAACCATACCATCACCACCATTACCAGCCTTAACCTGAATCTTGGCTGTATCTAAAAACATACTCATTCTTTCTCTACCTTCTCTTAAATTTCACTTTCATATTCCTAAAAAAAACGCTGAAAGAGCGTTTCGGATTTAAAATTATCTCAAAATAGCGCTGACTGAACTAGCAATAATGGCTCCGACTGTTACCACAATCATGATTACCACAACGACCATTGTTAATTTTTCAAATCCTGTTTTTTTGCGTTTTCCTTCATCTCCAAAAGCCACAATAATTACCTCTTATATTTTTATAGACTTATTCTAACATGATTGATAGTATTTTTCAAATGCTAGTCGCTTCAAATAAAAAAAGAAAGAAGAAAGGCTTGAAAATGATAAACCTTATCTTCTTTCAAATTATTTTGATCACTTAAAAACATACTTCTTTTTTTTTAAGCCATCAATTATTGTTTATTTTTCTTTCTTAAGACTACAAACACACCGCCAAGAATAACCAAAATTGAGACCCCAGCTACTGACAACCAGATCGCTGCTTGCTCACCCGTTTTTGGCAAGGTTGGCTTATTGTCAGCTTTCTTGGTTCCTGGTGTTTTTGGATCTTGTTTATTTGATCCTTTAGGATCTTCTACTTTTGGATCTGGCGTTTTACGACCAGGATCATTCGGATCGCCCCCATCTGGATTGCTTGGTTTATCCTTTCCAGGCTCTCCTGGGTTTGATGGAATAGTTGGCGGATCATAGGTATTAATTAAGTCATAACCTTCAACTTTTGAACTATAGTTTACAATGGCATCTTCACCAATTGTATAGGTAATTTTTTGACCATTTTCATCATTTACTGGAAGACCACTAAATGTGTAGTTCCAGCCATCAGCTTCACTGACAACTTTAGATGCTACTACTTGATTGTTAGCATATAGATTAACTGTAATGCTCTGTGGACGAGTCATGTTTGTATCATTAACCCATGTTTTATGACCTGATACAGAGGTTACTGGTTTGTATGTATTGGTAAAAGTCGCGTCTCCGTCATAAGAAACTGAACCAAATTTTTCGCCCAATACATCAACAACTTTAACTGTTACTTTAACCTCTTTAGCATCATAAGTGTAGCCATCTTCCTGGCCTGGAATTTCTTTAATTACATAGTTGAATGTACCAGCTTGGCTATAGTTGATTGCTGCGAAATTAATAGAACCATCAGCTTCATTAGTAGCTGTCTGTAAAAGTTGCCCCTTGTCATCGTAAAGACCAAAACTAAATTGTCCCTTAGTCAATTCTTTACCGACCAGAGTTTTTTGAGCCTTGATTACAACATCTTTTGAGCGTTCGGCACTTCCATCTCCCGAACCAGCTTCCAATCTAAGTGAGCGATTGATTGTTCGTTCTCCTGGGAAGTTTGTAGCTGACCAAGATAATTTATTATTTACTGTATCACCTACTTTAGTTCCTGGCGCTACACGAGTTGAGTATTCAATATACATTGGCCAATTGTAATTATCACCAAAGTTGATGGTGAATCCATTTACGTCGCCATTTGCATTTTTAGAAAGAACTGCTTTCTTTGTAAAATTGTCAAGTACAGGTAGAGTTAAAAGATGGGCTTCATTACGAATTCCCCCTTGAACTGGTGCATAACGCACAGCTCGTAAACTTCCTGGAACAAGAGTTAAGCCATCACCAAAATTATCAGAAATAACCATTCCACGAAGCATGTCTTGTCGAGCGTTTAAGATGATACGCCATTTAACAATACTTGGGTCTGATTTATCTTGGTAACCATATTTCATCTCGTACTCACCAGCTTGACCATCATCCTTTTTATATTGGAAAGAAAAGTCAGTTTGACCAAAACGGAATGAAACAGGGCCAGACTCTTTGACTGTGTCATTATTTAATCGAACATTGAAATTTAGAGACATTCTCTTATTTTCAGGCAAACGAGAGAAGTAATCACTGAAAGTTACTGTCACCGTCTGATTGTTCGGATCTACTTGAGCGGTACCAACAACTTCACCCTTATCATTTTTGACATCAATGACATTAAAATTCAAAACTGTAATAAGAGTTAACTCTTGAGGCAGCTTCAGAGTAAGGGTATCACCGCTATTAATAGCTTGTGAATCCGGAAAAGTAATGTCACTTGTCACAGCTAAGGTCTCATTTGTCGTAACTGTTGTATCGCTAGTTAGAGGACTACCATTTTTAGTTATAGTAACATTGTTTGTATAGTCAGTAACTTCAGTCGCTTGAGCTGATTTTGTTACACCAAGACCAAAAACAATAGCCGACAACAAAATAAAGAATTTAAGAACAAGATTATTTTTTTCTTTCATTCATTATTCCCTCCTTCATATTTTATTATACCTAAAATACAGAAAAGTAGGAAATGTTTTATAGAAAAATAACAAACAAATCAGTTATAGTACAAGATATATATGTAAATGGATTCATTTCATACAAAAAAGTAGCAAAATCAATGCTACTTCTTTGTTTTCATAGTTATTTATTCAATACCAATTTCTGCACGAACGACATCCGCAATCGTATCAACATAGAAATCAACTTCCTCATGACTTGGAGCTTCCGCCATTACGCGAAGTAATGGTTCAGTTCCACTTGGACGAACTAAAATCCGTCCATTTCCAGCCATTTTTGCTTCCATTTCTTCAATGATTGATTTGATAGCAGGGACTTCCATCGCCTTGTCCTTCATGCAATTTTCTACTCGAATATTGACTAATTTTTGAGGATAAATAGTTACTTCGGATGCAAGTTCTGATAATTTTTTACCAGTCTCTTTCATGATTTTGGTTAATTGTACAGCAGTTAACTGACCGTCACCTGTTGTATTATAATCCATGATAATCACATGTCCAGACTGTTCTCCGCCAAGATTATAGCCAGATTGGCGCATTTCTTCGACTACATAACGGTCTCCAACAGCTGTTACAGCCTTTTGAATTCCTTCTCGATCTAATGCCTTATGGAAACCAAGGTTTGACATAACTGTCGTGACAATAGTGTTTTGAGCCAACTGACCTTTTTCAGATAGATACTTACCGATGATGTACATAATCTTATCACCATCTACCAGCTCACCATTCTCATCCACAGCAATCAGACGATCACTATCTCCATCAAAAGCTAAACCAATAGCTGCGCCAGATTCTCTTACAGTCTCTTGTAAAGCTTCAGGATGAGTCGAACCAACATTCAAGTTAATATTGAGACCATCTGGGTTTTCTCCAATAACAGTCAATTGAGCGCCTAAATCAGCAAAAATCTGACGGGCACTTGTTGAAGCAGCACCATTAGCCGTGTCTAGAGCAACATGCATTCCTTCTAGCTCTAAACCAGTTGAAACTAGGTATTGTTGATACTTGCGTAGTCCTTCTGGATAATCAACAAGAGTTCCGAGTCCCTCAGCACTTGGACGTGGCAAAGTATCTTCAGTCGCATCAAGCAGTGCTTCAATTTCTAGTTCTCGATCATCATCCAATTTATAGCCGTCACCACCAAAAAACTTGATACCATTATCCAGTGCTGGATTGTGGCTGGCAGAAATCATAACTCCGGCGCTTGCTTTTTCTGACTTAACCAAATAAGCTACACCTGGTGTTGCAATAACTCCAAGTTTATAAACATGAATACCAACTGATAAAAGACCAGCTATCAAGGCGCTTTCTAACATTTCTCCTGAAATCCGTGTATCACGTCCAACGAAGACCTTGGGCACTTCACTTTCGTGCTGGCTCAGAACATAACCGCCAAAACGACCTAATTTAAAGGCCAATTCAGGCGTCAATTCCACATTTGCTTCTCCGCGAACACCATCGGTTCCAAAATATTTTCCCATTATTCTATTATTCCTTTCAGGTTATAAACTGTTTTATTAATGATTAGAAGAGCTCGTAGAAGTTGAGCTTGTACTTGTCGAAGATGAACCTGACGTCTTAGTCGTAATCTTCACCGTCGTTTCATAAGGACTAATGACACTTGGTATTGCAGTCCCATTACTGTCTACAGCTCTCAAAGTTGCAACGCCTGTATAATTACCACTAATGACGTCACTCTCTGGTAAGACCGCTTCTACATGGTCAATTCTTTCCATGTAATCCTCATCAGTAAAGACGGTAACCTTCGAATCACCAAAGTTGACACTTGAAATTGAGACTCCCTGAGCAACCTGACTTTCTGTGATAGTGGTCTGTACAGGAAATGTCTTACTCACGCGCTTACCTACTTTTACAGTGATCTTATCAGGATTTACTGTTGCTGTCAGGCCACTAGGTAGATTATTAATGCTTAGTTTCACCTCTGAGATACCTGTCTTAACATTGGTCAGATCAGCTACTATTTTGAATTTCCGAGTACTTTCCTGCATTTCACTGGCCAAGGTCAAGCGATTCGATCCCGTCAAACTAACTGTTGCTTCAGAAGAGAAACCACTTATAAAATATTCATCGCTGTCGTATTTCACGTCAATTGGAACATTTGTAATTGTATTAGTGTATGTTTCAGACTTATTTAAGCGAATATTGGCATTGTTTTGGAAATTGTTTGAGGTTGCATAAACAAATAAGACCAGAGCAAAAAAGATAGAGGAGAGGATATACCAGATATTTTTATAGTTTTTCATTTTCTATGCCCTCCCAATATACGCTGATGCCAACCTTTTTTAACAGGTTGATCAGGAGCCAAAACCTTACGAAGCTCCTCTTCAAATTCCTGCAGAGATAAATCATGCTTGAAGACACCATTGTGAGTGATAGAAATACCTCCAGTTTCCTCTGATACAACAAATGTAAAAGCATCAGAAACCTCAGATAGTCCGATTGCAGCCCGATGCCGAGTACCAAATTCCTTTGAAATCCTTGAATTTTCTGTGAGAGGAAGATAAGCACATGATACAGCAATCTTATTATCTCTGATAATGACTGCACCATCGTGCAAAGGGGTATTGGGGATAAAAATATTAATCAGTAATTCACCTGACACATCCGCATCCAAGGGAATTCCAGTCGAAATATACTCTTGCAAGGTTCTGCTACCTTGAATCGCAACCAAGGCCCCAATTTTACGAGGACTCATATACTCAACAGCTTTGACAAAAGCTTGAATAAGCTTTTCTTCCGAGCTTATAGGAGTTGCTGAAAAAAGATCAGTTGCTCTACCTAAGCGTTCGAGTCCTGTTCGAATTTCTGGAGTAAAAATTACTACAGCTGCAATAACCCCATAAGTGATAACTTGATTAATCAGCCAAGAGATCGTTGCTAGGCCTAGAACATTTGCAATAATTTGTCCTAATACGAAGAGAAAAACTCCACGCAGGAGAATCATAATTTTTGTTCCTGCAACAGCCTTAGTAAAGAAATATAAGATCCAAGCCACCAAAGCAATATCAATGATATTAATCAAAATACTCCAGGGGCTGCCAAACAAACTGGACCAGTACTGGAGATTAGACAATTGTTGAAAATTCATAATCAATCCACCCTATCAAAGAAAACGTTCTTTTCTATTATATCACTTTTAGTAGTTTTTTTCTGTAATCAAATTTACTTTTTATGATAAAATAATTCTTATGAAGATAAATACACTTTTAGGCCTCTGGGCAGGTAAATCCTCCCACTTTGTCCTCAGCAAAATGGGACGTGGATCTACTCTTCCTGGAAAAATTGCCTTAACCTTTGACAAAAACATTTTACAAAACTTAGCTAAGAACTATGAAGTCGTGGTTATTACTGGAACAAACGGAAAGACACTGACCACAGCTTTGACGGTGGGCATTCTCAAGGAAGCTTTTGGAGAAGTTACTACTAATACCAGTGGTGCCAATATGATTACAGGGATTACCACAACCTTCCTGACTGCTAAAAAAGGCAAATCTGGTAAAAATATAGCTGTGCTAGAAATAGATGAAGCCAGCCTATCTCGGATTTGTGACTATATCAAGCCCAGCCTCTTTGTCTTTACCAATATTTTCCGTGACCAGATGGACCGCTATGGTGAGATCTACACAACTTACCAGATGATTTTGGATGCTGCAGCAAAAGTTCCTGAAGCGACAGTGCTAATGAATGGGGACAGCCCTCTCTTTAACTCAGTTAGCCTAAAGAATCCTGTCCGCTACTATGGATTTGACACTGAAAAAAGCCAGGCCCAGCTAGCTCACTATAATACTGAGGGCATCCTCTGTCCCAAGTGCGAGCATATCCTCAAGTATGAGCTCAACACCTATGCCAATCTAGGAGCTTATATCTGTGAGGAATGTGGTTTCAAGCGTCCTAAGCTAGACTACAGCCTGACTGCCCTCAATGCTCTTGAGCATAACCGCTCTGCCTTTACCATTGATGGGCAAGACTATCAGATCAATATCGGTGGGCTCTACAATATCTACAATGCCTTGGCTGCAGTGTCAGTGGCTCAATTCTTTGGAGTTGAGCCTTCTACAATCAAGTCTGGTTTTGATAAGAGCCGAGCTGTCTTTGGCCGTCAGGAAACCTTCAAAATCGGAGATAAAGAGTGTACCCTGGTTTTGATTAAAAATCCAGTTGGTGCTACCCAGGCCTTGGAAATGATTGAGCTTGCACCTTTTGACTTTAGCTTATCTGTCTTGCTCAATGCTAATTATGCGGACGGCATTGATACCAGCTGGATCTGGGATGCTGATTTTGAGAAAATTTTAGCGATGAATATTCCTCATGTCATCGCAGGTGGTGTCCGTCACTCCGAAATAGCTCGTCGACTGCGAGTAACGGGTTATCCAGCAGATCAGATTAGTGAAGTCAAAGACTTAGAAGAAGTTTTCAAGGCCATTGAACAGCAAGAAACCAAGCATGCCTACATCTTAGCAACATATACTGCAATGCTGGAATTCCGAGAGTTGCTGGCAGAGCGTCAGGTTGTTAGAAAGGAGATGAACTAATGGTTTATACATCCCTCACTTCTCCTGATAACCAGGACTACCCTTACGATATTAAAATTGCCCACCTCTATGGAGATCTCATGAATACTTATGGAGATAATGGCAATGTGCTCATGCTTAAATATGTGGCAGAAAAGCTAGGTGCTAGAGTTCAAGTGGATATTGTCTCTCTGGAAGATGGTTTTGACAAGGACAGCTACGACATCGTCTTCTTTGGTGGTGGCCAAGACTATGAACAAACGATCGTAGCTCGTGACTTACCAGCTAAAAAGGATGCCTTAGAAAATTTTATCAACGAAAATGGCGTAGTGTTAGCTATCTGCGGTGGTTTTCAACTCTTGGGAAAATACTATATCGAAGCATCCGGTCGACGGATCGAAGGATTAGGTATCATGGGACATTACACCCTCAACCAGACAAATAATCGCTATATTGGTGATATTAAGATTCATAATGAAGAATTCAATGAGACCTACTATGGCTTTGAAAATCACCAAGGACGTACCTTCCTCTCTGAAGATGAAAAACCTCTTGGAAAAGTCGTCTATGGAAATGGAAACAACCAAGAGGATGGTTGCGAAGGCGTTCATTTTAAAAATGTCTTTGGTTCTTACTTCCATGGTCCCATCTTGTCCCGCAATGCAAACTTGGCCTACCGTCTGGTGACCACAGCTCTGAAAAAGAAGTATGACTCTGATCTTAAATTGGCAGCTTATGAGGACATCTTAGCACTAGAAAAACAGGAAGAATATGGTGATATCAAAAGCAAGGCTGAATTTGAATAAATATATTGGAGAATTATTATGAAAGAAAAACTACATTATATCCTACTTTTAATTACCGTTCTATTGGTTGCTGGTATTTCCTTGGCCAATATGCAGAGCGTCAATGTTAGCTTTATCCTATTTAGCTTCAAACTTCCCTTGATTATATTGATTTTAATCTCAGTACTTCTAGGATCTATTACGACCTTTCTCATCAGCATGGTAAAAAATTTCTCACTGAAAAAAGAGCTTAAGAAAACCAAGGAAGTACTTGAAAACTCACATACAAAAAACTAGGTTGGAAATCCAATCTAGTTTTTTTGTATTCTTTTTTGATAGATATAGGACAGAAAAGCTAGTCCTATCACCCCTAGGCCAATCAGTAGAAAGGAAAGAGTGTGGACACTTGGTAGCATCGTCATCAGAAAAGTCGCAGGAGGCATGAAAAGAATTGCTAGCGTGTAGATAGTCGAGAAAACTCTTCCTAGGTACTGCTTGTCCACCTTGGTCTGAACCTGGCTGAAGAAATGAATGTTGAAAACAGTCATAAAGAGCTCACAGATAAGATTACCAGAATAAGAAAAATAGGGATGAACCGGTAGCAAGGTAGAGACGCCCATGACTGCGACTCCAACACCTGTCAATAGCAGGGCTACAAGTAAGTTGCCCATACTGGCCTTAACCTTGCTGGCTAGAATGGCTCCAATGATTGAGCCTACAGCACCCAAACTCAGAATGCTTGCATAAGAGCCAGTCTTACCGTAGAGCTGATTGGTAAAAGGCAATAGATAATTAAAGGCCGCAAAGAAAAAATTGACTGCCGAAGCTACCAAGAGCAGAAAGAAGATTTCTTTTTGCTGACTGATATAGACTAAACCTTCCTTGATATCTCTCAGGATATTTCCAAGATTGATGGGAGACTTCTGCTTGCTTGGCTCATGATTGGGCAGAAAGTAAACCAAGGCAAAAGCCAGAAAGAAGCTAAGGGCATCCAGCTGAAGGGTCATGCGCAGATTCGCATACTGCATCACGATAAAAGATAAAACTGGGGCTGAGACACTGATAACCTGCAAGGCCAATTCCAGATGAGAATTGTAAGCCACGATGTCTTCTTTGTCCACAATTTCGGTAATATAAGACTTATTAGCTGGTCGAGAAAAAGCAAAGGCTATAGCCTGAACCACATTAGCAAAAATCAGCGCTCCAATCATGAGCTGGTCATTAGAAATAAAAGAAATCAGCAAACAAAGACAGGCACAAATCAAATCTGTTACCATCAGCACCTTCCGTCTGGAAAAGCGGTCCGCAATGGCTCCACCAAAAGGATTGAATAAGATGGAAGTAACTAGCTCTGATATCTGGTAAATGCCCAAGACCGTCTGCCCCAGAGCTCCCAAAGAAGCAAGCCAGATACTATTTCCATAGTCATAAAGCATATTCCCAATTTTATTAATAGCAGCCCGTGTAATAAGCTGTGCTGCCTGTCGATTCATAAAAATACCTCCTTCCATTTCTGAAACTATTGTATCAGGAATAGAGGGAGGTTCTTTATTTTTCCCATATTTGGGAAATTATGCTTTTACAAACTTATCGAAATGCTCTTGATAATAGGCGACTTGCTCAGGTAAATTCAGCACTTCAAAGATGTGCATGGCTTCCTGCATTTGCTTGATGCCCTGCTTCTTCTCTCCCTTCTGATAAGCAGCAAACCCCTTGAGATAGAGGAACACATTGCGTTCATAGAGTTTGATGCCCTTGCCAATGATTTTCTCTACGTAAGCCTCAAAATAACTAGCCTTATCAAAAGAACGACTTTCCAAACAGTGCTGGTAACAATTGAGAGCTAGAATCAAGACTAGTCTCTTATGGCGACCGATTTCTTTGTAGTAGTCCTCCCGCTCCATAACTTCCTTGCCCAGACGGTAGACATAGTCCACATCATAAAAACTATAGAGGTTTCCAAAGAGGATCAGCTCGTACATGGTCCAATCTTCCACTTGAAAGAGATAATCGGCCACCTTATCTAAATCCTCTTGCCTCATACGAAACTGGTTGTCTCGCTGACAAATCAAGCCCTGCATCAAAATCCAATTCAGCTCATAGTAAAGAGGCGTGCTACTAGCTTGGGCCTTTTCCAACTGCTCCGCTTGCAAGTCTTGAAATCCCTTGATGTCATTTGAGTAGTAAAGAGGGATAATCTTACCCATCATGGCCACGTGTTCATGCTGCTGGAAATTCCGAGCTTTGTCCATAAAATTTTCAAGGGTCACATGAATATTATCCAAGAGATCTAAAAATTTCGAGAGGGTCATGTCCGACTCACCCAGCTCAAAACGAGACAGCTGAGAGGTCGAGCAAACCTGACCCGCCGCTTCCTTCAAAGAATAATGCCCATTTAAACGAAAATCGCGAAAAACTTTGCCTAAATTTTCCATTTGTTTACCACTTAAATTCTTTCAGTTGCTGTTCTGCTTCCCTAGTCGCTCTTTCAAAACTACCTTCACTGCCCCTTGTTCGGATTTTATTTTCAGACGAGACTCTTTTCGTCAAAATCTTATCGGCTGAAAATCGGAAAAGGCAGATTCTGCTAAAAGAACTCGTCAGAAAACAGAAAGTTCGGGATTTGCTCTCAGAGCAACCGTCAGAAAATCTGACAGAGCCATTTTGCTCCAAAATAGCTTTTCAGAAAATCTGACGGACTGACTTGTCTTTAAAAGAACTTAGATTACATGAAGAATAGTTTATTTTCCTCGAAAAAATAGAGATTGCGCATGCTGTCCAGAGAAATTTCCCTATGGAAATAAATAATTAACGGTATGAAATCTCGGATCGAGTTACCTCAATTTTCCTATCAATGTGTTTGATATATGGAGCAACAAAATCAATATCATCGCATTTAGGACCTAGTTTGATTTTGGAGTATTTTAATTCTTTGTCAATATAGACATATAGACCAGGAATCACACTATTAGAACTATCGCTAGTAAAAATTTCACTCTCCTTACCTTCATAAGATTTAATAATCCTATACTCATTTTCATAACTATAATCCTCCTCTTTAAATAAATAACGAATATCATCTATTAAATTCATCGCTGAAGAGAAGTATTGTTGTTTTTTAGCAGATCTATACTTTTTAATTTTATTAAATGCTGATTTTATTTTCTTGATTTCCTTTTTTAGTGATTTTGACTTAACTTTATAACAAACTTTATAAATTTCTATTCCATCATCCATTAAACTTTTAATGTAATCTGAATGATAAGTTAAATTAATTCCCTTTGCATCATCACCGTATTGTTTCCACATTGGAAGACTGTCATTTAGCTTTTGATTTTTTCCATTTTCCGTCATAGAAGCAAAGAAGAACGGCGAGGTAGCATAATCAGTTTCAGGTAGATCCTTTTTTTCAATTCCTATGAGATTAAACAAGGTATATCCTTCGTTCGGATCATTCATCTGTCTGGCATTGCTTAGCCGTAATCTAGGATAGTTTATATTCTCATCAGATTTGTTAGAATCCTTTTCCTTATTGTCTGTTTTATTAGAATCTTTTTTATTTCCATCTGATTTATAAAGCAAAAATTTTAATGTACCTAAGGAAGTATAGTGAATGAATTCTTTATCGTTTGAAGTGTATCTTAATTCTTTCTTAATCTTCTCTACACTAGTTGAGATCTCTTTTAATTCCTTATTTTCAATAGTTTCTAGTTCTGACTTTAATTGTTCAAAATCAGTCTTATCAAGTAATAACTTTAATAATTCGTCGCTTTTATCAGAGTTCGACTTATGATCTTTTTCTATACGAGCTCTAACTAACTTACTCAATGAATCAAAAGATAAATCATAATCAAAATCATAATCTTTAATAATTTTAGAAAAAAGTTCTATTTTCTCATCAGTTAATTGATCATCGTCTAATCTTTCTAAAATAAAAGATATATAATTCCCAACATTCAAACCTTCATCAATTTTTTTAAGTTGTTGACTCAGCTCTATAATCTCTGCACTTTTTGTTATGCCATCATTTCTTAATAGAGCGTGTTTAACACCCTCATTTTCTTTTATGTCATCAGGTAAGTCTATAACTGTTAAATCTCGAAATACCTTCAAATATTTGTCATAGTATTCTGCTCCGAGTTTATATAATTCTTGATAAAAATTAATATCCCAAGCCAATGAATAGTATGTATCTTTTATACTTTCAATATTACCATCATTATCTTTTCTATAGAAACTATCATTATCTAAATCTTGATCTATCAGGATAGAAATACTCTTTGGTAAAGACTTATCCTCAATCTCTGGATTGTAAATTCTATAATTTCCTAAAAGTGTCTCCTCTAAAGCTTGATTATAGAAACAAACTGTATAAGTTAAATTATAACCGTAGTCATCCCATTCGTCTTTATAGAACACAAAAGTATTCGGAGCTTTTTTACTTTTTCCCAAATTTTTATAGTATAATACATTATCCCAAGCAATATTTAACATAGTATCTATTCCTTTTCTTCTTCTACACCTTCTCCGCCAGCTCTTCCCATTCTAGCATGGCTTCGTCTTGGGCGGCGGTCAGCTGGTCGATTTGCTGCTGGCTTTCCATGAGTTCGGCGGCGTCATTGGTTGCCTGCATGGCTTCCTGAAGCTGACTGATCTGGCTGTCCAAGTCCTCGATTTGCGCTTCCAATTGCTCTAAGCGGCGGGCCAGCCGACGCTGTTCTTTCTGGTTTTCCTTTTGGATTTGATAGTCATTGGCAGGGGCAGGCTTATCAGAATCAACCCGCTCCGTCTCCTCACGCAAGGCTTCCTGCTCTGCCTTTTTCTCCAGATAGTAGTCATAATCACCCAGATAAAGGGTAGAGCCTGTCTCAGAGAGCTCGATAATCTGAGTGGCCACGCGATTGATAAAGTAACGGTCATGACTGACAAAGAGCAGGGTTCCGTCAAAGTCAATTAGGGCATTTTCCAGCACTTCCTTGCTGTCAATGTCCAGGTGGTTGGTCGGCTCGTCTAGGATGAGGAAATTGTTGTTTTCCATAGACAACTTGGCTAGAAGCAGGCGCGCCCGCTCTCCACCTGATAGCATGCCGACAAACTTCTTGACATCGTCTCCCGAGAAGAGGAAAGCGCCTAAGCGATTGCGAATCTCGACCTCTGGCGTCAGCTTGAAGTCATTCCATAGCTCATCAAGTACCGTATTGCTGGGAGTCAGTTTACTCTGGGTCTGGTCATAATAGCCCACTTCCACATTAGCTCCCAACTGCTCCTTGCCTCTGATGAAGGGCACTTGACCGATTAGTGATTTGATCAAGGTCGTCTTTCCAATCCCATTTGGCCCGACAATAGCTACCGCATTGAACTTGCGAATGTCAAGGTTAATCGGCTCCGACAGGACTTCCTCTCCGTAGCCAATAGCCCCGTCTTCCAAGGTCAGAACAACATTGCCTGAAACCTTATCCGATTTGAAGGTCATAGTAGCCGAGCGACTGCCGGCCTCCGGTCTGTCCAAACGCTCCATCTTTTCCAGCTGCTTACGGCGGGACTGAGCCCGCTTGGTTGTGGAAGCCCGAACTAGATTGCGATTGACAAAGTCCTCCAGCGCAGCGATTTCTTTCTGTTGCTTTTCATAGTTCTTGGCTTCAGTGGCCAGCTTCTGCTCCTTTTGGACCACGAAGCTAGAGTAATTGCCCACATAGCGATCCAAGGAATGCTTAGTCAAGTCCAGCGTGATGGTCGCAACCTTGTCTAAGAAATAGCGGTCGTGGCTGACGATAATCAGGGCACCGCTGTAGTTAATCAAGTAAGTCTCCAGCCAGGCAATGGTCTCGATATCCAAGTGGTTGGTTGGCTCGTCCAGTACCAGCAACTCTGGCTTTTCCAAAAGCATCTTAGCCAGAGCCAGACGGGTATTCTGCCCGCCTGACAGCTCAGAAATCTTCATCTGCCACATGGACTGGTCAAACTTGAAGCCATTCAAAATCGCTCGAATATCGGCCTCATAGGTAAAACCGCCTTTCTGGCGAAAATCCTCTGACAGCTGATCATATTGGGTCATGAGAGCAGTCAGGTCTTCCCCTGACAATTCTCCCATTTGCAGCTCCATCTGTCGCAGTCGTTTCTCCTGCTGACGCAGACTATTAAAGACCAGCAGCATCTCGTCGAAGATAGTATTCTCCGACTCAAAGCGGCTGTCCTGAGCCAGATAGGATAGGGACAGGTCTCGTTTTTTATTGATCTGACCAGAAGTAGGCTCCTCCTCGCCCACCAAAATCTTGAGCAGGGTTGACTTCCCAGCTCCATTTTTACCAACCAGGGCAATCCGATCGCCCTCATCCACCTGCAGGTTAATATTGTCAAAAAGAAGCTCCCCTGCAAAAGAGCGCTCAATCTTGCTTGCTTGTAAAATAATCATAAGACCATTATAGCAGATTTGCTTCTCTCCTGCTATCTACCAGATTTTAAAAAAGTTTCAGCAGATTCATTATCCCAGAGATTTCTCTGAACTTATAGCTTTGATATGGAAAAATTAGTAGAAGAAAAAAACATCTCAAAACTTAGATCTTTCAACTAAGTTTCAAGATGCACTATAAATTTTCGAAAGTAATAAGCAAGAAACTCTTCCAATATTGACTTTACAATCACTTAATCTTTTCCCGGCTGACCCCCAATCACGACTTTTTTAGCTTTATTATTGTTATCAAAAAGAGTAAAATAATACAACTTTTTTCTATGAGTCTCAAAAAAATGATTCTCTTATCCTATATAATATCCCTTTCGGGCGCCGGGTTTCGTTTCGTAATCAAATTCACCATAACGCTCCACTATCTCCCATTCTCTTTTACCGATAATCCACTGATCATCGTATTTCCAGTAAATGCGCCTGGAAAAATAGAGAAAAACTGAAATAGCAATCATTACCAAGAGTAAAAGAAATAGTGTAAGCTTAGCTTTCTTTCACATCGATCTTCCTTTTTAGCATTTTTTGAATAATTAAAACAGCAGTATCTCATCTTCCAGGGATTAGTCAAGGCTAGCTAGATTCTTTATTAAACCTTATTAAACCCATTTCTCCATCTAAGTAGCAAAACAAACTGCTTTACTTATGATTTCTGTCTCAAAATTTCTAATGAGTATTTCCCCTACTCCACTACAACAAATTCGATAATTCATCTTTCAAAACTGTCTTTCACTTATGATGATTTTATACAAAAAAAGACAAGCCTGTCAACGAAAAACAGGTTGCCTATAAATGGTTTTAATAGATCGCACAAGCTTTTTAAAGCTTTATCGAACTTGAGTCAGTACCCCGTCTTGCATCTCATAAATCTTATCAACCTCATCCAGCAGGCGAGTATCATGGGTAATCATGACCACGCTCTTATTGAATTTCTGAGTAACCTCTTTAAGCAAATGAACCACGCGCTTGGCCCGCTCCGTATCCAGACTAGCTGTCGGCTCATCAGCCAAGATAATATCCGGGCTATTGTAAAGCGCTCTAGCGATAGCAGCTCTCTGCCGTTCCCCACCGGACAATTCTTTCGGATATTGCTTGAGAGTTCCTTTAAGATCCAGCAACTCAATCAGACTGTCTAGATCCGTTCTTTCCTTCTTAGATAAGCGGTCAATCAGCTGGAACTGGTCTTCAATTTTCAAAAAAGGAATGAGATTGGAGGCCTGCAAAATGAAGCCGAAATCATTGAAACGCAGAGCCGCACGTTCCTTTTCCTTGAGCTGGGAAGTATCTTTCCCATGCAGCAGAATCCGTCCTTTTGAGGGAGTTTGCAAATGCCCCAGCAAGGTCAGAAAGGTTGTTTTCCCCGAGCCTGACGGCCCAATAATAGCTACAAACTGCCCCGCTTCCAGTTGGAAATCAGTTGGTTTCAGGGCTTGAACCAGCGTATGCCCCTGGCCGTATTCTTTGGTAACCCCTTTTAATTCTAAGATTGGCATTTACTCACCTCCTATTGCTGTGATAGGGTCAATTTTTAGAACCCTACGAATGGACAAGAGTCCTCCAGCCAGTGACATGAGAACAATCAAGGCAATCAGTCCTCCATAAGCTCGCCAATCACTGTAAAATGGCACAGAAGCCGGCAATACTAACTGGGTTCCTAAAAGCAACAAAACAGCTAGACTTATTCCCAGACAAGACAGGATGAAAATCTGCCAGAAAATAGAAGCAATAATCTTTCTACTGGCAATTCCTTGGGCACGCATAATACCATAAAGATGCGTCTTTTGTATGGTAATGATGTACATGAAAATTCCCAATACCAAAAATGTAATCAGAACCATGGCCCCAATCATGAAGGAAAAGGTCAGTACCTGAGCCTGATAACCTGGAATATTTTCTATCAACTCCCTCATAGAGAGTTGACTCAGGCCAGCTTCTTCAATCTTCTGATCATCTTTTACTACAAGTGCGCTGATATTCTTAACCTGACTAGAGCCGTACTTTAATTCCCTGAAATCATCTAGAGTCATAAAAATTACAGGTTGCGTAAAGAAGCTATTATCCTCTGTAAAACCAACAACCTGATAGAGGCGTTCACTACCATTGAGCTGAAGCTGGTCGCCTATTTTTACACCTTTTTGCTGTAGGCGCTTGTCAGCAATGATTTCATAAGCATTATCAGCTGATCTCCCCTCACTCAGTTTTGGAGCTAAAAAACTATTCCATGACAGACCAAAGACTTGGGCATTAATTTTTTCTTTCCCATCTTCATGATTGGCCACTACTGCCATCTGTCCCAAAGCTGCTATTAAGTCACCTTGAAGCAGGCGGCTGTACTCTTCTTCCTTGAGAGTCGACGAAACCAGATTCTTATTGGCATACTCAGATAAAACAACTGACTGCGCTCCCCACTGATCTATTGCCAAGCGATTAAGCCGAGCCAGACCAACTGAGAGACTAGATAAAAAGAAAACCATATAGGTGATGAGAAAAACCACAGCAACAACCATACGGTAACGTCCTCGACTGTAGACAATCTCTTTAAAAGCTAAAAACAAAGCTATCCTCCTTTGAAAGATTCCAAACTATTATATCATAAAGAAACAAGATACAGAAAATATCCCATCAGTCTCCCCGCATGTGCTCTCTAACAAAGCCTGCTAGACCGACAGTGGTCACCTTAGTATGAAAATCACTCATTTGTTGAGACTTATAATGAGGATGAGTCAACCAGTAAGTCAGTGTTCCCATAAAGGAAGCAGCCTGATGATTCAGGAGCAAGTCCACTTCTACCTCCTCTAAATGTGGATCAGCCAAGGAAATACTCTGCGAGAAAATCCCTCTCAAAGCTTCCTGCAACCGCCTCGAACTAGTTGGACTGCCATTTGGCCCTAAAAGAATGGCTAATTTTTCCAAGTAAGGCTCAAAAAAATGAAAAAGATTTTGTTCTTCATGGATATAGTCCTCCACTTTAAAATCCTTTTCTAACTTGAATAGTCGGTCAGATTCTAGAGCCTCTTGATAATAGGCCTGTAAATCATCTAGCAAGCGGTTTTCAATCTTCTCTAGCAGATCATACTTGTCCAGATAATGCCGATAAAAAGTACTGCGATTCACCTCTGCCAAATCAATCAATTGGCGAATGCTGATTGTCTCAAAAGTCTGCTCTTTCATCAGCTGCAGCAAGCTAGTCTCTATCCGCTTTTCTGTCTCTCTTCTTTTTTTCTCATACATGCCATTCACCTCAAAATGCAACAGTCTCTCTAAAATTGATGCTTGTATACCATCCAGCTCCCACTATATAATAAATATAAGCAGAAGACAAGAACAAGAGGATTAAAAGATGAAGATTATGATCAATCAAAAAGAAGTCAGTCAAGAAAGAATCGAGCAATGGCGGAAGCAGAGAATCCATAAAGCAGCTAAGATACTTAATCTACAGCTGCCTAATACTGACAAGACGGAGATTTTAGACCAAGCTCTACTGGAAGCAAAAATGAAGCTGACATACGAAGAGCTAATCCAAAAAATCGGAACCAAACTCAAATGGAGTCAATATTTGATGAAATTGGCAGCAAAATGGTCAAAGAAACCACGAAAAAGAGCTGTTGTAACGATTTTTGCAAGTGGACTGACTGCCGCTTCTTTCAGTAAAAGGCTAGAAAAGTTGATGTTAGAAAATACAGATGCTCATAAAAGAGCCAATCTCGGTGCCTGTCCAGACCATTATGCCTTGCAGCGGCGCGGCGACATACTTGAAGTCATTGAAACAGCAGGAAACAGCCCCCTGCCGACACAGTTTTTTCTTGATCTTGGTGGTGAGGCTGAGATAGAGGAACCTCGTGATGCGTCTTATCCCTTCCAATCTGTCGGTGTCGCCAGACTAGCGAACGGTTGCAATGTCGGTGGTATTCGCCATCAGTTTCGCGACACAGAAAAAAGCTTGGAAGCCCGATTCTGCGTCGAATTCCCCAGCCTTTGTCCAGACAGCCTTATCAAAGAACACCAGTTCCATCTAGCTACCGAATGGTCAAGGTGGATAGCCTGGTGTAGAGAACAAAAAGAATGAATTTCCTTCCACACAAAAACAGCCTACTGCCATCTTAAAGAGACCGCAGCAAGGCTGTTTTTCTTCTACATTTAATCAAAGACAATCATGGACTTAATGGTCTTGCTCTTACCCATGAGTAAATGAATCAATAGCAAGATCTTCAAGTTTAACAGTTGTTCACTTCAGTATAAATCTTTCAACAACTCCAATAGGTTCATATCTACTGTTTTTATGTCACTTTGGAATTTTCCTGAGATCCGTTTTTGTCTACTGCAGGTTGTTGCCTAACTTACTGTTTCGTAAAGTTTAGAGTATCTGGATCGTCATCCAGTTCGCTGACAGTTAACTGATTGCCATTTACTTGATAGGTTTTAACATCGTCACCAACAATCAAACGCTGATTAGCTGCATCAACCTGAACTTGCTTAATTTCCTTACTTCCATCTACTTCTGTCTCTGTCCATGTCCCAGAGGCTCCATTAATTTGAAGAAGATGTTGATCTCCATCGTGGTCAGTTGCCTTATAACTACCATCTAGATTCGAAGTTTGGGTTGGCTTAGAAGAGTTTGCTTGACTAGAAGAAGATTCTGTATTAGAACTAGATGCTGATTGGGAACTTTGACTTTTGACATCTTGAGATTGAGAGTTAGCATTGGTCCCTTGGTTGTTATTTCCTGAGCAAGCTGTCAAGAGAACAGCTGCTGTAAGGGATACAATTGCTAAAATTGTTTTCTTCGGAATAGACATATCGATTCCTCCTTTTCTACATTTGTAGTTTATACTTATATTCTACACTTGTCTGTTTTATTTGTCAAGAGAAAGAATTTTGTTTTCTATTAAGAATTCTATATTACTGATGCAATCAATCAGATCTAGATCTTTTCTTTTAAACATAAGAAAAATCCCCAGTCTAATTTGACTGAGGATATAGATTATTGTTCTTATCATATGTAATCACTAAGCCACTAGCAGAACAGGTATACGATGTCTCCTTGATAGCAAGGCATCATTCCTCATTCTGAAATAAGAGAGTCGATTTTTGCAAATATGGGTTGGGGTACTTGAGGAGCAGGTCTTTAACTGCTGTAACCAAATCTTTCTGCTCAGCCTGACCGGATTGGTAACGAAGCAAGAGTAGCATAAAATTATCTTTTTCAGCTGGGCTGGCTTTCTTCTTAAAATATCCCCAGATATGCTGAAAGGCATTGCAGACCTGACCTCGATTTTCTGGTAGGGTAACAGCTTGGTCAATCAAGGCTTGAACATGAGCTACTTCTACCGATTCACTTTTTAAATATTGACGAATTTCCAGATAGATATTACTGGAATGACTGAGGACTAGATATTTATTCCGAGCCCAAAGAGTCTGACACAGAGACATTTGGTTTAAATCTTTCATACTTACTTTTCCTGCCAATCCTTAATATTGAATTCCTTCATCATCATTCAAATCATTAGTCACATATCCTAATTCTCAGATTTTCAAAATATAAGCCCAACCACAAAACTCAACATGATTGGAAAAGAAGGATGATTTGCTAGTCTTTCTTTTATTCTGGAAAAATCCATTCGATATGAGGTGCCTGACGACTAATTTCCTTGTAAATATCATTAAAATCAGCACCAGATAAGTTATTTAAGTCAATGGAGTCTAGAGAACTACCATTCTGATCATAAAAGTAAAGCATACGATTTGTTTTCTGCATATCATCAGAACTATAGGTTTTGATTTTATATTCAATCTTCTTGACATTGTCCAGATCAAGTTCATTCATATCTTGGAAAATCGAAGATTTAATATCCAGTCTCCCTTCTGAGATTGTCATTGCTGGAGGTTGTTTAGACTTTATAAAAATAGAAATCAACAATAAAGAAACCCCAACTGCTGAACCAATCAAGACAGTTGTAGCAAAATCGTCATCTCTTTTCTTTTCCTCTTCTTTTTCCCTTTTTATCTTATCCTGTTCTTTCTTTAATTGATTATTATAAGTATCTACAACGCTTTGGAGCCTGGCTTCTTTTTTCTCTGGAGTCTCATCTTTGGGACCATCTTCTGAACCAAACATTAGTTCTGCATCTCGGATAGTTATCGGTCTTTCTTCTAGTTTGTATTCATCCATCTTGGCGTCAAAACTCACTTCAGGATCTTTAGAGTTACTTGCACTAAAGGTAGAAGACGAATTTGACCATACAGCAAAGATTGCAAAAATAGTAATCAAGATAATACCAACAATTTCACCTGCATAACTTCTCTTATACTGCATCAGACACCTCTTTAATAAATTTTAATATGACTAGAATACCATAAATCAAGCCTTTTATAAAGCTTCTTTTAGCAATTAAAAAAAACAGCCTGTAAAGACTGCTTTTTTCGACTCTTCTAACGCACCTCTGCGCCGAGTTTTTCGATCAGAGATTTTTCGATTTTTTCCATGTATTTAGCCACTTCTTCGTCAGTCAGGCTAGCTTCTGGATTTTGGAAAGTCAGGCTGTAAGCCATAGATTTGAGGCCAACACCCAGCTTGTCACCAGAGAAGATATCAAAGAGTTTAATATCGGTCAAGCGCTTGATACCAGCTGCTTGGATGGCATCAAGGACCTCTTGGTGAGTGATTTCAGCCTTGAGCAATAGTGCCACATCACGGCTGACAGCTGGGAATTTAGTGATTTCTGTAAATGGCTGTGCTGGTTGGAGCTGCTCTTCGATGGCAGACAGGTTGAGCTCAGCAACATAAGTTTCAGGAATATCGTAAGCCTTGGATGTCGCAGGATGGACTTGGCCAACAAAACCGACAGGCTGGCCATTGATAGAGATTAAAGCAGTCCGACCAGGATGCAGGCTCTTAATCTGGTTGCTAGCCACGTATTCAGCTGCCAAGCCCAACTTAGCAAAGAGTGCTTCCACTACACCCTTAGCATAGAAGAAATCAACTGCTACTGGCTTGGTCTGGAAGTCTTTTTCATTAACCAGACCTGTCAAAGCAAAGGCAAAGCTATTGATTTCATTTGGCAGGTCTTCCTTAGGATTGCCAGTCTGCTCAAAGACCTTTCCAATCTCATAGAGGGCTAGATTCTTATTTTTACGAGCTACATTGTAGGCTAGAGAGTCCAAAATGCCAGAAACCATGTTCTGACGAAGAACAGAACGCTCCACTGTCATCGGCCACATAAGCTCAGTCAAGTTGCTAGGATTGAGAGTGAACTCAACCGCCTTTTCTGGCGTTGTCAAAGCATAGGTAATGATTTCTGTCAGTCCAGCTCCCTCTGCTAAAGTCCGCACTTGACGGCGCAGTTGCTGCGTCGCAGTCAATTCACCAGCAGTCCCGTCATCTTTTGGCAGGCTAGCTGGCAATTTGTCATAACCGTAAATGCGGGCAATTTCTTCATAGAGGTCTGCTTCGATTGAAATATCCCAGCGACGACGAGGGACACTGACAGTGAACTGTTCAGCATTTCCTGATAAGCCAAAGCCAAGTCTACGGAAAACATCCTCAATATCTGTATAAAGCAAGTCTGTTCCCAGCACACGGTTGACATCCGCTAGACTAGACACCACTTCTACATCGCTAGTATCTAAACTACCAGCTGATACGATACCAGCCTGAACAGTCGCTCCTGCCAAGTTCGCAATCATACTTGCTGCTACGTCCAAACCTTCATTGACAGTTGCCACATTGATGCCTTTTTCAAAGCGGGAAGATGATTCTGAGCGCAGGTTAAGGCGACCGCTGGTCTTGCGGATTGATTTCCCATCAAAGACTGCTGCCTCTAGAACAACACGAGTGGACTTACCGGAAATTTCAGTCGTTGCTCCGCCCATGACACCAGCCAAAGCCACTGGCTTATCTGCCACAGTAATGACTAAATCGCTGACTTCCAGCTCGCGCTCTTCGCCATCCAGCGTCACCAGTTTTTCACCAGCACGCGCTTCCCGCACAACGATCTGGTCACCCTCAAACGTATCCAGATCAAAGGCATGCATAGGCTGACCAAAGTAGAGCAGGATGTAGTTGGTCACGTCCACTACATTGTTAATCGGACGGATTCCTTCGTTCATGAGGAGATTTTGCAGCCACTGAGGGCTTGGGGCAATAGTGACATTTTCCAAGATACGAGCCGCGTAGTAAGGGGCTTTCTCTGTCTCAAGGGCTACTGAAAGGCTGTCAGCTGCCTGCTTTTCATTTTCCACCAGCGGAAAATCTTTGAACTGTACTGACTTGTCATAAATCGCAGCCACTTCATGAGCCACCCCACGCATAGACAGAGCATCAGCCCGATTTGGTGTGATGGAAAGTTCGATAATCTCATCGTCCAAGTCTAGATAAGAGAAGACTTCCTCACCTGGCACTGCTTCTTCAGGCAGGATTTGAATGCCATCCGCAAATTCCTTTGGCACGACAGAATCAGAAATGCCCAGCTCACCCAGAGAGCAAATCATGCCCAGTGACTCCAAGCCCCGGATTTTCCCTTTTTTAATCTTATAATTGTCGGCAATGCGAGCACCCGGCAGAGCCACCATGACCTTGATGCCGGCGCGAACATTTGGAGCACCACAGACAATCTGACGGTTCTCCTCTTCTCCGACATTGACTTGACAGACATGCAGGTGAGTATCAGGAACATTCTCACACGATATTACCTCACCAACAACAATTTTTGACAAGCCAGCAGCTGGTGATGTCACACCTTCCACTTCAATTCCTGTCGTTGACATTTTCTCAGCCAGCTCAGCGCTCGCCACATCAATGTCTACTAACTCTTTTAACCACTTATAACTTACTAGCATATTTAAGATACCAAGGGCGTCAAAAACGACTGAAAAATAGGAGATTTGCTAAGCATTCGATGAATGATCGCAAGTCTATCTTTTTTCCGAGTTTTTAGCCCGGGTTCAATTCCTTTCTCTAATTCTATCGCTGAGGAACTCGACTTGCCAAAATTTAGGGATTTGTCTCTGAAATCCTGATTTCAGAGACAAATCATCTAAATTTAAAGCTTTTAGGTCGTATCATTTCCTCTCTTTAAATTTTCTTTTTTATTTCAATTTCTTGCGCAGTAGCCAGTCTGTGTCCACTGTCTCGCCTGTGATATAGTCATGCTGACTGAATTTTTCAAAGCCATATTTGAAGTAAAAATCTTGGGCTCTAAAGTTCTTCTCCCAGACGCCCAGCCAGACCCAGTCAAAGCCTCGTTTCTCGGCTTCATCTAAGGCAAATTCAAACATCTCCTTGCCCAAGCCTTGACCATGATAGGCTTTTAAGACATAGATTCGCTGAACCTCAAAGGCTTGTGATAGTTCTTGCTCCGTTTGAGCCTGTCCCAAGTTAAACTTGAGAAAACCAGCAATTTCACCGTCTTTGACAACAAAATAAGTCTCTGACTCAGGATCTTCCAGCTCCTTTTCAATAGTTGCAAGCGACAGCTCATTGTCAAAATAATGAGCCATATCAGCTTCTTTGATAAAAGGACCAAAAGTTTCTTGATAAGTCGCGACCTCCAACTCTCGCAAGAGACTCGCTTCTTCTTTCTTAACTCTGACTAGCATACTGCACTCCTTTCTCAGAAAAGCTGCATCTATGAATACAGATTTCTACTTAAACTGCTGAGAAAAACGAATATCTCCTTGGTAGAAGCCACGAATATCGTTGATACCGTAGCGGAGCATAGCTACCCGCTCTTGACCAAGACCAAAGGCAAATCCAGAGTATTTCTCCGCATCAATGCCACTCATTTCCAACACGCGCGGATGTACCATACCAGCTCCCATAATCTCAATCCAGCCGGTCTTCTTGCAGACATTACAGCCAGCACCGCCACACTTGAAGCAGGAAACATCCACTTCAACAGACGGCTCTGTGAATGGGAAGTATGACGGACGCAGACGGATACTGCGGTCTTCACCAAACATCTTCTGTACAATCAGCTGCAGTGTTCCTTGCAGGTTGGCCATGGAAATATTTTCCCCAACTACCAAGCCTTCAATCTGATGGAACTGGTGGGAGTGAGTCGCATCATCGGTATCCCGACGGAAGACACGCCCTGGTGAAATCATCTTGAGCGGTCCTTTAGAAAAGTCATGGGCATCCATAGCTCGCGCCTGTACCGGACTCGTATGAGTTCTGAGTAAGATTTCCTCTGTAATGTAGAAAGTGTCCTGCATATCCCGTGCTGGGTGGTCCTTAGGCAGATTCATCCGCTCAAAGTTGTAATAGTCCTTCTCCACTTCAAAGCCGTCCACGACCTGATAGCCCATCCCGATGAAAATATCTTCAATTTCTTCACTAGTCTGACTAAGAATATGACGGTTCCCTACCGGAATTTGACGGCCTGGTAAGGTCACGTCTAAGGACTCCTCAGCCAGTTTCAGAGCGACTAATTGCTCTTCCATCTCTTGTGCAGTCTTTTCAAAGGCTGCTGTCAGAATGTCTCGCGCTTCATTGACGTGCTTCCCGATAATCGGTCGCATTTCAGCTGAGATATCTTTCATCCCTTTCAGGACTTCAGTCAGCGAACCCTTTTTACCCAATACAGCTACACGCAAATCTTGCAGTTCTTTTTGATTCTCCGCCTTAAGCTGCTTGAGAGAAGCTAGAGTCTCTTCACGCAGGCTTTTCAGTTGTTCTTCAATCGTTTTCGTCATTTTCCCTCCAAAATAAAAAGCGCGCCAATCTCCATAAGCGGAGCGTTGACACGCGGTACCATCCGTTTTTTATCTGGCAAGCCAGACCTTACTTATCAATCCCAGAGCAAGTGAATTCGCCTAGCTTTCATCTAGAGAGCTTTCAGTCGATGGCTCCCCTCCCTGTTAAACTTCCCCTAGGTTACTGGTCTTGCGGATTGCTATTCAGTTACTTAATATTCTAGCAAATTTACCCTATTTTGGCAACAAAAATAAAAAGCTCCTGGCGTCCATTTAAAACGGAATAGCCAGGAGTGCGTCTTGTTTACTGATTACTAACGAAGCAACTTGAGTAGCTAAAAGCTACAGACAAACAACTTACTTAATGATTGATTCAATCTTTTATAGCCCTAAAGAATGATTTTCTTTTATATCGATCTAATAAGAAAATATATTTTATCGTACAAAAGCAATGACGATTGTATTATTCGAAGTCCGAAAACCATTGAAAAGCTTCTCTCTTCATTGTCGCTCACTGAAGTTTTTTTCTCATTTTAAACTCTTATTTTCCATAGCAACAATCTACAATCGTCACAAGAGATAATTCGGTTCAGATATTTTTTAACAATACCTCCAACTAAGACGAACAACAAATCAGTAAACAAGGACATAAGCTAAAATATAGATAACTTAAAACAGATTTGAATTTCTGAAACCCATTGGAATCAGTCCTTTCTATTTGCTAAGCCATGCATCCCTTATCAAAGGAACGAAACGTTTAAAGAAGGAAAGAAGAATATCAAAATCCTTAATTTCCCACCTATCTTTATCTACTATTAGTGTACTCCTTTATCTTTGAAAAAGCAAGCGTTTACATTGTTTTTTTATAATATTTTTTTGCAAAACAAAGAAATAAAAAAAGCCAATAGGACAGCCATTTAAAGCTCCTTATTAGCTTTGTTTCTATTCAAATAAACTATAATAATCTGAAATAGTCATTTGAGCTTTTTCTTCTTGCTTGAGATCCTGAATAATCTGACCATCCTTCATAACAATCAAGCGATTGCCGTACTTAAGTGCATCTTCCATATGATGTGTTATCATGAGAGCAGTCAGACGGTCCTTTTGAACAAAATCATCTGTTAACTCCATTAAAGCCACGCTAGTCTTGGGATCCAAAGCTGCTGTATGCTCATCTAGTAGCAAAAGTTCAGGACGTTTGAGCGTTGCCATTAAAAGACTTAGGGCCTGTCTTTGACCACCTGATAGGAACTCAATTGCTGTATCCAAATGCTTTTCCAGACCATTGCCAATTTTATCAATAGTCGCTTGGAATTCTTCTTTATAATGGTTCAATCGGCGAGGAAAAAGACCTCTTCTCTCTCCTCGAAATTTTGCGATCAAGAGATTTTCAGCAACTGTCATACGAGGCGCTGTCCCCATCTTTGGATCTTGAAAAACTCGAGAAAGGTATTTTGCTCGTTTTTCTGGTGAGTAATGAGTCACATCTTCACCCAAGATATGGATACTACCACTGGTTAAAGGTAAGGTCCCAGCAATTACGTTAAAAAGGGTTGATTTTCCGGCTCCATTTCCACCTAGAATAGTAATAAAGTCATGCTCATGGATTTGGAGAGACACATCATTCAAAATGACTTTTTCTTCATCTAAACCATTATTTACAACTTTTGTGGCATTTTTTAATTCTACAATGACTGTCATTTGCTTAATGTGACTCCTTTAAAGAATTTATTTTTAAGCGTGGGAATCATAAGGCAGATAGCCAAAATCACCGCACTGTAGAGACGTAGGTAGCTGGTATTAAAGCCTAAAGCGATAACCGCCCAAATCAGAAATTGATAAGCAATCGCACCTACCACAATTGTGATCAGTCTTTCAGCCAAAGTAAGACTCTTAAAGAGAACCTCTCCAATGATTAAGCTGGCCAAACCAATAACAATGACTCCAATCCCTCTTGAAGCGTCCGCATAACCTTCCTGCTGGGCAATCAAAGCTCCAGCTAGGGCGATCACTCCGTTGGACAGCACCAAGCCCATCAGCTCCATCCGACCAGTATTAATCCCAAAACTTCTAGCCATATCAGGATTGTCCCCAGTAGCAATATAGGCCTGACCTAGCTTGGTATCAAGAAAGAATAGCAAAGCTAGAATTACAAGAGCTACAAAAATTAAGCCTAGAAAGATTTGATTCATTTCCTCTGAAAAAGGAAGAAAGTCTTGAATTTTTTTAGCCCCCAATAAGCCCAGATTGGCTCTTCCCATGATCATAAGGATTAAGGAATGGCATGAGGTCATGACCAAAATTCCAGACAGCAGAGTCGGAATTTTTCCTTTGGTATAAAGCAAGCCCGTTGCAAAACCAGCCAAACATCCAGCTAAAATAGCAATCAAAGTTGCAATTAGTGGATTAACGCCCTTAGTAATCAAAGTGACAGCGACAGCCCCTCCCAGAGGAAAGCTGCCTTCTGTCGTCATATCTGGAAAATTCAAAATCCTAAAGGTCATAAAGATTCCTAGGCCCAAGATAGACCAGAAAAGACCTTGTGAAATAATCGAAATAATCATATTCTATCCTAACTTTGTATTAAAACTTGCCATTCAACTGAGGCTTGAGTTTTTATGTCTCCTTCCTTATTCAATCACTTGTCCAGCTTCTTTCAAGACATCATCTGGAAGAGTAATCCCAAGTTCTTTGGCATTCTTCTTATTGATGACTGACTTACCTTTGTTAAAAATTTCAACTGCTGTTTCTTCTGGTTTTGCGCCTTTCAAGATTTTAGCAGCCATTTTTCCTGTTGCAACTCCAAGGTCATGTTGATCAACAACAACTGATGCTAGTCCACCTTCTTCTACCATAGCAGTCGCACTTGGGTAGATAGGTTTTTTAGCGTCTTTATTGCTAGATACTACAGTCGCAAACGCTGATGCAATTGTATTATCAATCGGAATCCAGATAGCATCAACCTTTCCAGTCATGACATTCATGGTTGAAGCAATTTCATTGGTTGAAGGAACAGAGTATTCTTCTACCTTATAGCCTGCCTCTTCAGCTAATTTTTTGAACTCTTCTACCTGAGATTTAGAGTTATCTTCACTGCTAGAGTATAGTGCACCGATAGTTTTTACATTTGGCGTCAATTTTTTAATCAGCTCCAACTGTTGCTTAGCTGGATTGCGGTCAGAGACACCAGTGATATTGCCACCTGGTTTTTCAAGATTTTTTACTAGATTAGCTCCGACTGGATCTGTGATAGCTCCCATGACGACGGGCTTGTTCTTAGTAGCTGAAGCCAGTCCTTGAGCAGACGGAGTCGCAATCCCAATCAGCACATCATTGTCATTAGACACCAATTGCTTGCTCATAGTAGCAACCTTACTCTGATCACCCTCAGCATTCATAAAATCAATTTTAATATCATCGGCCTTGTAACCTTCTTCAGCTAATCCATCTTTAATGCCTTTATAGATTAAATCAAGTGAAGGATGACTGACATACTGTAAGACTCCGACTTTGACTGTTTTCTTATCTGTAGTAGACTTCGCCCCACCACCTTTATTCAAGCTGGAATAGATCAAAGATCCTCCAACCAAGACTACTAATACTGCTAAAACAGCGAGTAAACGTTTATTCTTCATATTTTTTCTCCATTTCTATTTTTAAGCTTTCTCATTTCAATCCCTAGGGACGCCATCGTTTAAACATGGGGAACTCTCCTTCTCTTTTTTCCAACAAAAAACCTCACACAGATATTCTGTGTGAGGGCGTAAATCGCGGTGCCACCTCAATTATGGAAAAATAAATAGCATTCTCCCATATCTCTGCCTTGTCTACCAACAAGTTGCACTGTAAGGTGTGCCAACCGAATTCTTATTGTTTCGAATTCATTTATTCTTTTAGCTTATCAGTAAATTACCAAAAGACACTCTAATCATTAGCCCAATTTCGCAAAGATTTGCTACTTGTTTTCACCACCCACAAGCTCGCTTAAAACAAAGTCGTTTGCTACTTTTCTAATTTCCTATATTTTATGTTTTTCCTGAAAGGATGTCAAGACTTTTTTGACAATTTTTGTAAAATGTTCGGATTTTTATTGTCTAGTCCATTTTCGATTAAAACTCAAATAATTTGATATCTCATTGGGAGCTTTTACCTTGGTTTTTTGTTATAATTTTCTATAGTAACTTTCAAGGAGAAAAGCATGTCTTTCGACGGATTTTTTTTACATCACATGACTGAGGAGTTGCGCCACGAATTAGTAGGCGGCCGCATCCAGAAGATTAATCAACCTTTTGAACAGGAGCTAGTTTTACAGATTCGCAGCAATCGCAAAAGCCTCAAGCTGCTCCTATCAGCCCACTCGGTCTTTGGACGCGTCCAGCTGACAGAGACCACGTTTGAAAATCCAGCTATTCCCAATACCTTTATCATGGTGATGCGCAAATACCTGCAGGGTGCTGTCATTGAAGCAATCCAGCAAGTTGAGAATGACCGGATTTTGGAAATCAGCGTCTCCAATAAGAACGAAATCGGCGATAGCGTGGCTGTGACTCTGGTCATCGAAATCATGGGCAAGCACAGCAATATCATTCTCTTGGATAAGGCTAGCGGTAAGATTATTGAAGCCATCAAACATGTCGGATTTTCGCAAAATAGCTATCGAACGATTTTACCTGGCTCAACTTATGTCGCACCGCCTCAGACAGGCAGTCTCAATCCTTTCACTATGGGAGATGAAAAGCTCTTTCAAATCCTGCAGACTGAGGAAATAGAGCCCAAACGCCTTCAGCAAATTTTTCAGGGATTGGGTCGGGATACGGCTACCGAACTCAGTGGTCGTCTGACAACTGATAAACTCAAAACTTTTCGTGCATTTTTTGCCAGTCCGACTCAGCCTAGCCTGACCGAAAAATCCTTCTCTGCTCTGCTATTTTCTGACAGTAAGACCCAATTGTCCACACTATCCGAGCTTTTGGACACTTTCTATAAGGACAAGGCTGAGCGCGATCGAGTTAACCAGCAGGCCAGCGAACTCATCCGCCGAGTAGAAAATGAGTTGGAAAAGAACCGGAAAAAGTTGGGCAAGCAAGAGGAAGAGCTCCTAGCAACGGAGAATGCAGAAGAATTCCGCCAAAAAGGGGAACTTTTGACCACCTTTCTCCATCAGGTACCTAACGACCAAGATCAGGTGGAGCTGGACAATTACTACACAGGTGAAAAGATCCTCATCACACTTGACAAGGCCCTGACCCCCAATCAAAATGCTCAGCGTTATTTCAAACGCTACCAGAAGCTCAAGGAAGCCGTCAAACACCTGACTAGCTTGATTGAGGAGACGCGGACTACGATTCTCTACCTAGAGAGCGTGGAAACAGCCCTTGCTCAGGCCAGTCTTAGTGAGATTGCGGAAATTCGGGAGGAACTAATCCAGACTGGTTTTATTCGCCGCCGCCAGAGAGAGAAAATCCAGAAAAGAAAGAAACCGGAGAAATATCTGGCAACAGATGGCCAAACCATTATCCTGGTTGGACGTAACAATCTACAAAATGATGAGCTGACTTTTAAGATAGCCAAAAAAGACGAGCTTTGGTTTCACGCCAAGGATATTCCAGGCAGTCATGTGGTCATCACAGGAAATCTTCAGCCCAGTGATGAGGTTAAGACAGACGCTGCCGAGCTAGCGGCCTACTTTTCCAAGGCCAGACTCTCCAATCTTGTCCAAGTAGACATGATTGAGATTAAAAAGCTAAATAAGCCCACTGGTGGAAAGCCAGGATTTGTCACTTATACAGGACAGAAAACCCTTCGCGTTACACCTGACGCAGAGAAAATCAAGAGTATGAAAATTCAATAACCAAAAAAGCGATTCGGATATTCCGAATCGCTTTTAAACTTAACTCAATCTGTCGAATGCGGAGACATTGATCTCTCTTAATCTTCTTCAGATTTCTTCTTCCGATTTGCTAAACCAAAGAATGTTAAGCTGGCAATGGCTGCTAAGAGGCCTGAAGCAGTCTGATCACTTGTCTGACTTCCTGTTTTTGGAAGAACTCCCTTTTCATCTTTTGGATCGACATAAACAGGTTCAACTCTCTCTTCAGCTTTTGGTGTTTGAACTGCTACCGCAGGTTCAGCTGGAATTACTGGAACCTTTGGTTGTTCTGGAGTACTTGGTCTGTTTGGAACGACCGGAATTTCTGTCACTCTCGGTGTGTAGCTTGCAGAAATTGTTTGACCATTGCGATCCTTACGGATTACAACGACTCCTTTAGCTGTACCAACAAAGTTTGGCTCTGGAACAAAGGTTACAACACCGTCTGGTGAGATGGTATAAGTGCCTTCTCCTGGAACAACTTTTTCAGTTGAGCCATCCTCAAAGGTTGGTGCTACTGTTAAGTCTACATCACCTTCAAAGATTGGTTTACCAGTCTGTGTTTGACCCTTGAGTCCATCTGAGGTTACATCTTCTACTCGTGTTTTGCCGATGACCGTTGGTGTATACTGCGCTGTAACAACGTTGCCATAAATATCCAAACGTTTTACAACCACTCCTTTGGCTGTACCAACAAAGTCTGGTTCTGGAGTAAAGGTAATGTGACCATCTTTATCAATTGTATAGCTTCCTTCTCCTGGAACAACCATAGTCGTGCTACCGTCCTCAAAGGTTGGTGGAACTGTACTATCAATATGTCCTTCAAACGCTGGGGTTGACACTTGCATTTGGCCTTTAGCTCCTGTAGAGGTTGTATCCTGTCCAGTAGATGGATCTACAACTGTTGGGCGATAGCTTGCAGTAACTGGGGTACCGTTCTTATCCTTGCGGACAATCGTTACGCCTGTTCCTTTTCCTACAAAATCAGCTTCTGGAGTGAAGGTGACTGTGCCATCTGGTGAGATTGTATAGGTTCCTTCTCCTGGAATCACTTTTTCAGTTGAGCCATCTTCGAAGGTCGGTGCTACAGTTTCATCAATTGGAACAAGTGGATTACCACCTTCAAACGTTGGAGTACCTGTTTGAACAAGTCCCTTAATATTTTCAGAGGAAGCATCCTTGCCAATTGGTGTTACCTTAATGAATTCTGGACTGTAAGTCGCAGTCACTGGGGTACCATTCTTATCCACTCGCTTCACTGTGACTAGATCTGGTTTGCCTACAAACTGCTTGTCTGGGGTGAAGGTTACTGTGCCGTCTGACGCAATCGTATAAGTTCCTTGACCTGGAATGTTCTTCTCTTTGCTTCCATCTTCGAAAGTTGGTTCGACCGTTTCATCGATTGGAACCAGTGGATCGCCACCTTCAAATGTTGGGGTACCTGTTTGTGGAAGGCCTTGAGGACCTGTGCTGGTTGCGTTAGTGCTGGTTGGAGTTACCTTAGTAAACTCTGGACTGTAGGTCGCAGTGACTGGAGTGCCATTCTTATCCACACGCTTAACAGTTACTGGATCTGGTTTGCCTACAAACTGCTTGTCTGGGGTGAAGGTTACTGTGCCGTCTGACGCAATGGTGTAAGTTCCTTGACCTGGAATGGTCTTCTCTTTGCTTCCATCTTCGAAGGTTGGTTCAACGGTTTCATCAATTGGAACCAGTGGATCACCACCTTGGAAGCTTGGAGTTCCAGTTTGTGGAAGGCCTTGAGGACCTGTGCTGGTTGCGTTAGTTCCTGTTGGTGTCACCTTAGTAAACTCTGGACTGTAAGTCGCAGTGACTGGAGTACCGTTCTTATCCACGCGTTTAACCGTTACTGGGTCTGGTTTGCCTACAAACTGCTTGTCTGGGGTGAAGGTTACAGTTCCATCTTGTGCAATCGTGTAGGTTCCTTGACCTGGAATAGACTTCTCTTTGCTTCCATCTGCGAAGGTTGGTTCAACGGTTTCATCGATTGGAACCAATGGGTCGCCACCTTGGAAAGTTGGGGTACCTGTTTGTGGAAGGCCTTGAGGGCCTGTGCTGGTTGCGCCAGTTCCTGTAGGAGTTACTTTCGTAAACTCTGGACTATAAGTTGCAGTCACTGGTGTACCATTCTTATCTACACGTTTGACTGTAACTGGATCTGGTTTGCCTACAAACTGCTTGTCTGGAGTGAAGGTTACTGTACCATCTGGCGCAATGGTGTAAGTTCCTTGACCTGGAATGGTCTTCTCTTTACTTCCATCTGCGAAGGTTGGTTCAACTGTTTCATCAATTGGAACCAGTGGATCGCCACCTTGGAAGGTTGGAGTACCAGTTTGCGGAAGTCCTTGAGGACCTGTGCTGGTTGCGTTAGTGCTGGTTGGAACCACTTCTTTCACCACCGCTTGGTACTTGACTGTAACAGGAGTGCCGTTGGCATCCACACGAGTCAATTCAAGCTCTGGTGTTTCACCCTTGAACTGTTTATCAGGAGTGAAGGTCACCTTACCATCTGCGTCCACTTCGAACTTACCAACATTTGGCACTTCTTTCACAGCTGTCCCATTGTCAAATAGTGGAGTCGAATCAGCTGGGAATGGAACAGAGTCATGACCAGGCGTGAAGGTCACTTTACCTTCTTGTACTTGACCTTGAAGCCCCTCTGTCTTATCTCCCGCACCAGTTGGTGTTACTTTCGTAAACTCTGGACTGTAAGTCGCAGTCACTTCTGTACCATTCTTATCCGCTCGTTTCACGGTGACTGGATTTGGTTTTCCGACAAACTGCTTGTCTGGAGTAAAGGTCACTGTACCATCTGACGCAATCGTGTAAGTTCCTTGACCTGGAATAGACTTCTCTTTGCTTCCATCTGCGAAGGTTGGCTCAACTGTTTCATCGATTGGAACCAGTGGGTCACCTCCTTGGAAGGTTGGGGTACCTGTTTGTGGAACACCCTGCGGACCTGTGCTGGTTGCGTTAGTGCTCGTTGGAGTGACCTTAGTGAATTCTGGACTGTAAGTTGCAGTGACTGGGGTACCATTCTTATCCACGCGTTTAACCGTTACTGGATTTGGTTTTCCGACAAACTGCTTGTCTGGAGTAAAGGTTAAAGTTCCATCTGGCGCAATCGTGTAAGTTCCTTGACCTGGAATGTTCTTCTCTTTGCTTCCATCTTCGAAGGTTGGTTCAACGGTTTCATCGATTGGAACCAGTGGATCGCCACCTTGGAAGCTTGGAGTTCCTGTTTGTGGAACACCCTGCGGACCTGTGCTGGTTGCGTTAGTGCTGGTTGGTGTCACCTTAGTCACTGTTGGTGTATAAGTCGCAGTGACTTCTGTACCATTTTTATCCACACGTTTCACTGTGACTGGATCTGGAGTACCAACATATTGTTTGTCTGGCGTAAAGGTAATAGAACCATCTGGATTGATGTTGTATTCACCTACACCTGGAACTGTTTTCGTTGACTGTCCGTCTTCGAAGGTCATTGGTTTCGTATCATCAATTGGAACCAATGGGTTACCTTCTGTGAAGGTTGGGGTACCCTTTTGCGGTTGACCTTGGATACCATTTGAAGTGGCATCCGTTGAAGTTGGTGTTACCTTGGTTACTGTTGGTGTATAAGTTGCAGTAACTTCTGTACCGTTCTTATCTACACGTTTCACTGTGACTGGATTAGGAGTACCAACATACTTCTTATCCGGCGTAAAGGTAATAGATCCATCTGGATTAATGCTGTATTCACCTACACCTGGAACTGTTTTCGTTGACTGTCCATCTTCGAAAGTCATTGGTTTTGTGTCGTCAATTGGAACCAATGGGTCACCACCTTGGAATGTTGGGGTACCCTTTTGCGGTTGACCTTGGATACCATTTGAAGTGGCATCCGTTGAAGTTGGGGTTACTTCTTTCACTACTGCTTGATACTTAACGGTAACAGGAGTCCCATTGGCATCCACTCGAGTCAATTCAAGCTCTGGTGTTTCACCCTTGAACTGTTTGTCAGGAGTGAAGGTCACCTTACCGTCTGCATCCACTTCGAACTTACCAATATTTGGCACTTCTTTCACAGTTGTACCATTGTCAAATAGTGGAGTTGAATCAGCTGAGAATGGAACTGAGTCATGGCCTAGAGTGAAGGTCACTTTACCTTCTTGGACTTGACCTTGCAGGCCTTCCGTCTTATCACCTGTACCAGTCGGTGTTACCTTAGTAAATTCTGGACTGTAAGTTGCAGTGACTGGAGTGCCGTTCTTATCCACTCGTTTCACTGTGACTGGATCTGGGTTTCCGACAAACTGCTTATCTGGAGTGAAGGTTACTGTTCCGTCTGGCGCAATCGTGTAGGTTCCTTGTCCTGGAATAGACTTCTCTTTACTTCCATCTTCGAAGGTTGGTTCAACGGTTTCATCGATTGGAACCAGTGGATCACCACCTTGGAAGGTTGGGGTGCCAGTTTGAGGGACACCTTGAGGTCCTGTGCTAGTTGCATTAGTGCCTGTTGGAGTGACCTTGGTCACTGTTGGTGTATAAGTTGCGGTAACTTCTGTACCATTCTTATCCACTCGTTTCACTGTGACTGGAGTTGGTGTACCAACATATTGTTTTTCTGGCGTAAAGGTAATAGAGCCATCTGGATTGATGCTGTATTCACCTACACCCGGAACTGTCTTTGTTGACTGACCATCTTCGAAGGTCATTGGTTTCGTATCATCAATCGGAACCAATGGGTTACCTTCTGTGAAGGTTGGGGTGCCTTTTTGCGGTTGACCTTGGATACCATTTGAAGTGGCATCCTTTGAAGTTGGTGTCACTTTAGTCACTGTTGGTGTATAAGTTGCAGTAACTTCTGTACCGTTCTTATCTACACGTTTCACTGTGACTGGATTAGGAGTACCAACGTACTTCTTATCCGGCGTAAAGGTAATAGATCCATCTGGATTGATGCTGTATTCACCTACACCTGGAACTGTTTTCGTTGACTGACCGTCTTCGAAGGTCATTGGTTTCGTATCATCAATTGGAACCAATGGGTTACCTTCTGTGAAGGTTGGGGTACCTTTTTGCGGTTGACCTTGGATACCATTTGAAGTGGCATCCATTGAAGTTGGTGTTACCTTGGTTACTGTTGGGGTATAAGTCGCAGTGACTTCTGTACCGTTCTTATCTACACGTTTCACTGTGACTGGATTTGGAGTGCCAACGTACTGTTTGTCAGGCGTAAAGGTAATAGATCCATCAGAGTTAATAGCGTACACACCTACACCCGAAACAGTCTTCGTTGACTGACCATCTTCAAAGGTCATTGGTTTTGTGTCATCCAATGGAACAGCTGGATCACCTGCTGTAAAGGTTGGCTTACCGCTTTGCGGCTGTCCTTGCAAACCAGTTGAGGTATCATTTGTACTTGTTGGAGTGACTCTAGTCACTGCAGGTTGATATACTGCTTCAGCAGTAGAACCATTCTTATCTGTCACACGAAGGGTTGCTGGAGTTGGTGTACCATAGAAATCAGGTTCTGGTTGGAAGCTAATATCCCCATTCGGTTGAACAGTATAGGTTCCTTGAAGTTTACCGCTAGCATCATGTACTGGTAAGCTGTTACCTTGTTGAACTTGTCCATTAACCACAAATTGTGGACCTTCTGGTGCAAATGGTACAGTCTCATTTTGACCATTGATAGTTGCTTGACCAGGAGTAAAGGTGAGGTGGCTATCTTGTTTTTGACCTTGAAGTCCAGTAGTTTCTGCTCCTTGACCTGTTGGAGTTGCTGCCTTAACATCTGCTTGGTAAGTAGCTGTTACTTCTGTTCCGTTCTTATCTACACGCTTAACGGTTTCTGCAGTTGGGCGTCCAGAGTATCCAGAAACTGGTTGGAATGTAACGCGGCCTGTACTATCCACCTTATAAGTTCCAACACCAGGAACCTCTTTTGTCGATTGACCGTTGTCAAAGGTTGGCGCAATTGATTCATCAATTGGAACACGGTTATCACCTGGAGTAAAGACCAAGTTCCCAGATTGTTCTGCCCCTTGAATACCTTCAGAACTTGCGTTTTGAGATGTTGGAACAACTCGGGTAACAGTTGGTTGATAAGTTGCAAAGTGATCATTACCACTTGCATCATTTACTTTTAATTTAATCGGATCAACAGTTCCTACAAATGATTTATTTGGGGTAAAGGTTACTCGACCTGTAGTTGGATCTAAGTTGAAGGTACCAACCTCTTTCCCACCTGATGTTGCAGGAATACTAGTTCCTGAGATAGGATCTCCATTTCCATCCAAGAAAGTAGCAGGATTACTTGCAGATGGTTGAACCGGTGTGTTGGCTGGATTACCATCTGTAAATGAGATGTCTTTTACTTGCGCTAAACCTTGGGCATCAGTTGAACGATGTTCAGTGTAATCAACTACTGTAGGAACATAACGAGCATCCATAGAATTTAGTGGCTGATTGACAACAGGCTCTGAATTATTTTTTGCAGTCCATTCAGTGCTTGCACCGTTGCTATCAAAGCGACGGATGTTAATACCTGATGTAGTCCCTACGTATCCAGCATTTGGAACAAAAACAACATCGACATTATCACCATTTGGCGTCACTTTGTAACGGCCTTCTGCAGTTGTATACCAACCTTCTGCATCTGCCGTTAATTCACGTCCATTATTATCTAAAACAACAGGCGCCTTATTAGTATCAATCGTTGTTCTAGCATTCTCGTCTTCTTTAGAATAACCACGAGATGTGAAGTGTAGGCTTGCTTGTTGTTGTTGATCGCGTAAGCCCTTGGTTTCCTTCTTCTCACCCTTTGGTGGGTATGTAAGGTTGACTTGTAAGTCTTCAACTTCACCACTGAAGGCTGTACCGGTAGGCTTCTCGATATCACCTTGATTCAAGGCAATACGAACACGCATCCCTAACTTCTTGACTGAGTCGTCATTCATTGGAGCATGATTTCTGAAAGTAACTGTGTAGTCTCCTTCAGAAGTGACTTCAGTAAACTCACTGGCTTCGTTCTCGTCAAATTTCCCGTTATTGTTAAAATCAATCCAAGCTCGAACATAGGCTTTTTCATTTCCATTAGCTGAAGCATGGAAACGAAGCGAATAATCACCATCACGAAGACGATCTGCTTGGAACAAGTCATGAGTCTTACCAACTAAGTCTGATGGTAAAAGCTGATCAATCCCTTCATCAGCGTGATCAGTGCTATCATCGTGAGTCCAATCGTTTCCTGAAGTTGTATCAATATCCGCAGGCTTCCGACCAAGATATGGTTGTGGATTTTGTGCTCCCGTAGCAGCATTGTAACCAGAAATAGCATGAACTGCATTTCCATAGCTTTCAGGCGCATCCCCAGTATCTACAACCATGAAACCAATCATAGCAGCTTGCTGACCAGAAGATGCAATATAAATACCTACCTCTGATGCTTCACGAGTCATCACAATTGGTACTGTATGATCCTTCGAAGTGTTAGGACCAAAGACTTGTGAACCTAAACCACCCGTTCTTTGATCCGGGTTAGTGAATTTAGTCCAGTCAATTGTTGGAGTAGTCGCGTTATCACCAATATACTGACCAAGTCTGTTAGGATTCATAGGCGCATAAGTTTCGGTAATTACTTTACCGCTTGGAGAAACACGTTTCCATTCTGCTAGATGCTCCCAGCCTTGCCCATTTGTAGTAAAGATAGCATATTCACCTGGGTTAGCTTCTTCACCATCCGCCATAACGACGGTTGCTTTAACTGGCTTGTTAAGGTAAGTTGCTTCGACCTTAAACTTCACACCATAGCTAGCACCATTTTTAGGTACTTGTAACTGAGTCTTACGGCCATTAGTATCAATCCCCTGTTCACGTAGAGATGTCCATTGGTTCATAGGAGCACCAATGATTTTTGGTCGTGCAGAATCGCCTTCTTTAACTTGTCGATTATAGTCCGCAGGCACGTATCTAAACCATGTGTTTTTGGCATCAGGATCATAACTATTTTCATACTGAGTGCCTGCTACACGGTTACGATAAATCTCTGTAGAATGAAATGGTTTTAGTTCTGTAACTGTTAATTTAACTACATAGCCCGGAGAAATTTCTTTCTCATACACACTACCTACTTTAAGAGAGCCGTCGGTATCAAGATTTCTAAACGCCTGAGAATCACCAAAATCTAGCCAGTTGATCTGTTTCACTAGGTCTGCTGGTCTCTTCTTTTCAGAATCCGCTAAAGTTGGTTTTTCAATAGTATTATTTGGATCGCCATCTCGTAAACCTGTAGGTGTAGCGTCTCGACGTGCTCGACGAGAACGTGTAGGTTGTGTAGCTTCCCTAATCGCTACTGGTTGTTCTGTAGCTGTTGAAGTACTTACAGCTTCTGAGCTAGCTACAGTTGAAACTGGATTAGCATTCTCTGCAGGCTTAACCTCTGCAGGGGCAATTGGCTTCTCAGCTGAAGGCTGAGGTGTTTCAGAAGCTACTGGCTGCTCGTCCTTTGGTTTCTCATTAGACTCTGGAGCTGAGTTTGTAGGTGCAGTATTCTCAACTGATTGTGGTGCCTCAGTAACTGTAGTTGCTAAAGTAGTTCCTGAATTTTGTGAAGCTTCAGAAACTACTGGTGCTGTAGCAGTTGATGATGGTTCAGCAAGGTCGGTTCGAGCGACCTCATTTTGGACATTAGAAGCACTTGTTTCATCAGCGCTAACCTGACTTGCCGCCCCCAAAAGAATCAAGGTTGACAAGAGCACAGAACAAACACCAATGTTTAGTTTTCGAATAGAAAACTTACGCAGGTGTGGATTAAACAAATCTTTTCCCATAATGATCTCCTAACTATTAATTATATTCCAAGCTATTATACAGCATTTTTTTCTGTTTGGCTATATAAATACACTAAAAAATTAGATTTTCGATACTTTGAAAGGGCTCAGCAAACATTATATATTACAGACCATTATAAAAAGAAATTGTCTAGCCTATACTTGACAGTATGAACATTAGAAATGAATTGATACAATTTACTTACTTGATCTATAAAATCGCATTGATTAAATCCCTATTATTCTCCTTTATCTTACAAAATAAAAGCCCTGACCAAACTAACCTAAATTTAGGCTGCTGGCCAAGGAATTTATCTTATTATTCTACTTGATCAATATCTTCTTTCATTTCATCCATATTGAATTTGGCAAATAGATAGTCACGATCCTGAACAGGGAAACGTTGATCTAACTGGTCAATTGCTCCAAGTTCAACAATACCCTCTTTGATTACAAAGTCCATGACATGTCCACCGAAGCTTAAATCGTCTGATACAAAATGAAGATGATAACCTGCTAAGCTGACTCCATGAAAAATCTCTGGTGTCCAGATACCAACGATTGTCCCAGTTACATTTTCCTTGCTGTATTCAGGTTGGTTAACAGCAACTTCTGCAAACTTTCGGTCTGACGTTGACTTAGGAATCATGCGAACTCGCATATGAGAAAAGTCGCCATGAATCTTGATGGAACGAAAAAGATTTTCCCCATCATAATAGGACTCAATTCTCTCCTCCAGCTCCTTATCATTCATTTCAAAACGCTGGCGGAAAATCACCTCTGCCTTGTGAGGGACTACCGCTGCATAAGGAACCTTCTCTGACGGATCCACCTCAACTACTTCTGGCACTTCTCCAGATCCCTTAGCTTGATAAGCCTTACCATCTAAAACAATCAGCTCGCCGTCAATAGAATCCAAAGTACCTATACCTAAATCACCATAGTGAAGCAACTCACCAATCGTCATTGTCCCACCATAAAGACCAGACATCAATGCACCCAAAGTATTATATTGAAATAATTTAACTGGTTCAAACATTTTTAATCCTCTACTCTTCTTTCATCTTCTCTTATAAAGCAAAATTAGTATAACACAAAATTTTATAATTGCAAAAAAACATATCTAGATGATATGCTTTTACAATTAATTATAAAAAATTTAACAGTCTAGGCTATCATAAAATTCTTGCATTGCACTGTCATCTGGCACCAGACTCAAATAGTGCTGAGCTTCTTGTTTGGCTCTTTCAAGCTCGCCACATTCTCTCAACAGGTAAATGTATTCTTCCAAAAATTCTGGATTATCTCTCAAATCCCTATGCAATTCTCCATAGAGCTCTCGAGCTTTTTCTATGTTCTCCAAAGCCTGATAACTTCGAGCTATGTTCCATCGAGTCAACACATTATCCCAATCCTGATCCTCCAAAGCAAGAATATCTTCATATCTCTCCTGTTCTAGATAAAGGTTAGTCAGGCGCAGAGCTAGCTCTTCTAAATCATCAGCATTATCCCAGGCATCTAATAGATAGCTCTCTGCTTTTTCAGTATCATGAAGTTCATAGGAAACTTGCGAGGCTAATAGTGCTAGCTGGCTATCAAACGGATTTTTATTCAAACCTTGCTGAGCCATGAATAGAGCCTCCTCAGCTTGATGGTCTGCATGAAGAGACAGTGCATAGATATATTCATAACCTTCGAAATCCGGTGAAAGAGTGTCCAATTGCTTGAAATAGAGATTCGCCTTCTGATAGTCTTCTTGATCGTAAAGGATCACGGCCAATTCAAATACTGCAGATTCGTCATATTCTAATTCGATAGCCTTTTGAAGAAATTCAATGGCAGCTTCAAACTTTCCTAAGCTAGCATAGCTCACCCCTATTCTCTGGTAGGTTGAGATCCCTGTCTGCTCATAAATTGTCCGATTATCAAGACTGGCATATTCCTTGATCGCCTGTGTGAAATTGCCTAATTCGAAATCTATTTCAGCCATTCCAAAGGTAATGATAGGATCGTCACTTAATTGACTGGCTTCAACTAGTTTCTCACGCGCTACATCAGGCAGACCTTCCATCTGGTATAAATCTGCCTTAATCAAAAGAGCATTGACATACCACGGATCGTTCGATCTGACTTCTTCCAAGTAGCCAAAAGCTTCCTCTAAGTCTCCATCTTCACTGGCAATAGCTGCCAAATTTAGATTAACCTGCGGATAAAGGGGAGCCAGTTTATTATAGATACGCTTGGCTTGTAAAAAGAAGCCGATACTTTCTAAATATTCTGCTAGGTCCAATAAGATAGAATCACTATCCTCTAACAAGGCTTTTTCAAACCACTGTTCTGCTTGCACTAAATCCTGAGCCTCAATGGCAGACAGCATTTTCTCACTATTTTTCACTTACTTCTTCCTCTACTTCATCATCATACAAACCACTCACTACTTTGTACCACTTAAAGATAGCTGTAATCACCACTTTTGCAGAAGCGTAGACTGGAATTCCCAATAAGACACCCCAAATTCCAAACATTGATCCAGATGTTAAGAGTACAAAGAGAATAGTAATCGGATGAATACTTAATTGACTACCTAAAATAAGAGGAGAGACAAAACGTCCTTCTATTGTTTGCTCCACAATAAAGACAATGATAACTTTCAAGAGCATAACAGGTCCCGCAATCAGTCCCAAAACAAGCGCTGGTAACATAGCTAAAAAACTTCCTAAATACGGAACCAAGTTGAGAACACCGGCCACGACTGCTAAGGTCACTCCATAGCGCAGGCCAATAATCTTAAAGAGAATCATAAACATAAAGGCAACAATGATTGCAACAGTTATCTGTCCGCGAACATAATTAGCTAACTGACTATTCACTTCAGACAAAACTTGACCAACCGGCTCACGTAATTTCTTAGGTAGGAACTGAGTTACATAGCCTTTCAAATTTTTCCCATCTCGAAGGAGGTAGAATAGAATGAAAGGCATAATAATGACAGCAACAATAACTTGAGAAGCAGCACTGACAAAGTTACTTGCCCAGTTAACTGCCCGAGCAGAAAAGTTACTTGCCCAAGTAGTTAATTGAGAAGAAATATTATCCGTAACTTGCTCAATCTGTGGACGAAACTCTTCAGACAAGCGGCTATCCAGTAAATCATCAATTATTTTTTTAGATTGCTTGAGATAAGCAGGCATGTTCCTAAAAAAGCTAACAATCTGAGTCTGAAGGTTTGGAATGACAACTGCCAAACCCCAAATCAAAAGCACAGTAATCAATACAAAAACAATCGTAATAGCTACTAAACGATTGATCTTCCGCTTTTCCATCATGTCTACCAGAGGATTGAGCAAATAATAGAGCAAACCTGCCAGAATCACTGGTAACATAATAACCGAAATAAACTCAATAATAGGGGTGAAAACAAAACTAATTTTACTCAAGACCAAGAGATTGAGTCCAATCAATAAACAAACTAAGAAAACCGTAATGGCTTTATTATCCAAAAACCATCTAAAAAACCAACTCATGCTAAATTCTTTTTCTTTAGGTTCCATCCTTCTCTCCTTTTCTTTTATCTTCTTATTGTAGCATTTTTTACAGAAAAACTCCCGATGAAACTAAAGAAAAAAAGAGAGAACAACAAATCCTCTCTTCCTTCCCATATATTCCGTCTTTTGACTATTCTATACTTTTTAGGAAATATCTTAGCTTACTTTTGCAGCTAAGCTAGCAGCGAAATTCTCCAGATTTTCAATATCATCTTCTTCTGCTGCTAAATCAACCTTAACATTTTCAGCACCTTTTGTTGCACCAGTTGAAACGAAAACAGCATCAAAGTCATCTACTGCTTTACAGAATTCGTCGTAGAAAGTATCACCTGAGCCAACGACACCATAAATCTTATCAGATAAATCCAAATCAGCCAAGTCTTCATAGAAATCCATGATTTCGTCAGGTAATTCTCCATCACCGTACGTATAGGTCGCCACAATAGCAATGTCTGCTTCTAGAAAATCTGAAGCATCAACTGTCGTACACTCATCAACATCAACATCTAAACCTAAATCTCTTAACTTATCAGCAACGATATCAGCGATTTCTTCTGTATTACCTGTCATACTTGCAAATACAATTTTTGCTAAAGCCATAGTTTCCTCCAAAATATCTTCTATTGATAATTATAGCACATATTTTTCATTTTAAAAATAGAAATCTTGTGTTACAATTAAACAATAACTCTAAGCAAGAAGGAACAATTTTTTCTATGACAATTCAACATCAAATCTTACAAAAGATAAAGGAATATAAAACGATTATTATTCATCGCCATGTAAATCCGGACCCTGATGCTTTAGGTAGCCAAGTCGGCTTACAAAAGCTCCTTCAGCTAAATTTCCCTGAAAAAATAGTTAAAGTAACTGGATACGATGAACCAAGTTTAACCTGGCTAGCCCAGATGGACGATGTCTCAGATCAAGATTATGAAAACTCCTTGGTTATCGTATGCGACACCGCCAATACAGCTAGAATTGATGATAAAAGGTATCCAAATGGATCATTTCTGATTAAAATAGATCATCATCCTAACGATGACGTTTATGGTGATTTAGCGTGGGTTGATACCAATTCAAGTAGCACCTGCGAACTAATTTCTTTATTCGCTTTAGACAATCACCTAAAAATGGATGCATATATCGCTAAACTCCTCTACGCTGGAATTACTGGTGACACGGGACGCTTTCTTTATCCCGCTACTACCGCTCGAACCCTACAAGTCGCTAGTCAATTAAGAGAATTTCCCTTTGATTTTGCTACGCTGGCTCGGAAAATGGACTCTTTCAGCTACAAAGTTGCCAAGCTTCAAGGCTATGTTTACGATCATCTTGAACTTGATGAAAATGGAGCTGCACGTGTCATCATCACTCAAGATTTACTAAAAGCGCACCAACTTACAGATGCCGAAACTGCAGATATTGTCGCAACGCCTGGTCGAATTGAAGACGTCAAGTTGTGGGGAATCTTTGTTGAACAAGAAAGCGGTCATTACCGTGTACGATTGCGCAGCAAATTCATTCCAATCAATGAAGTCGCAAAAAATCATCATGGCGGAGGACATCCCTTAGCTAGTGGCGCCAACTCCTATTCACTAGAAGAAAATGAAGAAATCTTCCAAGAATTAAAAGAATTAGCCAAAAAGCAAAGAAAATGAGCAAAAAGGCTTGTCAAAGCAAATGAAATTTGATAAACTATCAAAGTAACTAATCTATGGCTCGCAAAGAGACCATGGCAGAAAGGAATTTTTTTAAAATGAGAAAAGATATTCACCCAGAATACCGTCCTGTTGTCTTCATGGATACTTCAACTGGTTACCAATTCCTTAGTGGTTCAACTAAGCGTTCAAATGAAACAGTTGAATTCGAAGGGGAAACTTACCCATTGATCCGTGTTGAAATTTCATCAGACTCACACCCATTCTACACTGGACGTCAAAAGTTCACTCAAGCAGATGGACGTGTGGATCGTTTCAACAAAAAATACGGTCTCAAATAAGAACATCTATTCAATACATTCGATTATTGAATTCAAGCCATTTCCGATTAGTCGGAAGTGGCTTTTGTTTTGCTTTTAGCAATATAAAACTCCCCCCATCTAAAAGATGGAGGAAGTTCTCGGTTAAAGGAATAGACCATTATATTCATTTTTTTATTTATAATTAAACACCCAATAATATGTACCATCACCTGCTTGTACACAGGCAACTGCACCTTCTTTGGCATCAGGATTTAGAATCAATTCTCTATTTCCTGAGTTTAGCCATTTGTTAGCAACTACATCAGCATTTTCTTCCCGGCGGAAGGTGATACCAGCGCTACTATCGTAATTGACAGAAAGTTTCTGAGCTGTTGGCAAAGATTGATTATTATAAAGTTCACCAGACCATGTTAGTTCTTGTAAGCCAAGTCTTCTACGTTCCGCATTTATTTTTGTAAAAGCAGCTTTAGCCTTATCAATATTTGGGAAGTTAGATTCTTCAGTTTTTTCTACACGATAAATAAACTTCACATGACCAAATTCTGTTTTTTCATATCCTTTGACGCTACTTGTCAAATAAGCTGTCAAAACGTAATCTCTGGCCCAAGCATGATCCACCGCTTGATTAAAGACATCTTCTTCTTCAAGCTCATATGTGACTTTACAGTCATAGCCTGCATTATCAATCATTTTTGGTGCAAGATGTTGCTGAACATAAGAGATGAATTCTTCCTTGCTCTTGAACGGAAGAGGATCTCCTGCTTTACCAGTACCAACTAGATTCTCTGAGTATAGTTTAACTGTAGAAGCATTATCATCATAATTATATTCATCGTCCTTTGGATTAGAATGATTATTTGGGTCAAGAGCAGGATCGTCTGGATCCGTTCCATTGAATAGTTTCCAGCGGTCGCCCATCCACTTGTAATATCCATCAATACCATCAGGTTTTTCGTCTCCTAGATGGACTCGGTAATAATAGATACCATTATCATCTACAAAGCGAGGATCACTCTTCATCCGAGGATCATCAGGTCTGTAGAGAGGTTTTGGCAATTTACTATAATCTATATTTGGATTTGGTGCCCAGTCAGGCTTCTCTGGCTTAGGCGTTTCAGGATCTGGCTTAGGATCTGGAGTCGGATTTGGTTCTGGAGTTGGATCTTCTGCTTTCTTAACATAAACCCACTTACCATTTTCATAGTAATAGTATGAACCATCATCCAACACATAATAGTGATAGCCATTTTCATAACGATAATGCGGATCATTTTTCAGTTTATTAAAGCCATCCTGGTAATAGAGTTCCCACTTACCATTCTTGTAGACATAATAGTCTCCGTTCTGGTTTTTATAGTAGTAATTTCCATTCCAATAAAAGACATTATAGTTATACCATGGATTGTAATAACCAGGGTATCGACCGTAATTATAATTATTTCTGACGCGTGGATTATAATAGTTAAATCCTGGACGATAGCGTGAATAAAATACGTCATTATGTTCCTCTGCCTGAGCAGTATTTGTAGTGAGAAAAGCTAATACTAAGGCAGAACTAAACATCATCACTCTTGATAGATACTTTCTTTTTGATTTCATTACTTATACTCCTTTGTAATAAAAACAATGATAGTCTACTCCTCCTCTATATAATATATTATCCCCATCTGATCTCTTAGTCAAACAAAAACATAAATATTATCCTATTTTTTTTGTGTTTTTTTTGCATATTTACTATTGAAGTTTTAGAACAAAAATCCCTTAAGAATTTAATCTTAAGGGATTTTCTAGTTAATTAAGTGAAATCATTAGGAAAAGATTGATTATTTGTAGTTGTATGTCCAGTAGTAAACACCATTTCCGTCTACAACTGTCGCTACTGCACCTTCAGTTACGTTAGGATCAAGAAGCAAGTCTCTTAGACCGCTATTAGCCCATTTCTTAACGACAGTAGCTGCATCTTCATCACGACGTCCGACAAAGCCAGTGCTATCGTATTGACGTGAAATTTCGTTTACTTTCGGAAGTGCTTGGTTTTGATAAATGTCTTCTGACCAAGTCAACTCTTTCAAACCTTGAGCTTTACGAGTTTCATTGATTTTAGCGAAAGCTTCTTTCGCTTTTGAAACATAGTCATAGTTTGTATCGTTTGTCGCTTCAACACGGTAAACAAACTTCACATAACCAAATTCTACGTCACTATATTTCTTGTCCTCAACACCACTCTTGAGGTTTGCAATCAATACATAGTCCTTAGCGTATGGGTTTTCTTTAGTCTTCTCAAAGATATCTGCATCTTCGATTTCCCACTCAGCTTTAGCATCCCATCCAGCGTTATCAAGGAATTTAGGATTCATTTTTTCGATAACGTATTTCTTGAACTCTTCAACATTCTTGAATGGCAATGGTTGACCAGCTTTGGCAGTAGTTACCACGTTTGTTGAGTAGAGTTTTACGCTAGAATTTTGATCGCTGTACATGTACTCATCGTCAGCAGTATTTTCGTGAAGTTTTGGATCAATACCCGGATCGTTTGGATCTGTCATACCTTGAAGTTTCCATTTTTGTCCAATCCACTTCCAATATGCTGAATAACCTGTACGGTCTGAGTTAGATGGTACATAGTAGTAATGCGTACTACCATCGAAGTAGTAGTTTTTATCATTCTTAAGGGCTTTATCGCCTGGTTTTCCTGGTGGGTAAACCAATTTTGGCGTTTGTCCATTTGGTGCCCATGCCAAGTGCTCAAGTCCTTCTGTTGGTTTTTCAACATAATCAGGGATTTGGTTTTCACTTGATTCATCAGTTGTTACCAAACCTGGTGTTGTTGGAACAGCTGGTGTTGCTGGTGTTTCAGGTTTAGGCTCAGCCGGCGTTTCTGTTGATGGTTTGAATGGATCAAACTCACTATCAGCACCGTTAATTGGCGGATTTTCTGGTAAATCAAGACTTGGAGTTGTTGGTTGTTCTGGTTTTGGTTCAGCAGGTGTAGTTGGCTCTTCAGGTTTATCGCTAGGCGCTGGAGTTGGAGCCTCAGGTTGTGCTGGAGTTGGAGTTGGAACTTCTGGTTTTGGATCCTCAGCTGGTTGTTCTGTACTTGGAGTTTCCGGCTGAGCTTGAGGTGATGGAGTTGTTGAATTGTTGGTTGAAGTCTTAACCAATACCCATTTACCATCTTGGTAATAGTAATAGTCACCATTTTCTAAAACATAGTAATGGTAGCCATTTTCATAACGGTAATGAGGATCGTTTTCCAAATTGTTAGATGATGAGTTATTGTTGCTATTGTTTGTCAATGGTTTCCATTCACCGTCACGGTAAATACGGTAGCTACCATCGTTCATACGGTAGTAATGATTACCATTCCAGTAGATATAGTTTTCATCGTTTACTAGGTTGTTGTAGTTGTTCCAACCATTGTAACCATAGTTATTGTAGTTGTAACCATAGTTATTGTAGTTGTAATTTGGATAGAAATAATCCCAAATATTAGAACCTAAATAATAGTTATTGTAACCATAGCCATATCCGTAGCCATAGTTATTGTAACCATAGCTGTAGTTGTTGTAACGAGAGTTACGACGACTGCTATGACGACTAGTACGGCTGTTAGTTACTGTATTACGGCGACTTGTGAAGCCAGTATTCCAATAATTAACACCTGGTTGGTATAAGTTACTATAGCGAGAACTATAACCATAGTAGTCAGCGGCCTGAACAGTATTTCCAGAAAAAGCTGGAATCACTGCTGCTGCAGCTAATACTGAACAAGATAAAAATCTTAAACGTTTCGACATTATAATAAACCTCCAAAATCATTCATTTATCTTTTAGAATGATCTTATATTCTAGACGTGCCATGACAAAAAATAATTCTTCAGTAAATACGATATCTAGGACTTGAATCTTTAGATCAGCATCAATCATGTTTTAATCAGTCAGTTTCGCTTAAACTTCTGAGACAAATAATTTGACAAAAAGAAAAACTATCCGATATCAATATTGCTAAAAAATTCTTTTTTATGCATATTTCACATCGACCTAAACTATAACACAAAAATTTAGGCAAAGCAAGAAATTTGTTCGTGTTTTCAAAATTATTTTTTTCAATATTGTTCTTAATGTAATTCTATTTTTTATCTATGTTCGTTTTTGTTTTATTTTACATGCAATTTTTTGATATTTTAAGAGTTAACCCTATTTTTTATTTGTAAACAAGACAGTAAGCGCTTTTATGGTTTGATCTGTGAAGCTATTTCATACAAAAAGGTATTATAGCTATAAAACAGTGTTTATTTTTGTTTTATACATGAAACAAAATATGCTTTTAATATATCACTAATTTTTGAAAGATTTGTTATTTTAAATATTTATCCAAAACAGAAGAATATTACATTCTTATAAATACTTATTTTAAGGCCATCTAGATAGACTCGTTTATTTTTGCTTACAAATGCAAATAATAAATATGCTTGAATAAATTAGACATTTTTGTTTGTTTGAAGAATAAAAGAAAATATGGTATCTTAACTGCAGTAACACTTCTCTCTGTGAAATTTTTGATTTCACTTTAGCCGAAACCTTTGAAGGAGGAAAAAATGAAACGACGCACGCTATTCCTTGTACAGCTTCTATTGCTAGTTGGTCTATTAACAACTTTGGTGGCACAAGACGATTTTTCTGTTCAAGCCCAGCAGATTCGACCGCAAATCACTAATCACACAGATGGAAAGTGGATTAATGATAAGAATGGTTGGTGGTACAAATATCCAGATGGTAGTTTTCCCAGAAATCAATGGCAACAAATTAATGGAAGGTATTATTTCTTCAACGTCAACGGCTATATGCTGACTGGCTGGCAAGAGTTAGATGGTTTTGGATACTACAAAGAAAGATCTTGGTATTATTTCGACCCAGAAAACGGAGATATGAAAACTGGATGGCAGAATATTAAAGGTAAGTGGTACTATCTTGATCCTGCTGAAGGTTATATGCTAACTGGAGGCCAGCAGGTGGGTGAAAACGGTGAATGTTATTATTTCCATGATAAAAATGGGGATATGCAGACTGGATGGCAACAATTAACAGGTGCTGGTAACCATGAAGGACCAGCCTGGTATTATTTTAATCCAGCAGACGGAAGCATGCTCACAGGCTGGCAAAATATTCAAGGAAAATGGTATTATTTTCAACCGATTGATGGATATATGCTAACAGGACTTCACCAAATAGGAGATGCTGGAAAATCTTATTATCTTAATCCAGTGAACGGAGAAATGCTAACTGGTTGGCAACAGATCGCTGACGATTGGTATTACTTTGCTACTGAAGATGGATCCATGCTATCAAATGCTTGGCAGGGTTCGTATTACCTTAAAGAAGATGGGAAAATGGCTCACAGTGAAACTCTTCTAATCAATGGCAAACAATATACCTTTAATGAACAAGGTCTTGTAACTACCAATCCATAACTAGAAGATCCACTTCTCTTTATTTAATCCACCTTAGAACTCGATTAAAAAAGAAGTCTGATGTAAAACATCAGACTTCTTTTTTGTTTTTAATAAATCAATTGCTGAATGACTAGGACGTGACTTTCTTCCACACCATATAAACTGTGCAGTTCATTGGGTTCCATTGTAAGAAAAGTTCCTGGAAGCATTTGAACAGTTTCTCCTAAAGCAGTAAAATTCACCTTACCTTCCAAACAGACAACTGTCACTAGTGCATCAGCCTTATGTTCAGGAATTTCCTTCCCCTTTGCTAAATGAAGATGGCGGATCAAACGACCTTTTTCTTCGACGGGAGTTTCAACAACATCAATTGATGGATCAATTTTGTAAAACTTCATAAATTTGTCCTCCTTGTTTTATTTTATAATGACCTATAGAAAAGACGAAGCCACATTCTATCAATCTTGATAATCTCCTCCGGTAATACCAAAGTATTCTTCTAATGATTTACCTGAATCAGCAATCTCCTTGGCTTCCCGTCCAATATAACGCAGATGCCAGCTTTCTGCCATATAGCCTGTTGAAGTTTCCTTACCTTTTAAGAAGCGCACAATGAATCCATAATTGGAGGCATTATCCAAAAGCCACTGACTGGCACCGGGTTCTTCCAGCAGATTTCCTTCTGTATCAATCAGGTCAAAGGCTAAACCAGACTGGTGTTCACTGTATCCAGGTCTGGCTGAATAACGATCGGCAGCATCCTTTCCATCTCGATTGACATAATTTTGGTAAAGTTCTAGCTGAGTATCATAACTACGGAAGCCACTGTATTGGTCACTAACAGCATATCCAGCAGCTTGCATATCTGCAATCAACTTGAGTAAAGCTGCCTTGGCAGTAGGATTTTCTCCAGGATTGTAATGAGAAGAGAGGGGGTACTTTTTATTTACAATCAGGATTTCCTCATACTTTCCTTGTAGACTATAATAACTTCCGTTATAAGAAAGACTAGCATCCTTTTATTTTTCGATTGTTTTCTTGTCTTCTGCTTGATTTTCTATCTGTTGAGTGTTCGAAGTCGTTCCCGAGGTTTTGGAATTATCTTTCTTATCAGAAGAACAAGCAACTAATGTAAAAGCAGAGAGACAAAACAACAAACAAGCTGTTGTTTTTATTTTCATGGAAAAAACCTCCATTCACAAAGCATGAAAAACAAGAGAAATTCTTAACTACATTCTACAAAAAGACCACCAAAATTTCAATAAATTTTAGTAGTCTTCTGAAAATTTCTATTGCGTCAATTCATCTGGATAAGCTTCGACTCCGCCCTCCACATTGGTCACTTGATAACCTTGGCCTTCCAAAAATTCACACGCCCGTGCAGACCGACCTCCTTTTTGACAAATAACATGGTAGGAAATCTCTTTGTCCAAGCTAAGATAGTTTTCTGCCAAGCCACTAAGAGGCAAATTTCGAGCGCCAGCTATATGCCCATTTGCAAACTCATCTACTTCACGAACATCAATCAATTCAATCTTTTCAGTCTGTAAAAGACCTTGTAATTCTTTTGCACTAATCTTTTTCATCATGCTCCTCCTATTTATTTTCGTTGATAATCACAACCTTACCAAAACCTGTCTTCCCTTCAATATAAGCATGAGCTTCGGGCACTTCTTCCAAGGAAAAAACGCGCCTCGGGGAAACATCTACTTGGTATCGGTCAATATAGTCAAACAACTCATCCATCAATTCTTGGTTGACTTGAGCTGAGTGAAAGGTCGTCATAAAACTATTATTCTTTATTTCTTCAATTGGGTTAAAGCCTTCTAGCTCCCACTGTCCTCCTAAGAGACCAGTTACACAGATAATTCCGCCCGGAGCAATATGATCAAATGAATCCTTAATAGTCGATGGACCTACCAACTCTAGAATTTTATCGAACTGCTCTTCGGTCTCTAACCGACCATCCTGATCAATAACAATGTCATCATAAGCCTGGTGCTTAAGCAAAAATTGTTTAGAACCACTTCGAACCGAACCAAGGATATGAACGTCAGGAAACTGAGCCTTGACGAGGCGAGCAAAAGCTAGACCAACACCACTGGTTGCCGCCCGAACTAAAATCTTATCTTCGGGCTTAATATGCAAATTTTTTAAAGATCCAAGAGCTGTATAATAGGTCTCGGGAACTGCAGCTAACTCAGCCCAAGGCAGACTGGTTTCGATAGGATAAACTTGGTCATTTGGCAGGAGAACGTACTCAGCATATGAGCCATCGTAAGCTCGACCCATTTCTCCCATGATGGAAACTACTTTCTGACCAATCTCTAAATCTGTCCGAGTCGTCTCAGCTACCTGGCCAACACATTCAATGCCTAAAATTCTAGGGAAGCTAACACTAGGTGACAAGCCTTGCCGTGTAAAGATTTCTGAATGATTTATTCCAAATCCTCTAACCTTAACCAAAGTCCATCCTTCTCGTAATACAGGAATAGGTCTCTCTTCTAATAGAAGTTTTTCTGGTCCTCCCGGATCATAAATAACAATAGCCTTCATTTTTTTCATAGGATCACCTCCCTTTTTCTGGATAGTGTAACTAATCAAACTTAGACTTAACTTAACCGGCAATGCTTATGGTGGAAACCAGAAGCTATAAGAGACACTGGAAGGCATTTTATATTTGAATCCATCACCACTATACTAAGACTTCTTTTAAATTCCAGATAGTACTATGGTCTCGCTCATACTTCTTCTTTTTCAACTCGCTCCAAATTCAGCAGAATTTTTTCTAGACAACTTTCAAAATCTTTTGCTTCTTCTGGTAAAAAATCTTGATATATGATTTCTGTCATTTCCTTAGAAATTCGATCATAATCATCTTTCAGACTCTTAGCATGATCTGTCAAACAAATGACTTTCCTGCGCCTATCCTTTTCATGGGGACAGCGTTCAACCAGATTCATCTCCATCATCCGCTCCAACATCTTAGTTAGAGTGTTTAGTGTAAGCCCTGTCTTGTTTGCTAGTTGCGTTTGGCTCAGTCGATCTTGCTGCCACAAGGCATGAAAGATTCGTCTCTGTTCACCGTTAAAATCCTGAATCTCTTGGTCTAGTAATATCCGATTCATGAGTCGGTTGGATAATCTGTGGATCTTCCCGATATAAAAGTCACAGTTAAGCTTTTTAGTCATTTCGCTTCCTTTATAATATTAATATATATAAGTGTTTTCTAATTATATTAAATAGAATAATAGCTGTCAAAGATTTAGTTTCCACTGTAAAACACTTACAATCCTGTTAAGAAGCATTTCATTATGACAAAAAACTAGTTTGATCAGAAACTGGTTTATTACTACTTATTTTTTCTTTTAGCTTTTGGGGCGGGAAGCTCATCAAACATAGCTTTAAATAAGGTGGTTAGGTAGTCTTTGCTGTCCACATTGTCTACTAATAGCATTTCTTTAGCACCTGGGTAAGGAGACACCAGCACAGCTTCAGGTATATATTTCTGAGCCGATTTGACTGGTTTGACCAAGAGCCGATCATCATAGATACCACCAATTATTTTCTCCTTGTAATAAAGGATGTACTCCCCCATCATGGCCCGATAGCTGACCCCATCTAAATCAGATAACTGCTCCAAGATAAAAGTCAAATATTCCTTGCTCGACGCCATATTCTCAGCTCCTTTCTTGTTTCAACGAGTCCGAAATCCCAGCAAAATGCTTGGCTAAAGCTCCAGGACTTCATAAGAATATCCCAAATCTTGCAGGAACTTAAATAAATCTGTTGTCGAGATAAAGATAGTCTTTTCATTGGTATTGGGATGGAAAGTCATGATATCCTCTGATACAATGTCCTTATCAAAATAAACTTGAATGTCCTTCTCCTCATTGTTAAGCAGGCCAAAAGGCGATACCGTTCCTGGTGGCAACTGCATTTTTTCATAGAGGGAATCCGCTGAAGCCATACGAATTCGGTCGGCTGAAACTAGCTCTTTAAACAAGTCCATATCCAGACTTTTCTTGTCATCCATAATCAGAAGATAATATTGAGTTTTCTTCTTGTTGGTCAAAAACATGGACTTAGTCCGAACTCCTTCCATGCCTTCAATATAGCTATCTGCCTGCTCTGTCGTAAATGCAGGTGGGTGCTCTACCACATCAAAGGTAATCCCCAACTCTTGCAACTTATTAGCCACTTGTTGATAAGCATCCATAGTTTTTCTCCTTTATTGATGAATAATCTTTTGCACCAACGCTTGCAATTCTGGCACAACCTGCTCTGCAAACCAAGGATTTTTAGCCATCCAGATTTGGTTGCGAGGAGAAGGGTGAACTAGTGGAAAATACTCTGGCAAATAGTTCTTAAAATGACGAACCCGTTCAGTTACCTTGCCACTCACTTTCTCATGAAGATAGTAAGCCTGGGCATATTGTCCAATCAAAAGGGTCAACTCAATATCCGGACACTCTTTGAGGAGTTTAGGATGCCATTTTTCAGCAAAGCCTTTACGAGGTGGTAGGTCACCAGATTTCCCATGCCCTGGGAAATAAAAGTCCATGGGAATCACTGCAAACAAACCAGAATTGTAAAAGGTATCTTCGTCAACTCCTAACCACTCCCGCAGACGATCACCACTTTTATCCTTCCAGTAAATGCCAGCTGCTTCTGTCTTCATCCCAGGAGCTTGTCCGATGATATTGATACGGGCAGTCTTTGGTGCTGCAAAGAGCGGTTCGATTCCTTTATCCGTATATTCTTTATTTTGAGGATCTGCCATAATGGCTTGTTTAATAGTTTCAATCTTTGACATAAGAACTCCTTCTATGGAAAAACTCAGCCAGAAAAACTGGCCGAGTAGTGGATTATTTGATTAGTTCGTAGATAGCTTCCGCATAAATAGCCGCAGCACGGAAAAGGTCTTCTACATCTGTAAATTCGTTAGCTTGGTGCATAGTGTTGACATAGTCTGGGAACATAGCACCAAAGGCAACTCCACGTTTCAAGAGACGACCAAAGGTACCACCACCGATGACTTGCTCATGTCCTTTAAGACCTGTTTGTTTTTCGTAAACACTCAAAAGAGTTGCTACCAATTCATCATCTGCTGGAACATAATGTGGAGTGTGTCCGTGCTCAGACAAACTCACTGACACAACACCAGTGACTTTTTCAAGACCAGCTTGAATCGTCTTTGGATCAGTACCTTGAGGGTAACGGATGTTCAGAGCAATAGTATTGTCAGCCTTAGCACTGTCAAAATGGAAGACACCAGCATTCATGCTGAGAGCACCCATTTTAGCATCCGTATAAGCAATTCCTAACTTTTCACCAGTAAAGTCCTCGTGCAGAACTCGAGCTGCTACTTGCAGATAAGCCTTGGCATCACCACCAAAGTCAAATTGGTTCAACAAGAGAGCCAAGTAGGTCCCACCATTGATCCCGTCTTCAGGAGTTGATCCATGGGCAGATTTCCCAATGATCGTAATGGTATAGGTTTCTTCATCAACAGTTGAGATTTCGTACTGAAGCTGGTGTTCCTTGGCAAAGGCATCTAGGAGACCAGCAAGATCCGGTAATTGTCCAGATACAACTGCTGTTGCAGACTCTGGCACCATATTTTCACGGAGGCCACCTGTAAAGCTATGAAGTTTAGCATTCCCAGTGTTGTCATTTCCAAAATGGAGGTACTCAGTGATATTCCCTTTTTCTCCGTTAATAATTGGAAATTCCGCATCTGGTGAAAAACCAAAGTCTGGTTCAGGCAGACCAACATGCTTGAAATAATAGTCCATGTCTTGCCAACCGGATTCCTCATCAGTCCCCACCACAAAGCGAACGCGCTTAGATACAGGCAATCCTAAATCTTTGATAATTTTCAAACCATAGTAACAAGCCATAGTTGGCCCTTTATCATCTGATGAACCACGCGCATAAAGTTTACCATCAATGATTTCAGGTTTGTAAGGATCTGTATTCCAGCCACTTCCAGCAGGGACCACATCCATGTGAGCAAAGATTCCCAGTTCTTCTTCACCCTCACCAAAAGTAAAGTGACCAGCGTAATTGTCTACATTCTTGGTTTCATAGCCATCGCGCTCAGCGATTTCTAAAAACTTATGTAGGGCTTGAACAGGTCCAGGTCCAAAAGGATGCTCCTTGTCCGCCTTGGAGTCATCCCGCTCTGAGTTAATTTCCAAAAGGCTGAACAGATCGGCCAAGAGAGCTTCTCTGCGTTTTTCAACTTCTGCTTTAAAATCAATTGTCATTATATTACCCCAATCTCTAATTCGATTTAAATCAATACAGCTGTATCAACGTTTTTCAATGATTTCGTCAACTGGCAAACGATAGCTAGGCTCTAATTTGTCATCAGTATAACCAACCGTAATCAAGAGTTCCGGACGGAAACGCTCATCAATCTCCAAGACTTCATTAATCTTAGATTTATCAAAACCTAAAATAATGTTGGATCCTATGCCCTGGTCAGTCAAAGCCAGAACGAGATTCATAGCTACTAAACCAGCATTGAGGGCCAAGTAATCACTCTTTTGTTGGTCGCTATAGCGAGCAAACTCAGCTGGTAGATTTTGCATGTAGAATTGAAGTTGCTCGTCAGAGAAATTCTTAACTCCAGCCACACGCGCAATCTTACGAGACCGCTTGGTCAAATCTGTATCCGTAAAGAGGGCTATGGTTACTGGTGCTTCTTTAACCTGATCTTGGTTAGAGCCGAAAGCAATTTCTGCTAAGTCTTGATTGCGCTCTCGTACTACTACAAATTTCCATGGCTGGCTATTGTGGGCACTAGGTGCCAAAGTCGCAATTTCAATCGCTGTACGGACATCCTTTGGATCCACCGGCTTATCATTGAAATGCTTGGTTGCGTGACGCTTTTTATTGAGTTCTAGAAATTTCATAGGTCTCTTCCTTTTCTTAATATACTAGCTTCATTTTATCATATTTTGTAAGAGTTTGCAGAGGTTTTTCATTCTCTATAAGATAGGACTATCAGCTCTTGCCACTTGCTAAGGTTATTCTGTAGCAGAAGTTTCGCTTTCTCCATTCTGGCTACTTGAATCTCTTAAGCCCTTTATCAAATCACTATAACTAGAGCTTCTTTCTTGCTCAAAGGCCTTGTTTAGATTTTGATCAATCTTAGGTATCTCTACTTTTGGTTCAGGCTTGCGAAGGGTTAATTCAATGGCCCCTAGAAAAAGAACAATAAAAAGCACCAAGAATGTCAAACCTGTCTCCTTTTTAGGAAGACGACTTTCCTTGGTCGGAAGACCTTTCCAACGAGGATACTGCTTCAAAAATCCATTGATCTTCAAGCCAGTGATATAGAGTGTCAAAAAGCCATACACGGTAATAAAGAGGAGCGAAAAACTATGAACCGAAACCCGACTAAACTGAATCCTCATTTTAAAGGCTTTATAGCCTGCTCCAGTCATATAAACTTCTATGACAAACGCCATAATTATCAGGATAAAGAAAATCAGAAACTGCAGTTTCCACAATTTTCTCAGTCCTAAATAAACTTCCTTGTCTGCTTTTTCTTTCGCAAGCGCCTCGTTCTTTTTTCTTGCTTGAGTTTTTATTTTATGAATTAGTTGAGATTTACTCTTATTAGAACCCGATGGCTTTTGTTCCTTTTTTAGATGACTAGCAAAATATGTCTCTGCTACCTTTATCACTTTTTTGAGATTTTCCTCAGTTAACTCATAGGGATAACCAAATAAATCCCAATAATCTTTCAAGTCTGCTTTATTTGGCCTAGTCACGTGAAGATAAAAGTGCCTGCCGATCAAAGTAATAGAGAAGATTGCCGAATAAAAGTTGAATTTTGCAAAAAAATCAACCTCATAAAGACTACCATCCTCCATCATCTTGGTCGTTTCAAAAAAAGAAACGTCCTTTGTGAAGCTTGTGCTGATAATCCTCTGTACTTGTAAAACCTTTGCCCCTACAGTATCAGGCTTAAGAGGAGCAGACAAAACAAGCTCAGAGACAGACATTGAGTCAGTTACATTATCTCCACCTTCCAACTCAGCTTCTATAAATTCCTTAAATTGACTCAAGAAAGAAGCCATATTTGAGGAGGTTAAATCAATCGGCTGATGAATCTGAAAACCTTGACTTTCTATGCCGGCCTTGATAGGAAAAATGTCTTTCACGATAAAGTGTTGTTCTGCTAGCTCAAGAGTAAAAGAAGCCTGATAGTGAGGCAAGAGATTTGTAATAAGAGCTTTATAATCCCCATCCTTTTGGTCCGATTTTTCCCAGCAGTTTGTTCTCGTTTTCCCCTCAAAGACATTAGCAATCATTCTTTCAATGCCTTTAGACTTCAGATGGACATTTTTAGGACTCAGAGGCTCAGAAAAAATCAATTCTGGTTGATCTAGATAGAGCTTAATTCTTTCCAGTCCTTCCTTTAGACTTTCGCGATCATACTTATACTGAATCGCGTATTTTTCCTCTCCCCACTTTAGTATCAGATCACTACCATCAACTAAAATATCTAATCTATCCCGATAGTCCTCAAGCTTTATCTCAAATAAAAATATTGGACAATAGGGTCCCAGAATATTCTCTTTAATGTCTAGTATTTTGAATTTGTCTATATAAATACTCTGAAGTTCTTCTCGAATATCTTGTTCCAAATGATCTCTATGTTTATCAAAATTTAAGGTCATCTCTCTTTAACTTTCATTTTTTTATTTTCTGAAGGAAATCTTTGACCTCCTCCACATAATCATGTTGCTGAATCAAGGAAGTTAAAAGTTCCTTATTATGTCCTGGATAGTTATCTTCACGTCGTAGTTCTTCATACATTTCAATAAAGGGAAGTCCTTTTTCTTTGGCCAATTCTAACTCCGCTTCATAGTCATAAGCTACTTTCCTGAACTGAAGATTCACCATTTCTCCATCTTCAACCTCTATGATCGCATATTGAGCCCTATGATTTTTCAAAGCTTGCCAATCAAAATAGGGCATTCCAATCGTTCCTGGATTGATGATTTGTTGTCCTTGACTTCCATAACGAAGCAACTGCTTGTGAACATGACCGTAAACGGCTATATCCGTTTCCTCATCCAGCAAATGATCAAAATTTGAAGTCTCATTTGTCACCTGTAAAGCTCCACCGTAGTTTTTATCAGGTAAGTTATGACTAAGTGAAAAACGCAAACCATCCACTTCAATCTTGTCAAGAAGTGGCAAACTTCTCAACCAGTCGATATAGCGAGTATCAAGCCGTTCCATCAAATACTGAGTAAGGCGCAAAAGTTGTACTTCTTGAGGGTCTTCCAAGCCATAGACACCATCTGAAGCTTCTAAAACGCAATCATCCCAATTTCCACGGACTGCTACAGCGATTGGCAGTCCTTCCAAAAGGTCCATCAATCATTTCCACCAGGTCCAGGAAGAAAAAGATCACCCAGAAGCCAGTATTCGGTTGCCTCTAGCTCTTTGGCATCTGCTAAGACTGCTTTTAAGGCAGTCGTATTTCCGTGTATATCAGATAAAATGGCAATTCTTTGTTTCATGCTTGCTCCTTAAGTAAATGACTGTTTAGTTTGAATCTAGTATATCAAAAACTGACTGAAAACGTGAAAACCATCCTCTGGGTGGTTTATCTTCCAGAACTTATGGATCATTTTAGAAACGGTATAGTTTATGATTTTTTCTCCTCACCAACAATCATAAGTTCATCTACTTCTTATGTGTCACACGCTATCTCTTTTATAACTATTAATTTTAAGTACAAAAAAAGCAGGTGACAATCACCTACTTTGTTGAGATATTATTGTCCAGAAATAAGCGGAGCAAGAGATTTATAAGCACCTTCAATAGCCTGCTTCATAGCATCACGTCCTGTTTTCAACTGTTGAAGAAACAGGTTACGACTTTGTTCTGGAACTACTGTATCATCCGGACCAGCGGCTGAAAGTGTATTGTTAAATGTTTCTCTTGAAGTTTCCATAGACTCAATTGCTGGTTGGACTTGTTGATTATATGCTTCTTTTCCAGCTTCTGGAACTTTATTACCGATTTCGGTAATGTATTTCTTATAGTTGTCAATCAACTTACCAAAAAGAGCTTTCATATCGCCAATTGTTTTAGCATTGTCAATTTCTTCATCTGTCAAAAGAACAATTTCTGGAGTTTTTAGATCAGAACTAGCTGTTTTTGATGAAGTTTCAGAGCTACTTGATGAACTCTTTGAAGTAGAAGTTTTTTCTACAGAACTTGAAGCTTTATCAGAAGATTCTGAAGTTGATTTTCCAGAACATGCTGCTAAAGTTATAACCGATAAAAGCGCTACACTAGCTGTAACAATTTTTTTCATTAGTGTCTCCTATTAATAAAGAATAGGAATATTATATTATAAAATTATTTCAATGTCAAATTATTTCGATATCAAATATTCTAAGCCTTCTAATGCTTACTTCACATTGCTTGAATTTTTCTCACTATGTGACCGATTGTGATTTGAAAATTAAGTAAGTTCGATTATAAAATCGAACTTACTCTGTTGTAATACCTAGCTTTTCACTACTTGAACAATATCTTTAAAATCCTCTGAAAGAGCATCATATTGATTGTCTGCATATAGAAAATATCCTTCTATGCCTCTATGAATAATAGCGTTAACCGTCGGGTGAAATTCTTTATCAGTCGCATTAATGACAAACCGTGTCATTTCAAAGGCTACCTAGGGAGTATATTGAAGTTTCTCAATACCAATTCGAATCATCAAGGCTTGGACATTTTCTGGTGAAATAGAATCCTTTTGTGCCTTTCCGTTTAACATCCCAAAAATATAGGCTGCTGCTAACTGTCTGTCAAGATCCTCATCAAAATCAATCGTTGCTAAACTTAAAAATTTATTGACCATTTCAATAGTCTCGTTTGTAATGGTATCGTTCATAATAATTCCTTTCTAAATCAAAATCTAATTCTGTCAACTCTATATTATTTTCCATAAAACATAAAAAATAATTCTATTTTTGTATCGTGAGGTTAGATCACTCCTACCTTCATCTAAGATAAAAGAAAGAATGAAAAAGAAAAACTACTGTTTATAGTCTCTTCCATTCTAGCATTGATGTTGAATCAATGACTTGCTCACAGCCTGCGAATTCATCGATTTCTTCTTTTCTTATCAGCGTTCTGTCAATATCTGTACAAACACAAGAAAAATTCGTTATTCAGTATTCACCTATTAATATTAAAGAATAATATTTAAATCTTTTCCTTGTACCCCATCTATAAGCACAGGGTCCAGTGCAGGATTTAATTTCTTCAATTTAAATTTTTGAATTTTAGTTAACTCCGGGTTAAAGGTAATATTTCCTATTTGAAATTCTTTATTCAAAATCCTTCTCAATACAGATTTCAAAAATATTTCCCAGTCTTTTGTTAAACGATTTAAAATAATACTGTCACCTTCTGACAAGTATCTATAGCCATCCGCTCTATAAAAAGCTAGTAATGCAGTTGAAAGTGTACAATGAGGGTTACTCAATATTTCTGTAGGTACTTCAAAACCATTATCCCAATTGTAATTATCAAGTAATACAAACAATTCATCCTCATTTGAAATTGTTCTAATGATTTCAAATGTCTCGTTCTTATTTTCAGAGTTCAATATGTAAGAAATTGTTTTTAATCGCTCTATCTCCATTAAATTATACCTCAATTAAGTTTTTCGTAGAATCGTTCCCATAATTCTTGTGTTGCACCTTGATTAGAATATAAAGGTAAACCTTTACTTTGAATAGTTTTCAATTTATTTTGAAGATTAAGTACTTCATTTTGAAGTTTTTCCGGCGGTAAATCTAAGTCTATATTATCAAGTTTTGATTTGACAAAATCGCTATATGCAGAGTAATAACCTCTATGTCTTGACATTGGGCTAATTTGATCATCTAGAACTCGTAAAAAAATTCCATTAGAAGCCTCATCTAAATCCATTCCCATTTTTTAAATCACCAGACGTTTCGACATTTCAGCCGGAATAACGTGTTGAGCTTGATAACCAGTCCATTTTTCAGAACGATTACCCCCCCATTTCTTCAAGATCGACTGGGACGTCATCTACAGTCACAAAAGCAAATCAATTCTTATTCCCAAGGGAATCAAGCGTGTTGTGAATATTTTGACGGCCAGTTTCAATGGCATCGCTAAAGTTGCGGACCTTATTTGAAAGCGCCTCTGTGCTAGCTGAGATGGCTTGATTCTTCACATTTGAGACACGCTTCTTGAAGTATTCAAAACGTTCTCCCACTTGGACCTTGACATCACCTGCCTTGGTCTTAATATCCGTCCAGGCTGTGTTGGCTCGCTCTTTGATGTTGGCCTTGAAGCTGGTCGCTTCACCACTGTGAATATCGACATCCGCCACTTGACTTGCTCGGTAGGCCTTGTATTTACTACCAAGGTAACCAATGGTACGACTAGGTGGTTAATTAGAGGAATAAGTCAAGTATAACAAAAACTTTTGAGAATATAAAAAATGTGACAACACTAGGCTATCACATTTTTATAACGAACTAGCCTTATGGCCAATTGAAATTTTTTAATTCCCAATTTGTAAAATTAAGCTAGACAGAAAAAGCCATTTATGTTAGTTCCTTTCAGATAAACACCACATTTGTCTGAAAGGAACTAACATAAATGACCTATACTCATCTTACTACAAACGAGCTTGTAATGATAGAGGCTTACTATCAAGAAAACATAAAAGTTTCAGATATTGTGACTTCACTTGGCAGATCAAAACAGACAATCTACAATGTCATCAACTATCTGAAAGAGGGGCACTCTACTTATGATTACTATAACCGATATAAAATCAATAAGAAACGCTGTGGCAGGAATAAAACCAGTCTTACGCAATCAGAAAAAGAATTTATCCAATATTTTCGAGCGTCCAAGCTATGTATTTTTTATTGCTGTTATAGGGATTTTTTATCATAGTCCTAGAATTTCTGAAATTTCCAAACAAAATATTTGAAAAGTTTTGAAAAAAGAGTTAAGATACCTTTGTAATATACAAAGTAAACGCTTACTTATCAGGGAGGGCATTTTATGTCATACAAAACAAGCAATGCAGAAGGTCATGTAGATTTCATCAATACCTATGATTTGGAGCCAATGGCGCAACAAGTTATTCCTAAAGCGGCATTTGGCTATATCGCTAGTGGGGCGGAAGATACTTTTACTTTACGTGAGAATATTCGCGCCTTTAACCACAAACTCATCGTTCCGCATACTCTTTGTGATGTTGAAAATCCAAGTACAGATATTGAATTTGCTGGTGAAAAATTGTCTTCACCAATCATTATGGCGCCTGTTGCGGCTCATAAATTAGCAAATGAACAGGGTGAAGTGGCGACTGCGCGTGGTGTGCATGAGTTTGGGTCCCTCTATACAACTAGCTCTTACTCTACTGTAGACCTTCCAGAAATTACGGAAGCACTTCAAGGGACACCTCATTGGTTCCAATTTTACTTTAGTAAGGATGACGGGATCAACCGCCACATCATGGACCGTGTGAAGGCTGAAGGCTACAAAGCGATTGTCTTGACGGCAGATGCTACTGTAGGGGGCAATCGCGAGGTGGACAAGCGTAATGGTTTTGTCTTCCCAGTTGGCATGCCGATTGTTGAAGAATACCTGCCAGAAGGTGCTGGAAAATCAATGGACTTTGTTTACAAATCAGCTAAACAACGCCTATCTCCACGAGATGTAGAATTTATCGCTGCATACTCTGGACTTCCTGTTTATGTCAAGGGGCCACAATGCCGTGAGGACGTTGAACGTTCGCTTGCTGCAGGAGCTTCTGGTATCTGGGTAACCAACCACGGTGGCCGTCAAATCGACGGTGGACCAGCTGCCTTCGACTCACTTCAAGAAGTAGCAGAAGCAGTTGATAAACGTGTGCCAATCGTTTTTGACTCTGGTGTTCGTCGCGGTCAGCACGTCTTTAAAGCCTTGGCATCAGGAGCAGACTTGGTAGCTATTGGTCGCCCTGTCATCTATGGTTTGGCTCTCGGCGGTAGTGTTGGTGTGCGTCAAGTCTTTGAACACTTGAATACGGAATTGAAGACAGTCATGCAATTGTCTGGAACTCAGACTATTGAGGATGTCAAGCACTTCAAACTTCGTCACAACCCATACAACCCAACCTTCCCAGTTGATCCTCGTGACTTGAAATTGTATTGATAAAACAGATTGCCTCCACTAAGTATGGAGGTTTTTGCTTGTGTTTTAATCACTTTTGTCATAAAGAATCCCAATTTGTAAAATTAAGCTAGACAGAAAAAGCCATCTATGTTAGTTCCTTTCAGATAAACACCACATTTGTCTGAAAGGAACTAACATAAATGACCTATACTCATCTTACTACAAACGAGCTTCTAATGATAGAGACTTACTATCAAGAAAACATAAAAGATTCAGATATTGTGACTTTACTTGGCAGATCAAAACAGACAATCTACAATGTCATCAACTATCTGAGAGAGGGGCACTCTGCTTATGATTACTGTAACCGATATAAAATCAATAAGAAACGCTGTGGCAGGAATAAAATCGGGCTTACGCAATCAGAAAAAGAATTCATCCAAATTTCATTTGGAACAAAGTTGGAGCCTTGATGTCATTAAAAGAACTTATCCAGATAGGGTTTCTTGTTCTATGAGAACTCTCTATCGACTAGTAGACCATGGTATTCTAAAGAAAGAGGATCTCCCTTGGAAAGGCAAAAGAAAACCAAATGGTCATAGCGAAAAACGAGGAAAACAAGCGTTGCGCAGAGATTTACGTGAGAGAGCAGACAGTTATCCTAATTTTAAGACGGAATTCGGTCATCTAGAAGGAGATACAATTGTCGGAGAAAAACACAAAAGTGCAGTCATTACCTTAGTAGAACGCCTCTCAAAATCTATTATCACACTGAAAACCAATGGACGGAAAGCAAGTGATATTGAGGCCTCCATCAATCAATGGTTGTCTCAAGTTCCCAGTCATCTCTTTAAGTCGATAACTTTTGATTGTGGGAAAGAATTTTCTAACTGGAAGTCTATTTCGAATGCGCATGACATTGATATTCTCTTTGCGGATCCAGGATGTCCTGGTCAACGAGGTCTCAATGAACATTCTAATGGCTTATTAAGACGAAATGGACTTCCGAAACAAATGGATTTTACGAATATTTCTCAAAATTATTTATCAGCTATAGCTGATAAAAGAAATCCATAAAAGAAGAGTTTGAATTTTGAACAAAATCGACATACTCTTGAAGTGTATTTCGATTGGTCTTTAATTTACTTGACGCATTTTCTATATAAAAGTAACCACTTTTGCTATCAATCTTTTGGGTGATATCGTCAATATAATTAATGTATTCATCCATCTCCGATGTTGAACGATTATAGTTTAAATGATTATTTTCAATGCCCTGAGCAACCTTCTTGTATCGGTCTCGTTTAGCCTTGATACTATTGTATTGACTTCTTAATGCAGCATCGCTTGACATAAACTACCTTGCCTTTCTTTTATTTGTATTAGTTTACCATAAATACAGAAACATTTACACTACAACCCGGCATTATGGATCTTACATAAACATTTTTACCAGTCAGACAATTTAATTGTTCATTCCATATTTTCAATTGGCTCTGCTACTTCAGGTGATGCTGCTTTCTGCTGGTCTGCTAAATGTAGCTTTTCCAGCACAGCTTCTGCTACCGCTCGTGGTACACCAACTTCGACGATTTGGTCGACACTGGCTTCTTTAATCTTGGTTAGAGATTTGAAGTGTTTCATGAGATTTTGCTTGCGTTTCGGTCCCAAGCCTTCAATACCATCTAGCTGCGATGAAAAGGAATTTTTAGAGCGGAGCTGGCGGTGGAAGGTAATAGCGAAGCGGTGGACCTCATCTTGGATACGCTGAAGTAGGAAAAATTCCTGCGAATTGCGGGATAATTCTACCACTTGCAAAGGATCGCCAAAAAGCAATTCATGAGTCTGGTGCTTGTCATTTTTTTGCAGTCCAGCGATGGGAATATCTAGTCCCAGCTGATCCTGGATAACTTCTTTAGCGATATTCACTTGACCTTGTCCACCATCAATGACAATCAAATCAGGCGGAGTCAGTCCATCCCGAATCACCCGACTGTAGCGTCGCTTGATGACCTCTCGCATACTGGCGTAGTCATCAGGTCCCACCACAGTCTTGATCTTATACTTGCGATAGTCCTTCTTGCTTGGTTTACCATTGACAAAGACCACCATAGCTGATACAGGACTGGTCCCCATGATGTTGGAGTTATCAAAAGACTCGATGCGAACTGGCGTCGGAATGTTGAGGAGCTGCCCTAGATTCTCAATAGCACCTTGAGTCTTTTCAATTGATTTCTCCAAGAGGTCAAACTTCTGCTGGAGACTAACTCGGGCGTTTTTGATAGCCAGATTGACCAGCTGCTTCTTCTCGCCTCGCTGAGGCTTAAGCACCTTGGTATCCACCATGGCTCGGACAGCTTCTTCATCAATATCTGCCGGAATCAAAATTTCATTAGGCTTGAGGTGGGATTTTTCCTGGTAGAACTGGCCGATATAGGTCAAGAAATCCTCGTCCGGATCATTGTAATAGGGAAAAAGGTTGACATCGCGCTCAATTAGCTTGCCCTGGCGGACAAAGAAGACCTGTACGCACATCCAACCCTTATCCACATAGTAGCCAAAGACATCGCGATTCTGCAAATCCTTGGCCATGACCCGCTGCTTGGTGCGCAGCGTGCCAATGGACTGAATCAAGTCGCGGTACTCAGCTGCCTTTTCAAACTCCATAGTTTGCGCTGCGCCAGCCATTTTCCCCCGTAAATCCTCAATAATCTGGTCATCCTGTCCCTTGAGAAAGGCCGCTACCTCCTGGGCTAGTTCCTTGAAATACTGGCTGTCTACCTGGCAAATAGTGTGGGCCTTGCACTGTCCCAGATGGTAGTAAAAGCAGACCTTTTCAGGCGGATTGGTACACTTGCGGAAAGGAAAGAGCCGATCTAAGAGACGCTTGATTTCATTGGCCGCACCGACATCCGGATATGGACCAAAATAAAGCCCACCGTCCTTTTTGACTTGGCGCGTGATGATTAGGCGCGGATAGGTTTCATTGGTGATCTTGATAAAAGGATAGGACTTATCGTCCTTGAGCATGATATTGTACTTAGGCTTGTTTTCCTTAATTAGATTAATCTCAAGAAGCAAAGCCTCAATATTAGACTCGGTGACAATAAACTCAAAATCCTCAATCTCAGAAACCAGAGCCTCCGTCTTGGTATCATGGCTGCCACGGAAATAAGAACGAACTCGATTGCGAAGATTCTTGGCTTTGCCGACATAAATAATAGTACCGTTTTTGTCTTTGTGAATGTAACAGCCGGGACTGGTCGGCAACAGTTCCAGCTTTGATTGGATTAGCTTATTCATAGGTCTATTATAGCAGAAAAGAGGCCGAACCGCCTCTTCTTATTATTGTAACAACAAATCCAACAAGTCTTGATAAGATTGGAGAATGTAGGTTGGTCTAGCTTGTGTTTGGTTAATCAGTCCCTTCGGATTATACCAAGCCGTATCAATTCCTGCATTGTTTCCACCGGCAATGTCAGCAGTCAATGAATCCCCAATCATCAAAGCCTGACTCTTATCAAAAGCTGGTATCTGCTCTGCTATTTTTTCATAAAACAAAGCTTCAGGCTTCTGTGTCCCCATCTGCTCCGAGATGAAAATATGGTTAAAATAGGGTGAAATGTCGGAATGGGCCATACGGCCAGTCTGAATAGCTGTGATGCCATTGGTCGCTCCGTAAATCTCATAATCAGCAGCTGTCAGACTGTCCAAAAGCTCGCTTGCACCAGCGTAGGTTTGTCCTTGCTGAGCAATGTGCTGCTGATAGAGAAGGGCCAACTCAGCGCCATCCTTCTCAATGCCAAAATGAGCAAACAGACGAGAAAAGCGCGTATTGACCAGCTCCAGCTTGGTGATTTTCCCCTGCTCCAAATACCGCCAAAGGCCCTTGTTCATGGGAATATAATAGTCTTTGTAGGTCTGAATTTCCGTTACGCCCTGCTCCTCCAAAAACCGAGTCAAGGCGATGTCTTCTGCCGTATCAAAATCCAGCAGCGTATGGTCAAGGTCGAAAAGTAGAAATTTATATGACAAGGTCGAAATCCTTTCTGCATCTTTAGTAGGTTTATTATACCACAAGCCACAAAAACCAGCCCCTCAAAAATGAAGGGCTGGTTTCTGATATATTTCACCACTGGTATCCAGACTCTCATTTGATAGTTTGGTGGCTCTTGTTTTGATTCAGCTGCATTTCCAAACAGCATCTTCATTTTTCCCACTTTTTCTACTCTTCTTTATAGTGAATACACAAATCTCTAAATTTATAATCTAGTGCTGCAATATCATACAAGACTTCTGACAGTTTTTGGTAATCTTCCTTGATACAAAATAGATGAGCTTGGCCAAACAATTTTGCTACATTTTCTTTTAGTTCAGATCTGACCGTATCGTGGTCTTTTAAGAAGTTGCTCATGTATAGATTTCTGATAGAAGCTAATTTGAAACTAAAGTATTGATGAAGATGCTTTTGTTCTTCATTCAAGCCATTGTCCGCTACCGACTTAGCATATCTTGCTATCACATTCTCCTCGCCGTGCTCATATCGTTGCTTCATCAACATAGATGTTTTCTGATAAATCTCTTTGGAAGTTGGAGATTTGATTTTTTTGAAGTTTCCCCACATGGAGAAAGAACCTCTTTTATAGTCAATGTTTTTAGCTTCCCAAGCATTCGCAAATTCTGACAAACTCATTTTCATACAAGCAAAACCAGCTGGATCATGGAAATAGATAAAGTCATCATCTAGATCATAAACTAAAACAAAATGGTCCACCCCATACAAATGAACATGATTGGGGTTATAAGTGAGATAACCCATGTCCAAAGGGCCAAGAACAAGAGGCCCGCTGAGCAAGAACTTGCTTAAGATTTCTCTGATAGAGAGAAGAACCTCTTTATTAGAGTCCTTTATATAGTATTCATCATATGTAAAACCCAGAATGTTTAAAGAATGGCTGATAGAACTATCTGGCATCCCATTATCAAAGAAAACTAAGGGGTGTTTTTCATCTTCCTTTACAATACTGGCGCCATTTCCCATCACCATAATGGCTTCCAAAAACTCAGGGCGAACATCATAACCATACGAATGCAGTGCCATCGCAAGTGAATACGTATAACAAAGAGAAACGTCCCCAAAATACATCTGCATAGCATCATCCTCCTCTGTAATCAACGCCTAAAAAATGACTTGCAAGCACCATTTTATTTCACCACTGGTATCCAGAGTTCCATTTGATAGTCTGGGGAGTACATGTCGCCTTCGGTGTAGACTTCAAAATCTGGTGCTCCCGAGTGGCGATATCCTGTTTCTGGGAAAAAGACTTCCAAGACATATTTCCAAGCATGGTGAATGCTGGCTGGTATAGCCCCCTTGACTGGTACGATAGCATATTCAGCTTCTGCAATTTCTTTGATTGACAGACCCAGTTCTTCTGCTTTAGCTTTATCCGCCACATCATAAGCGGCCATATAGTTGATGATTTCGCCTTCTTTGACATTCGAGCAGACACCAAAGGATTGGCCACTGCCCAGACTTTCTAGGCTTTCAAAGCTGTGATTGGCATAGAGTTGCTCCCAAGCAGACGGACACTGGCTATTGTCAATAGCTTCCAATAGGACGCCTGCCACGGTAAAAGCAGGTTTCTTTTGAATCTTGATATCCATGTTCTTTCCTCCTGTAATCTTTAAGGATAATTGAAGTCTAGGAAAGACCCGATAAGGTTTTCCATTTCGAACTTCTGAGGGAGTCGCACCATGGAATTTCTTGAAGGCTGCGCTGAAGGCATCCGAAGACTCATAGCCGTATTTCATCGCTATGTCAATGACTTTCTCAGAGCTTTCCTGCAAATCCGTCACAGCCTCTGACAACCTGCGATTGCGTAGGTATTCTGCTAGAGTCATATCTGCTAGGATAGAGAAGAGCCTACTGAAGAGAGCATAAGAATAGCCCGAAAGTTGCTGAAATTGCTGTAAATCCACTTCTGCGTCTAACTTACTTTCCAGGTATTCCATGGTTCGATTGAATTGATGCATCATATTCTTTTTACCTCACAAAAGATACTAAGGCTATTAAAAGCAAAGTGAAAATTGGAAAATTGACGGAGGGGCTCCTGCTCCGAGAAAATTTTATCTTTTTCACATAGCTTTTAGGCCATGTTCAATTCTAACTATAGTCTAGCAGATCTAAGATACTTCCGCCCTAGAATTTTTGTACAAGATTTAGAGGGGGATTTTACAACCTATCCCGCAGCTTCTCCACAAAAAGATAGGCCGCTGGACAAGTCAGGGTATTTTTGATTGTCAGATGATTAATTTGATGAATCTTCTTGCGGTCTGTATGAGGGAACTCGCGGCAAGCCTTAGGACGGACATCGTAGATCGAGCAGAGATTATCTCCACCTAAAAAAGGACAAGGCATAGCCTTGAAGACCTTGTCGCCGTCTTCGTCTACCTGCAGAAATTCCTCTTCAAAAGCCGGCAGCTTCATCTTAAAATACTTGGCAATACGGACAATATCAGCTTCCTTAAAGTCTTACAGCAATTAGCACAGGCTGTACAGTCAATCTCCTCAAAGACCTCATCATGGATTTGCTGGGCAATCTTATCGAGGTTTTTTGGTGGTTTTTTCTTGAGACTGGCTAAAAATTTTCGATGCTCTTTCTGCTTTTGCAAAGCTAGCTGATGGTACTTTTCAAGGTCGATTTCTTGAGTCATATATTTTTCTTTCTGTCTTCAAATTGTTTTTATTATATCATAAAATGAGTTCTCTTAAATCTTATCAAACTCAAAGAATATTAGCTTTTTCAGCTAACAAAAAAATCTGAGAACGAGTCCCAGATTTTCTTCTTTTATAAAATAGGAAAACCATCATCTCATGCTGAGGCTTGATACTTCTTTCGCAGTCCTTGCTGCTAGTCAAATTTCTTCATTTCCTTTGCTTGTATCACTATCATCTCTCAATAAGACCATGATGGCAGAATAAAGTAATTTTCTAGAGGTATAAAATGCTAATAAGTCCTCAAGAGGACAAAAGGTCAACTAAGTAAGGAGAGCCATTGTCTCATCAGATTGCCTTTAGAATTATCCGGTCTATGCTTTTTTAGCCGCCTTACTCCACTGGTACCATCCAACCAAACTGTTAATTAAATAGATCAAATATTTCCCTTGAATCTGAAGACTTTCACCCCACCAGAGGTAAATAGAAAAAATATTGGTCGCTGCCCAGAAAATCCACTGTTCGCGATAAACTGCCGTCATCAGGATTTGCCCTACACCATTTGTCGCATCTGTGATTGAATCACGATAAGGACGATTAGCCCCCACAGACTGATAAATCAAGCCAAAGACCAACCACCAAAGCACACTGAGCGATAGATATTTTGTCCATCCTTTGGCATCTAGCTTACGAGCAACAAACTCTTATATTAAAACTTTCTTCAGACTGGCTAAAAATTTCCAATATTCTTTCTACTTTTGCAGGACTAGTTGGTGGTACTTTTCAAGATTGATTTCTTGAGACATATTTTACTTTCTAAATCTTTTTTCTTTGGTATTTATCATCAACACATCAAAAAAATGAGACAACTCTCAGTCAATCTCATTTTTTCTAAGTCTTTTAAATCTTAGCATTTGAACTTTTTTCGTCAAGACTCCATGTATCCTTCATGTTTTCCAAGAAGTCATTGATAGTTTCTTTGTCACCTTCAATGGACAGTATATAGACTTTGTCATCTTTTTGGAAAACCAATGTATTAGCAAGTTGTCCTGACTTCAAAATGATGTTAAGTTGGAATGCTTCTTGGCCAGATACGGTATTCTTAGTTCCCCACATCTTTTCAAGATTATCTTTTTGACTCCAATTATAAGCTACACGTTGAGCAATCGTTTCTGCATTGAAGGTCTCCCCATCACCTACTTCTGCCTCTTCCTTAGAAATAGCATTCATTGTAACGATATTATAGGCAGAACCATCGGTATATTGAATAAGTCCATCAACCTCCGCATCAATAAATTTAACCCATTTACTTGGGATATCGATATAGCCAAACTCAGGGGAGCCAATACGTTTTCTTTCTTGATAGTCTTTGCTCTTGCTTTCCTTAGAAGAAGAGTCAGAACTATCCTTTTTCACTTGAACACTTGAACTGGTCGAAGAGCTCGTTTGTTCACTTTTTTGCTGAGATTTAGCACAAGACATAAGTGTAAGTGAAGTCAATACAAGGACTGCACCAAGTAAGTACGATCGTTTCATGATTTTTCTCCTTTTTGGAACACGTTAACTAGGAATTAAAGAGATTATTCATCATCCATACTCAAGACACTGAGGAACGCCTCTTGTGGGACTTCGACAGAACCGATAGCTTTCATCCGTTTTTTACCGGCTTTTTGTTTTTCTAGGAGTTTGCGCTTCCGAGAAACGTCACCACCATAACACTTGGCCAAGACATTTTTACGCAAGGCCTTGATGTCTGTCCGAGCCACGATTTTCTGTCCGATAGCGGCCTGAATGGGTACTTCAAACTGCTGACGAGGAATGATTTTCTTGAGCTTGTCAACAATCAGCTTACCACGCTCATAGGCAAATTCCTTGTGAACGATAAAGCTAAGAGCATCAACCTTGTCGCCATTGAGGAGAATATCCATCTTCACCAGCTTGGACGAGCGATACTCAGAGATTTCGTAATCAAAGCTAGCATAGCCACGAGTAGAGGACTTGAGCTTGTCAAAGAAGTCAAAGACGATTTCAGCAAGCGGGATTTGATAGATGACATTGACCCGATTATCGTCGATATAGTCCATGGTCACAAAGTCACCGCGCTTACGCTGAGCCAACTCCATCACTGCTCCGACAAATTCCTGAGGCACCATAATCTGCGCCTTGACATAAGGCTCTTCGATAGAATCAATCTTGGTTGGGTCTGGAAACTCGCTCGGATTGGACACATCAATCGAAGCACCATCTGTCATATTGACCTTATAGATAACAGATGGCGCCGTCATAATCAGATCAATATTAAACTCACGCTCCAAACGCTCCTGAATAACGTCCATGTGCAGCAAGCCCAAGAAGCCACAGCGGAAACCAAATCCTAGCGCTTGTGATGTTTCTGGCTCAAACTGCAAGCTGGCATCGTTTAGCTGGAGCTTTTCAAGAGCCTCACGTAAGTCATTGTATTTATTGGACTCGATAGGATAGAGACCAGCAAAAACCATCGGGTTCATCTGCTTGTAGCCATGCAGAGGTTCTGTAGCTGGATTATCAGCCAAGGTTACAGTATCTCCGACTCGGGTATCCTGTACCGTCTTGATAGAGGCTGCAATATAGCCAACATCCCCTGTCGCTAAGAAATCACGCCCAATAGCCTTAGGTGTAAAGATGCCAACCTCAGTTACGTCAAAGGTCTTGCCATTGCTCATGAGCTGAATGGTATCTCCTGGCTTGACCACACCATCCATCACCCTCACTTGTAGAATTACCCCACGATAGGCGTCATAGACTGAGTCAAAAATCAAGGCCTTGAGTGGCGCTTCAACATTTCCAGTCGGAGCTGGAACTTTCTCCACAATCTGCTCTAGAATATCTTCAATCCCGATACCAGCCTTGGCAGAAGCTAATACGGCTTCGCTAGCATCTAGTCCAATCACATCTTCAATCTCAGCTCGCACCCGTTCTGGATCCGCAGCTGGCAGGTCAATCTTATTGATAACCGGCAGAATTTCCAAATCATTGTCCAGCGCTAGATAGACATTTGCCAAGGTCTGAGCTTCAATCCCCTGAGCTGCATCAACGACCAAAATAGCTCCTTCACAGGCTGCTAACGACCGCGATACTTCATAGGTAAAGTCCACGTGTCCAGGCGTGTCAATGAGGTGGAAGATATAGGTTTCACCATCTTTAGCTGTGTAATTAAGCTCGATAGCATTTAGTTTGATGGTGATACCGCGCTCCCGCTCCAAGTCCATGCTGTCCAAGAGTTGGGCCTGCATTTCCCGGCTGGAAACCGTCTCAGTCGCCTCCAAAATCCGGTCAGCCAAGGTTGATTTCCCGTGGTCGATATGGGCAATGATGGAGAAATTACGGATCTTCTCCTGACGTTTTTTCAAATCTTCTAAATTCATTTTTCTCATCCTTTTAGGGTATTCTATTTATTATAACACAAGACTCGCGATTTTTCCTATAGACTCAGACTTTATCAATAAATTATGCTATACTTATCACAGATTAATATTGGAGATAAATAATGATTAAATTACTTGCACTTGATATGGACGGAACTCTTTTGAATTCTCAAAAAAAGATTAGCCAAGAAAATATCTCTGCCATCCATAAAGCTATAAAGGCTGGTGTGAAACTGGTCCTTTGTACAGGCCGGCCTCCTTTTGGTGTTCGACCATATTACGAACTTTTAGGCCTCGCCCAAGAAGATGAATATGTGATTGTTGACAATGGCTGTGCCATCCACCGAACAAGTGATTGGAAGGTGATAGACTCAGTCGCCTTGGATAAGCAAGATATCCACTACCTCTATAGCTTAACCCAGAATAGCTCCATCCAGCTAACCTTATTTGACGAAGAACACTATTTCGTTGTCGGAGAGACACCAAGCCCTATCGTAGTTCGAGACACAGGCTATGTTTTTACCTCACCCACTGAAATCAGCCTTGAGGAGGCAGTTAGTGGTAAGTATACGATGTTTCAGGCTATGTTCTTAGCTGAAAAAGAGACAGTCGATTTCTTTGAAGAAAAATATGCCTCTGATATCTGCCAGCGTTTTAGTGGTGTACGCTCACAAGATGTGATTTATGAAGTTATGCCAGCAGGTGTCACCAAAGCATTTGCATTAGAAAAATTAGCCCAAAAATTAAATATCAAAGTTGAGGAAATCATGGCTCTTGGAGATGCCAACAATGACCTTGAAATGCTAAAATTTGCAGGTCTAGGTATTGCCATGGGGAATGCCAGCGACTATGTTAAATCACTCGCTGATGACGTCACTGAATCCAATGACGAAAATGGGGTAGCAAAAGCTATTGAAAAATATCTTCTAAACTAAAAAAGTAGGCGAGACCAACCAGTAAGGTAGGTCATCATCTACTTTTTTTCTATGTTCATCTGTAGTTCTTATATCCTTTATATGATTTTTTACTCAAGTTGCCTAAAAAGCCTGAAAGTCGCTTGACGACAGGCTTAGCGTTGGTTACAATATATCTACAATTTATTTCTTGATACTGTTTTCCAGTTATAAGAGAATAATATAACCTTAACCTTTCCAGGAGGAATCTATGAAGAAAATTTCACTCTATAGTTTAACTGCCCTATCATTTATCGTCTTAGCTGCATGCTCTGCGAAATCAACTGAAGAAACATCTTCATCATCTTCTTCAGAAGTTAGTTCATCAGTATCTACTGCCAAAAAAAGCAAATCAGCTGGTACTTCTCAAGAAGATGTTATCAATGAGCTGAAATCAATATTTGATCCAAATGGAAATTCTAAAGATTTTGATATTAAAGTTGAAAAAGATGTAAAAGACGAAGCTTTCCCGAATGGACATACCGTCATTACAGCTTCTATCAAAGGTGATACAGCTGCTGGTACTAAGGAAATGATGGCTGCTTTTGATAATAATACTGCCACAGAAGAAGACAAACAAATCCTGCAAGGTTTCCGTCAGACTATTGCTGACATCGCACAAAAATTACCAGATGACACCACAACCATTGCTTTTCAATATGAGACCAAACCAAATGAATATCGTGTGATTGCTCATTCTGGAAAAACTAAAGATATCATCCCTACAACAGTCAAATAAGCGACTCCTTCTCTTTGCCATCCCTAGTTCAGTGGCAAAGAGTTTTTTATTGACTTACTTTAAACGACATCCCCTTTCCAAGACATCATGCCTCCAGAAACATTCACAACATCATAGCCTTTCTTTTTAAGCTTTTTCGCTGCTAATCTACTACGAACACCTGAGTGACAAATCACATAAAGCTTCTCTTCTTTTGACTGCGAATAGCGATCGATTTGCCCTAAAGGAATATTTAGGGCTCCCCTGATGTGACCTTTGCTATATTCAGACGGGGTTCGAACATCCAGTAGCTTAATATTCGTCTTCAACCTTTTCTCTAATTCTGCTGTTGAAATACTTTCAACTTTTGTAAAAAAATGGAACATATGCCCTCCTAATAATCTTTTTTTCAATTCTATTCAATCATTTCAATACTTTAAAGTCAAGGAAACGGTTTCTCCCACCATCTTACTTATTAAGATACAGTTATCAAAATAAAAAACAGGCTCTCTGATTTCTCAGAAAGCCTTTTGTTTAGTGGTTTTATAACCTTATTTAGCGATTGGGTAAACAGAAACTTGTTTTTTATCGCGTCCCTTGCGTTCAAAGCGAACTACGCCTTCAACTTTTGCAAACAAAGTATCGTCTCCACCGCGGCCAACGTTTACACCTGGATAGATGTGAGTTCCGCGTTGACGGTAAAGGATTGAGCCACCTGTAACAGTTTGACCGTCAGCAGCTTTAGCACCAAGACGTTTCGCTTGTGAGTCACGTCCGTTAGATGTAGAACCTCCACCTTTTTTGTGGGCGAATAATTGCAAGTTAGCAAGATTCATTTTTAACATAATGTTTTTCCTCCGTGTTAGTTTTCTGTGATAACTCTTGTTTGGACGAACTCTGATGAGTTCTCCGATAGGTTTGCCATTCCTAAGAAAAAGGATTCAAAGAAAAGCTGAGTCATTTCTCTCTGGTTCGGTGCAATATCTTTTGGGATTTCAACCCGTAAGAATCCACCTTGATCTTCGTTTAATTCTAAGGTCGGTTCATAGCCCGCAAATTTTTCAATTGAATTGACAAAATTTATGGCAAGCGTCGAAACCGATGCACACACGACATCAAAGCCGTATTCGCCGCTTCCGGCGTGTCCAGTAATCTCTGCACATCTCAGTTCGCCATCCTCAGCTCTCTCAAAGACTGCGTGTATCATGTGTTCTCCTGAAAATTAAGCGTTGATCGCGTTGATGACAACCTTAGTATATGGTTGACGGTGACCTTGTTTACGGTGACTGCCTTTTTTAGGTTTATATTTGAAAGTAACGACTTTCTTTTGTTTACCTTGTTTTTCAACAGTTCCGACAACAGTAGCTCCGGCAACAAGTGGAGTTCCGACAACAGTTTTTTCACCACCAACAAGAACAACTTCGTCAAAAGTAACATCTTGACCAGCTTCAACGTTCAATTTTTCAACGTAGATTGCTTGACCAACTTCAACTTTAACTTGTTTTCCGCCAGTTTTAATGATTGCGTATGTGCTCATTATGCACCTCCTATGATTTTTTTGGGGGTTCCCCCGTATTTTTGTGAAGACTCGCCTAGCATCGTGGGACGAACCACTTTATACTCACTATGTGAGCAACGATGTTCGTGCGGTTGCACAGGAACGTGCATAGTCAACTCTCTAAGTATAGCACTTCTCTTCCCTTTTGACAAGCCTTTTCACCCAATGAAAACGGATTTTCAGGCTTATTAAATTTTTTTAATGAACAAAGATAATCTGTCCTTCTTTATTGACTTCAACATCAATCATTGTCGGTGTCTTTAATTCTGATTTTAAGGTGCGGGCTAGTGTCTGACTTGAGTTTGCGATGTTGACTGTACGCTTCTCCTTTCCTTTAAAGACTGTCAAGGTAATACTAGAGCTACCTGACTTCCTACTTCCAACATAAGTATCTAACTCAGAAAGTAAGACCGTCTTAGTAACTGTTTCTTGATTAGTAAAATAATTGTAGCGCCAAACACCATTGGTCACACGATATCCAGCATAGAAGGGGATTGCAATGAAAATAATGGGGAAGCCAACTATAAGACCTAAAATACCTCTAGCGCGCCCTCTTAAAAATAGATTATCCCAAAAGACTCCGAAAGCCGCTTTCCAAGAACCTGCTTGAACTTTGGTTTTATAGAATCCAAACAAGACTAGACCAAAAATTCCTAGAATCACTAAAAAGTTAATGCTAAGCCCTAATAAATAAGTCCAGCTAGGTTCTCCTCCAATCAAAGCATTATCTTGACCCTTTTCCCAAGAAAATGCTCCAGCAAGTCCTCTCCAAAAATAATACCAATCGCTCATTCATTCTCCTTTTTTCTACTATTTTATTAAAACTTAAATCAAGAGTATTTTACTATTCTATTTATTAATAAATTTATCTTGTAATTATTGATTGGAAGAAGCTTAAAAATAGCGTCGCACTTTATCTTGATAGTCTTGATAAGACTTTCCGAATTTTTCAAAACACCAGCGCTCCTCAGAGAGGATAATCCAATGGGCAGCAGTCTGAAACATAACTAGAATCAGAAAGAAAATCATTGACTTGGTCAAAAAAGCTATTCCCAAAAAACAAATAAAGTAAGCTACATACATGGGATTACGAGAATAGCGATAAAGTCCCTTTGTATTCATGCCGCTTGCATCCGGTCTAGCGAAATCCCTCATACTGATAGCACACAAAGCCAAACCAAGCAAGTAAATAGCCATACCAACATAAAAGAAAACAGAAAAAACAAACTTAATTTTAAGCAAAAAAGGAATGATGAACAAGGCTAGATTGCCCAATTGATAAATCACATATGCTATCTTTTCATTTCCTTGGACTGGTGCAAAATAAGCTGCGCGCGACAAAGCATTTTTGCTGTAATGACTCAATAAAGGAAAGCGAATCAGCAAAAAAGGAATTAAGAGAAAAACAGCAAGCATAAACGTCACCTTCTCTCGCTTTTACAACAGCCCTTCAATCAGCTCGTCAACTTCATCAGTCTCTGCTTGTGGTCTGATCTCAGTAATCATGATGCCTGCAACAGCGCGTTCTACCAAACCTTCAACATCTAAGCGAGCTTCGTACTGCTCTGCATTCTTGATTTTTGGATTGGTTTTGGGCCGATCTGGCGCAAAAATAGTACAGCAGTCTTCAAATGGCTGGATAGAAATTTGGAAAGTATCGATTTTTTCGGCAATCTCAATGATTTCCAGCTTATCCATAGTCACGACAGGACGGATAACCGGTGTATTGGTTACAGCATTGATAGCCTGCATACTCTCGATAGTTTGACTAGCCACCTGACCTAGACTTTCTCCGTTGATAATGACTTGAGCCCCCCGTTCCTCCCGAATCCGGTCAGTAATGCGCATCATAAAGCGACGAGTCAGGGTCATCAGGTAGGCTTCAGGAGCCTTGGCCTTGATTTCCTCTTGAATATCTGTGAAAGGCACTTCGATAAACTGGATATTGCCACCAAACTTGGTCAATTTTCGAGTCAAATCTTGAGCTTTTTTCAGAGCTCCTGGACTTGTGTAAGGCGGACTGGCAAAGTGAACAGCCTCAATATCTACACCACGCTTGAGAGCCAGATAACCAGCCACTGGTGAGTCAATCCCACCCGACAGCATGAGCATGCCTTTTCCTGAAGTACCGACTGGCAGTCCCCCAGCACCACGAATCGTCTCATAGGAGATATAGGCCGCTTCTTCACGAATTTCGACACGCAACTCAATATCCGGCGCTTTCATCTTGACCTGAACATTAGGAATGGCCATAAAAACAGCGTCTCCCAGAGTCTGGTTAAGCTCGCGGCTATCTAACTCAAAGCTGTGATCACTGCGCTTGCTGGTAATCTTAAAGGTCATGCCTTCCTGATAGACTTGCTTCATGATGGTTTGAACAGCTTCAATCAAGGCTGGTACAGACTTTTTAACCCTATAAGATGGAGAGAAATTCTGAATCCCAAAAATCTGCTTGAGTGATTCAGCGACCGGCTGATAGTCTGTTCCATGCAGATAGATATGAGTGCGGTCACGGTCAGCCTTGACATGAACCTGCGGATAGATTGATAAGACTGATTGGATATTGCGTTTGAGTTTGTTGATAAAGCGCATGCGGTTCTTGCCCTTGGTTGAGAGCTCACCGTAGCGTACCATAATTTCTGAATAATGCATTGTTTACCTTATTTTTCTAGTTTTTTCGTAAATGATTTTAAAAGTTGTCAAAAACTGCTCCATCTGGCTCATATCATTATCAAGATCCAAACTGATACGGACAGCAGTTTGAGCCAGAGACTTTTCGACTCCCATAGCGATTAGGGTTCCTGCTGGCTTTCCAGCCTTAGAAGAGCAAGCGCTGGTAGTCGAGATATAAATCTCGTAGTCTTCAAAAGCATGGACGATAACTTCGCCTCGCACTCCCTTGATACCAAAGGTCAGTATATGAGGCGCAAAATCTTCCATGTCTGAGAAAATCACCACATCTGGATACTTCTGCAACTCTTCAAGGAGAATTCTCTTCATCTGTATTGTCTTTTGAGCAAATACTTCTTGCCTTTCCATAGACAATCGCAGAGCCTTGGCTGTCGCTGCAATGCCAGCTAAATTTTCCGTCGTTGAGCGCTTGTCCGACTCCTGACCTCCACCAGTCAAAAGCGGACTGATTTTCTTACCAGACTTGATATAGACAATTCCCACACCCCGAAGACCATGAAATTTATGACTGGAAAATGTCGCAAAATCCACGCGATCCGTCAGATAAGAAGCTGTCGGAATCTTCGTAACAGCCTGTACAGCATCCACATGAAAGGAAATAGTCGGCTTGTCTGCTAGCAGTTCGGATATTTTCTGAATGGGTTGAATACTGCCAATTTCATTATTGACAGCCATGATGGAGATCAGAGTGGTGTCTGGTCGAATTAGCTCTGCTAGCTTGTCTACATCAACAAAACCAGACTTATCCACTGGGGCAAAATCTATTTCAAACCCTTGACTCTGTAGCCAAAGAGCTGATTCTTTAACAGCGGGATGCTCAATGTTAGACACGATGATGTGTTTTCCAAAAGGAACCTTTTCAAAGGCAACTCCTTTAAGCACCCAATTGTCCCCTTCTGTTCCTCCAGACGTAAAAAAAATCTCCGACGAAGACTTGCCCAAAAGCTCTGCAATTTGCCTACGTGAAGCTTCTAAGAGACGGGTTGCCTGACTGCCTAAACTGTGCAGACTGGATGGATTGCCCCAGATTTTAGAAGCAACTTCTGTGTAAGTGGCCAAAGTCTCAGGATAAGGCTTGGTTGTTGCTGAATTATCTAAATAAATCATGTTCTTTCCTCTAAAATTCAATACTCCTATTGTAACACGAAAGAGAAACAGGAACAAGAAAGAAAAAGCCCTAAATTCAAGAAGAATCTAGGGTATGTTTTAAAAGTCGTAAAATTCATGCAGCAGAGCAAAAAGTTCTTGTTGCTGAGCCATCAATATTTGACCGATACTAGTGGATTTAATCAGAGTTCGCTGTTCAACATTTTCAATAACTTTCTTTAAAGAAGTCTGGGCAAAAGGTGCTTCTACTACCTTTTGGGCATTTTGGAAGGGTTGGTGGGTTACCAGTTGAAAACCGTAAGAATTATTCAACAAAGAATATCCTGCTGTTCCAGTCTTTTCTTGATAAGCTTCACACAAACCGCCATCAATGACGAAGAGCAAGCCACCACCACGAATAGGAGACTCTCCCTTGCCTGTCTTGACTGGAGTATGGCCATTGACCATTCTAGACTCCTGGGAAAAGAGGCCGAATTCTTCTAAAATCAACTGACAAATTTTCTCAGAATTACGATAAGAAAAATAAGAATTTTCCACTTCCTTGTGGGTTTCCTTATCCTCGATAAAATAACGTTCTAAAGTGGTCATCTTATCTTTCCCAAATAGAGGGGACAATTTACCTCTCCAACAATACCAAATTAAGTCTGTCGAAAAATCATCGCCGATTTCTTTATTCTTTGCTGCTTGGCGAATATGGTATTCAAAGAAATCCAGCAATTTTCTTCCTACATAATGCGCTTGATGAATCATAAGAGGTTGAAACTCTCCAGAAGGTTCAAGAGGAATACAGCCATGAAAGAGCAAATGTTGGTTGTAAATCTTATACATTGAACCCTTTTTCATGAGCAGGTTGATATGTTCAGCCAGCTTGAGAGATCCTTGAAAGGAAGCCAACATACTGTCAACTGCTTGCGCTTCTTCTGGACTTAATTCTGATGGATTTGTTGGATCAATAGTTTGAAAACAAGTATTAATCAAAGGATGTTTTTTATCATCGATCGTCAGACATTCTTCCCAGTAATCAATTTTATCCAAGGTAACCTGGTCCTCCATCTGGAACTCAGGGCGTCTTTTTATTAATTGACTTTCTAGCTTAAACTGTATTATGGTAAGAGCTTGATGAACCTTTTCCAACTGTAAAATTTCTTCAGCAGTGAAATCGACTTCTCTATGTCCCAGAATAGGCCTAAACTTAGGATTGGTCTTATAGGTTCTATCCGCAAATAGTGTTAAGGCTCGAAGATTTAAGCCATAAGCCTTTTCGATATCCCACAGATAACCATAGCGTGCTGCGATACGCAAGGCATTGAGCATACAGGCTTTAGAACCGAAAAAGCCTCCCATCCAAATAATATCGTGATTTCCCCACTGAATGTCTAAAGAATGAAAATGCAAGAGTTCATCCATGACTTGAGGACTACCAGCCCCTCTATCAAAAATATCTCCCACTACATGCAAGTGGTCAATCAATAAGCGACGGATACTGCCAGATATCCCCAGAATAAAAGGAACAGCTTCGCGTAGCTCAATGACATAAGACAGAATATTTTCGAAGTAAGATTTTTTATCCGCTAAAGCAGTATCACTATAAACCAATTCTTCAATGATATAGGCATATTGAGGTGGCAAGGCCTTTCTTAGCTTGGAGCGACTGTACTTGGCTGCTGCAAAGGCCAGTAAGCTTAACAGCTGAGGGATGGTGTCCTTATACCAGTCTCTGCTTTTATTACCTTCTTTCAAGACAAGTTCTGGATAGGAAACCAAAGCTGATAGTCTGTTTTTATCATCTTGTGATAAAGAATCCCCGAAGCAATCCTTAATTTTTTCATTGAGAATACCAGCACAGCTTCTTAAAATATAGTCAAAAGCCTCGAATTCTCCATGAATATCACTGATGTAAAGCTCTGTCCCTTTAGGAAGGTTTAAAATTGCTTCAAGGTTGGTTAGTTCTGTAATAACCTTTTGCCGAGAGTCAAATTCTTTCAGTAAAATACGCTTATATTGCTCCATATCTGCCCTCCAACGCTCTAACCTATTTATGAAAAACAGTTAACTCTTCATTCGCTTAGTTCAGTTTCTTTAAATGCTCTTCGATCAAGAAAGCTGTCTCTTCAATTGATTTATCTGACATATTAATGATCTGAGCTCCATATTTTTTAAATACGGTTTTAGAATAGTCCAATTCCTGATAAATTTTTTCCAGATCTGTATAGCTGGTTTCCTGGGTCAAGCCTAAAGAGTCGAGACGGTGACTACGAATTTTCGCTAATTTTTCTGGCTCACAAACAAGACCAATTAAACGTCGAGAATCAACTTTTTCCAAAACCTGAGGCAGAGGAACTTCTGGGATTAAAGGAAGATTTGAAACCTTATATCCTTTATTAGCTAAGTAAATGCTAAGAGGTGTTTTCGAAGTACGGGAAACACCCAATAGGACTATATCTGAATCTAAAAATCCTTGTGGCGCTTTACCGTCATCATACTTGACCGCAAATTCAATAGCTGAAATTTTATTAAAGTATTCGCTATCTAAACGATGAAGAGTCCCAGGGACTTCAATCGGGTCAGTACCCGTCTTTTCCTTGATAATTTCAAAAAAAGGATGCATCAAATCCAAATAGGACAGACCATGAGCCTGACTAAACTCTCTAGCTACAGAGGCTAGCTTGCCATCAACCAAGGTACTAATTACTAGGGCATCATCCTTGATAGCGTCACGTAAAATATCTAACAGTTCCTCCTCCTTGTTAATAAAAGGAAAACGATAGCTGTTATTAAAAATAATATCTGGATATTGTGCCGTAACTGCTGACAGCAACTTTTGGGAAGTCCCACCTAATGAATCTGAAACACTATAAACAATCATTTCTTTTTTCATATTTATTCCTCTTCTCTATTCACCTCAGCGCTTCGAGCTTGCTGAATAATATAATCCAACAAGGCTGACTTGGTCACGCTTCCTAAAATTTTACGCTCATTCTCCTCGTCCACTATTGGCAATGAATCTATAGCATAATCTTGAAGGAGGGCAGCTGCTTCTAAAATATTCATATTCTTGTGGCATGTTTTAATATGGGGCATCCTGGTCATACAAACTGCTACAGGTGTACTATTAATATTAGAATTGAGTGAAGCCCTCAGAAGATCTTTACGTGACATAATTCCAAGGAGGAGCTTTTCTTCGTCGATGACATAGAGAACATCTGCATCATACATAAAAAGAGTAATAATAGCATCCTGAATATAAGAATCATGGCTTACCAAGACCGGAGAAGTCATAATCTCTGCTACTTCTTTTCGAAAAGTATCAAAAAAGAATAATGTTTCTAGATCAGTGCCAGAATACGTGTAACCAACTTTCGGAGTGGCCTTTAAGATTCCAACCAAGGTTAGAAAGGAAAGATCTGACCGTAATGTCGCCCGAGAAATATCCAGTAGCTCCGATATTTTCTCACCGCTCAAAGGCTGCTGAACTTTAACAATTTCTACAATTTTCTTTTGTCGTTCGCTTAATTTCAATTAACATAAAACCTTTCTGCATTCTATAAGTGATAAAAATAAATATTAAAAGAATAATTGGCTATCCTCAGCATATTTAAATTAAATTCCTTTATATATTCATCATTTTTGTTACACATTATATCAAAAAAATTAAATATGTCAACAAAAAACCTGCACGTTTTTTATTTGACAAGTATATATGATGTATATTACAATGTACTTGTCTTTTAATATGACACATATTAAATCAATTTGGAGGCAGATATGACAAAATGGATTTATTCCTTCGAGGAAGGAAGTGCGAATGACAAAGCTCTCCTTGGTGGAAAAGGAGCCAATTTAGCAGAGATGAGCAATTTGGGATTGCCTGTTCCTCCAGGTTTTACCATTACTACAGAAAGCTGCATCAGGTTTCTCGAAAATTCCGATTTCTTTGATTCCTCTTTAAAAGATCATGTTTTGAAAGCGATTACCCTTCTTGAGAGGAAAACGAATAAGTCTTTCAATGGAGAGAACTCTGACTTGCTTTTAGTCTCCGTTCGTAGCGGTGCAAAATTCTCCATGCCAGGAATGATGGATACCATTTTGAATCTTGGGCTCAATGATCATCGGACACAAATATTAGCCGAACAGACTAATCCTGACTTTGCCTACAACTGTTACCGACGTCTTCTTCAAATGTTTGCAGACGTTGTATATGGTATTCCTAAAGAACTTTTTGATACTTTATTAGAAAACTTTGAAAAGAACCAGAATAAAAGCCTTAAAGAATTGTCAATTGCTGAGCACCAAGACCTGGTTAAGAAATATAAAGAAATCTACCATCAAGAAAATAAGAATTTTCCAGAAAATCCGATAGACCAGCTTTACGCTGCTATTCAAGCTGTTTTTAAGTCCTGGAATAATAATCGTGCTAAAATTTACCGTGATTTAAATCATATTTCTCATGATTTGGGAACAGCTGTAAACGTTCAAGCCATGGTTTTTGGAAATAGTGATCAAAACAGTGGAACTGGAGTCTGTTTTACTAGGAACCCTGCTAGCGGTGAAGCTGTATTATTCGGTGAATTTTTACTGAATGCCCAAGGAGAAGATGTGGTCGCTGGCATACGGACTCCAGAACCTATAGCTGCATTAGAAAAAGCTCAACCCCAAGCCTATGAAGCCTTTAAAGACTATGCAAGCATTCTTGAAAACCACTATAAAGACATGCAGGACATTGAATTTACTATTGAGAAAGGGAAGCTTTATATCTTACAAACTAGAAATGGTAAACGGACTGCCAAAGCCTCATTAAAAATTGCGTTAGATTTAGTAGATCAAGGTATTATCAGTAAAAATGATGCCCTCTTAAGAGTATCTCCTACGTCTATTAGTCAGCTCATTCATCCTATCTTTGAAGATACAGCATTACAAAAAGCTTCTTTCATAGCTCAAGGTTTGCCAGCTAGTCCTGGAGCTGCTACTGGTGAAATAGTCTTTACAGCTGATCGAGCTAAAGAACTAAATGATTTAGGAAGAAAAGTCATTTTAGTCAGACAGGAAACTTCTCCTGAAGATATTGAAGGAATGGTGGTCAGCCAAGCTATTGTAACCAGTCAAGGTGGTATGACCTCTCATGCAGCCGTTGTCGCTAGAGGAATGGGAACCTGCTGTGTCGCTGGCTGTGGAGAACTAAGCATTCGCGAGGAAAGCAAGACACTTTCATGTGGAAGTCTTACCCTTACTGAAGGAGATATCATTTCTGTTGATGGTAGTTCAGGTTGCATTTATAGCGGAGAAATCCCAACTGTCCTAGTTGAAAATAATCAGGACCTCCAGCGTCTGCTTTCTTGGGCTGATGAAGTTGCTCGTCTGAAGGTTCGAGCAAATGCCGAGACTGTCAAAGATTTGGAAACAGCTATGAAATTTGGTGCTCAAGGGGTTGGACTGGCCCGTACTGAACATATGTTTTTTGGTCAAGACCGGATCCTAGAAATGCGTCGCCTCATTCTCGCTGACAACGAGGAGGAGATTAAGATAGCCCTCAAGCTACTTTTACATTTCCAAGAAGAAGACTTCTACCAAATGTTCCAAGCAGTTCAGGATAAACCGATGATTATTCGCCTTTTAGATCCACCAATGCATGAATTTTTGCCTAAGGATCCTCAGGAAATCAAGCTTTTAGCCGAAAAATTGCACAAGTCACCAGAAAAGTTAGCCCGTCAAATCGAGAACTTGCAGGAAAGCAACCCTATGTTAGGTCATCGGGGATGCCGTCTTGGAATTACCCAGCCAGAAATTTACAAAATGCAAGCCGAGGCTATTTTTAGAAGTGCCATTAGACTGCATCAAGAAGGACTTAAAATCAATCCAAAAATTATGATCCCTTTGATAGCGGATAAAAAAGAACTGGACTTTGTTAAATCATATCTAAATGAACATATCCAGTGTCTCTTCAATGAGTATGAACAAAAGCCCTTCCCATATGAAATTGGTACTATGATTGAATTACCACGCGCTTGTCTAACCGCAGATAAGCTGGCTCAGGAAGCTGATTTCTTTAGTTTTGGAACCAACGACTTGACTCAAATGACCTTTGGTTTCTCTCGGGATGATATAGGAAAATTTATTGGCCATTATAAAAAGAAGGGCATTCTCTCATCCGATCCATTCCAAAATATTGATAAGGATGGTGTTGGTGAGTTAATGAGAATTGCGGTCAGCAAGGCTCGCCAAGTAAAACCAAATTTATCCATCGGTATTTGTGGTGAGGTTGGTGGAGATCCTACTTCTATTTCTTTCTTCCAGGATATCGAGGTTACCTACGTTTCCTGTTCGCCTTATAGGGTCCCTGCAGCTAGACTTGCCGTTGCGCAAGCTGTTCTCCAAGAGGGAAAAAATTAAAATTCTTTATCGATATTTAAAAGAGGCTGGGACAAAGAATTCCCAGCCTTACTTTATGATAAAAGCCACGTTTCTCTAAGCAGGATTTCTTTTATTATTTTGAAAGTTTACCCAGACATCTCTTATCATCAAACTTCTTGTCTAGAGAAAAAAACTACTGACTGCGTTTTCAAATACAAAATTTTTATTTTTTTAAGACATTTTAAAATAAAAGACGTATAATGGAAAATATGAAATGAACTTGAATTCATATTTAGTTTTTGCAAAGGAGTTTGAAAAACATTATGACCAACTATTCTCGTCAAAATAAGAAAACAAATAAAGATAATCAGGAAGCTGGAAAAGCTGGGCGCCATATCAAAAAAGGCCTATCTGCTTTTCAGAAAACCTTAACCTTGATCGGTAGTGTGCTGGGTATTATCACAGCGACTATTACTATTATGAATGCAATGAAGTCCAATGAACAAAAGAAATCAGATACCAGTTCTTCTGCTCAAACGACTACTATCATCAAGGAAGTCGAAAAAGAGACGACTACTGCATCTACTTCTGAGGCCACTGAGACCTCCACACAAGAGAGTTCAGTTGCAACTAGTACGGAGACTAGTTCAAGTTCTTCAAGTAATGACACCACTTCTTCTAGCCAGGCTGAGACAAGTGCTAGTAGCAGCGAGCAGGAAAATCAACAATAAAATGAGCCAGAACATCTGTTCCAGCTCATTTTTTTATTTTCTATACATCTTAACCTGTAAATAGAGGTCATTGTAAATCCCTAACCATTTAGGACCTAGTTGCTGGTAAACTTCTAGGTGCTTCATGGTTTCTTCTGTAGGATAGAAGGCCTGATCTTCTTGAATTTCTTTTGGAAGAAGCTCTTTTGCCTTTGGAATTGGGGTTGAATAGCCAACATAAAGCGCATTCTTGTAGGCATTTTCTGGACGCAGCATGAAGTTAATAAATTGATAAGCTGCTTTTTTATTTTTAACCGTTTTTGGAATGACAATGTTATCAAACCAAAGGTTGCTGGCTTCACTAGGAACTACGTAACGCAAGTCTTCGTTCTTCTCTAGCATCTGCCTAGCTTCTCCAGAGAAAGTTACACCAATCGCCGCATTATTTTGAATCATGTAGCCCTTCATCTCATCTGCTACAATAGCTTTGATATTTGGTGTAAGCTTGTAGAGCTTGTCCACAGCTTCCTGCAAATGATCCGCATTTTTGTCATTTAATCCATAGCCCAGAGAATTGAGACCTAAGCCCATAACCTCACGCGCTCCATCAATCAACATGATAGAGTTTTTGTATTCTGGGTGCCAAAGGTCATCCCAATGTTCTGGAGCCTTGTCAACCAACTTGCTATTATAAACAATGCCCAGGGTTCCCCAGAAATAAGGAATAGAATATTGGTTCCCTGGATCAAAAGGCTGGTCTAAGAAATCTGAACCGATATTCTCCATCCCCTTGATCTGCTTGTGATCTAGCTTTTCTACCAAATTCTCTTTGATCATCTTGGCAATCATGTATTCACTAGGGATGGCAATGTCATAAGTCGTCCCTCCCTGCTTGATTTTAGTGTACATTGATTCATTTGAATCAAAGGTATCGTACTGGATTTGAACTCCCGTTTCTTTGGTGAATTGTTCTAGCAATTCTGGGTCAATATAGTCACCCCAGTTATAGATGACCAGTTTATCTCCACCACTAGTTTTGGTTTGATTTTCAAGCTGAACACTAACTAGCCATAAGATAGCGACAATGGCAACAATACCGATTAGAAAGGAATAGAGTCTTTTCATGCCTGCTCCTCCTTCTCTCGTGAAATGAAGTAATAGCCAATCACCAGAAAAATACTAAAGAGAAAGACTAAAGCAGATAGGGCATTGATTTCCAAAGAAATCCCCTGACGGGCACGAGAATAAATTTCCACTGAGAGGGTAGTGAAACCATTCCCTGTTACAAAGAAGGTTACTGCAAAATCATCCAAAGAGTAGGTAAATGCCATAAAATATCCTGCTATAATAGCTGGTGTCAGATAGGGCAACATGATTTCTTTCAACATTTGTAACTGGCTGGCACCTAAGTCGTAAGCCGCCTTAATCATATCGTCGTTCATTTCTTTAAGCCTTGGCAGAATCATCAGAACAACGATCGGAATAGAGAAGGCCACGTGGCTAGCCAGAACTGAGATAAAGCCCAGCTGGAATTTCATATTGGTGAAGAGAATCAAGAAACTGGCACCAATCATTACATCTGGCGCTACCATCAAGACATTGTTGACAGAAAGGAAAGCTTCCTGGTATTTTTTCTTGGCTTGATAGATATAGATTGCTCCAAAAGTCCCAATGATTGTCGCGATTAGAGCAGAAAGAAAGGCCAGAAAGAAGGTTTGAGCCAAAATCAGCATCAAACGCTTGTCACCAAATAGGTTCTCAAAGTGAGTCAAGCTAAAGCCGGTAAATTGATTCATATCGTCACCAGCATTGAGGGCATAACCGATCAGATAAAAGATTGGCAGATAAAGAATCAGAAAGACAAAAGCTAGATAGATACTGGATAGTTTCTTCATCGATCTCTCCTTTCTTTGGTTGCCCACATAATCAGAAGCATGGCAATAATCAGAACCACTCCGATGGTTGAACCCATACCCCAGTTTTGTGTCGTAAGAAAGTGTTGCTCAATCGCTGTCCCCAGGGTAATAACTCGATTTCCGCCAATCAGACGAGTCAGCATGAAGAGGCTGAGACTAGGGATGAAAACAGACTGAACTCCTGAGCGCACTCCATTCATCGAAAGAGGAAAGATCACTCGCCGGAAAGTTTCCCAACGATTGGCTCCCAAATCACGACTGGCGTTAATGAGATTTGGATCCAAATCATCCAACACATTAAAGATTGGCAAAATCATGAAGGGAAGCTCAATGTAACTAGCAACAAAAATGAAAGAAAAATCGGTAAAAAGAATTTGCTGAGGTCCAACTCCGATAAAGCTAAGGAATTGGTTGATAGAGCCATCCTGACCGAAAATTCCGATAAAGGCATAGGCCTTCAGCAAAAGATTAATCCAAGTCGGTAGAACAATCAACATGAGCCAGAGTTGCTTGTGCTTGAGCTGAGTCAAGAAAAATGCCGTTGGATAACTGACCAATAAGGTGACCAAAGTTACAATTCCCGCGTAAAAAATCGAATTGAAACTCATTTTTAAATAGGTCAAATTCTGAGAGGCAAAATAAGTCCGGTAGTTTTCTAAGGTGAATCCTCCTTCAATATTAAAGAAGGAATTCCAGATAATCATAGCAACCGGTGCTAGTACGAAAAGCACAATCCATAAAAAATATGGAACGATAAAGAGGTTAGAGGTTGTTTTCTTCATCTCTTTCCTCCTCGATTGCGTTAATCAGACCAGCTTCTTGTTCTTCAATTTCAACATATTCTTCGATACGAGCATCAAATTCTTCTTCTGTTTCATTGAGACGCATGATATGGATATCTTCTGGTTCAAACTGAAGACCAATAACTTCACCGACAATGGCTTTGCGGGTCGAGTGAATCATCCATTCATTACCTAGTTCGTCATAGGCGATGATTTCATAGTGGACACCACGGAAGAGCTGAGTATCAACCTTAACCTGCAGTTTTCCTTCCTCTGGAAGAGTAATGCGCAGATCTTCTGGACGAATAACAACTTCAACAGACTCATTAGGACGCATACCACCGTCCACTGCTTCAAAACGTTCGCCATTGAACTCAACTAAATAGTCCTCAATCATCTTACCAGGGAGGATATTAGACTCTCCAATGAAAGTCGCAACAAAATGGTTAATCGGCTCATCATAGATATCAACCGGTGTACCAGACTGGACAATCTCTCCGTCATTCATGACAAAGATCCAATCGCTCATTGCTAGAGCTTCTTCTTGGTCGTGAGTAACAAAGACAAAGGTAATGCCTAGGCGCTGTTGCAACTCACGAAGTTCATACTGCATGTCCGTCCGCAATTTCAAATCAAGAGCTGATAGTGGTTCATCTAAGAGGACCACTCGAGGTTCATTAATGATCGCTCGAGCAATGGCTACCCGTTGTCGCTGACCACCTGATAATTTTCGAATAGAACGGCGGTCAAAACCTTCCAGCTGAACCATTTTCAACACTTCTTTGACACGACGTTCAATTTCCTTCTTCTCAACCTTACGCAAACGTAGCGGAAAGGCCACGTTTTCAAAGACATTCATATGCGGGAAAAGGGCATAAGACTGAAAAACAGTGTGTACATCACGTTTATTGGTTGGTACGTCATTGATCCGTACCCCATCCAAAAAGACATCTCCTGTAGAGGCATCTAGGAGGCCAGCGATAATATTTAAAATCGTAGATTTACCAGACCCTGAAGCACCTAAAAGAGTATAAAATTTTCCTTCTTCTAGCTCAAAGTTAATGTCTTTTAAAACAACAGTATTGTTATCCTCAAAAACCTTAGAAACATTTTTGAATTCGATAATTGGTTTTTTCAATTCACATAAATTCCTTCTTTTTCATGTATTAACAGATTGGGGCTCTGTCAAGCCGCTACTGCTTCTCGAGGGCAACTAGTGCCCTGCATACTTGCGATATCGATAGGCGTCACCCCCTCAACTAAAACGTAGCGGTCAGAAAAAAGCAGAAAGTCGTTCATTACTAGACAACGACTAACCTTCTTATCTAACATTTCAATCACAGTAAAATTTTACTGTAAAGTCTCTCCAATAATCCGGACTTCACGCTCCAACTTTATACCAGATTCCTTTTCAACAGTTTGAATCACGTGAGCAATCAAATCTTCATAGTTCTGAGCATTTCCATCGGCAATATTGACCATAAAACCAGCGTGTTTAGTTGAAACTTCAACGCCACCAATCCGGTGCCCCTTGAGCCCCGCCTCACTAATCAGCTGCCCAGCGAAATGACCTAAAGGACGTTTAAAGACCGAACCACATGATGGATATTCTAGTGGTTGCTTAAGTTCTCGCAGATGTGTGAGTCGTTTCATTTCCTGATGAATGGCTGTGTAGTTTCCTGGAGAAAGGGCGAATTTAGCAGAAATGACAATATCGCCAGTTTCTTGAATAACCGAAGAGCGATAGCCAAACTTCATTTCCTCTGCTGAAATCGTCTTGATTTCTCCTTCTGGAGTCAGGACCTTACAAGATACTAGGACATGAGCGATTTCGCCACCATAGGCGCCAGCATTCATGAAGACAGCTCCACCTACACTTCCTGGAATTCCACATGCAAACTCAAAACCTGTCAAGCTATGATGTAAGGCTACATGAGTGGTGTCGATTAATTTAGCCCCGGCTTCGGCTTCAATCGTATAGCCGTTAACCATAATGGTATGTAGCTGGTCAAACATAATCACAAAGCCACGAATACCACCATCTCGAACAATGATATTACTAGCATTTCCTAGAACCATCCATGGAATCTGCTCTTTGTTTGCAAACTTAACAACACGGACTAATTCATAACGATTTCGAGGGAAAACTAAAAAGTCGACAGGCCCTCCGACCTTAGTATAAGTATATTTCTTTAAGGGTTCATCAAAACGGATATCAATTCCCGCTAGTTCCGACTTTAATAATTCTATATTCACCATGATTTCTCTTTCTTATCACAAATTGATTCTATTATATCAAAATTAATCGGCATTTTCGATAAAAATACAAAAAAACTGGCCTCAGCCAGTTTTCTTTTATAATTTCCTAGTGACATACTTCAAGGTTTGCTTACTTAAAGCACTATGAACCATAGAGTATGCACCAATTCCTGTAAAGAGATAGAGCAATCCAAGGTTAAGCCAGTAGGTATAATGAACTTCTCCACCAGATAAGAGATAATTTGTGAAATAAGAGAAAGCTGTGAAAACATCTGTGCCTACTTCTCTTGTAACTAATATAGCCCAGTCAAGCTGGTGAACAAATAAAATCATCACAAGCATAAAGAAAATACTGATACCAATTCCAAGTTTAGATAATTTCTTTCCTAAAAGTTCATAACCCTTAATGGTACAAACTCCCATAACTAAACCAGATACAAAAGAGACATAACCCAATTGAGCGATTCCCAATGTAACAGCTCCACCGATCAAACACCCAACAAAGGCTCCGACGATTCCGCCAATCACATTTTCATTTTGCTGATCATAGCTTTGATTCTCAATTGCAAGATTAGAGCTCAACTGTTGGAAGCTATCAGCCGATAAAATCAACAAGTTTGTCCCTACTTGATAGACTGCTGTTGGCTCTGCTTCTCCAGTGTGCTCACAAACATTGATTAACCCATGCTCTTTTAAGAAGGTGACACTAGCTTCCAAACATTCAGCAATTGTTTCTTTGGTTCTACCCTTAGTCATTCCACCTTTAACGGTAATAACAAGCTTGTAACGCGTAAGCTGAGCATTTGTCATACCCTTAGTGGACTTTTTCAATTCTTTCAAATCTTCTGCAATGGAAAGTGCTTCATCACCTTTAACTGAAAAGCAAATTCGGTAGATTTTTTCGCCAGCATCTTCAATAAAAAGAGTGTACCCATCTTTCTGACCGAAAATAATTTTCGTATCTTCATCGTACTCAAGTCCTAGCTGGCTAGCAAGATCCTGCCATTCAAGTTTATCCATTCGTGTAAAACCTCCTAGTTGGATATTCATTTGATTATATCATAATTTTTTTGGTAGGCATAGACAGTCTCATTGTCTATTTTAAAGCATTCAAAATTCTACTCGAACACCATCTCTGTCAACATCTAGTATAAAGACTTCTCCATTATACTTGCATCCCTCAATCCGTGTTTGAATTAATTTGGCTCTATCTTTTGGAGCTAAAATCATAATTGTTGGACCTGCTCCAGATAAATAAGTAGCATAAGCTCCATGTTTTTTAGCCAATTTCTTAATGTTTGGAAATTCTCTAACGAGTTTTTGGCGAAAACGCTCATGGAAACGATCCGATTCGATGGCTCGGCCTGCCTTGACAAGGTCTCCCTGGAGAAGAGCTGCAATTGCAACATTGGCAATCGAACTAGCTGCTACTGCTTCCTTATAAGAAAATTTAAAAGGCAAAACACTGCGACTATCCCGTGTCTTCAGTTCGTACTTAGGAACATAAGCAATGAAAGAACACTCTGGAAAGTCTGCCCTAACAGAAGAAACAGCCCCTTTAAAAACACTAGATATGACTAGATTTCCAAAAATAGCTGGAGCCACATTGTCTGGATGGCCTTCAATCTTGTTTGCCCAATCCAGTTTTTCATCATCCGTTAAATCCAGTTTTCCTAATTGGTTAGCCAATTCAATTCCAGCCACGATAACTGAGCTAGATGAACCCAGACCACGTGCCAAAGGAATATCGCTAGTCATCTTCAAACGATAAGGCTGAAGGTTTGGTGACAGTTGCAAGGCTACTTTGATTAGCAAGTTTCGTTTATCCTTGGGAATTCTTGGATTTAAGTCATGTTCGATTAGCCATTCATCTCTTTCCTCCAGAACCTCAATGGTCAAATACTTGCTGACAGCCACACCAACTGAATCGAAGCCTGGACCAATATTAGCACTGGTAGCGGGTACAATAATCTTCATCTTAATCTCCTAATACTTTGAAGGTGTTGAGCAAATCGAACTCAGCAACTTCTTTAAGCTTAGCAGTGACATTTTCCAGCTGTGTCTTGCTGACAGCATGGGTAATAATCACCACGCGAGCCTTCTCACCGTCTGTGCCTTCCTGTAGAATCTGCTTAAAGGAAATATCCTCAGCATTGAAAATCTCAGCCAAATGCAGAACTTGACCTTTAGAATCAGGCGCCAAGATAGAGAAGTAATAGTTACTCTTCACATCTTCTGGCTTAGCTAGCACTAACTCACGGCTATATTCATTAAAGGCTTTGCCGACTGTCCCTTCATTCAAACGACGGCTGATGCGAACGATATCTGCCACAACACTAGTAGCAGTTGGTTTTTGACCAGCCCCCGGTCCGTAGTACATAGACTCTCCGATACCAATTGACTCAACAAAGACAGCGTTCATCACCCCATTGACACTAGCCAGTGGATGCGCTTTAGGAAGGAATGTTGGAGCTACTTCTGCTGCAATACCTGATGGCGTCTCTTCGATAGACCCAACTAGTTTAACTACATAGCCCAACTCCTGAGCAACAGCTACATCTTCTGGCGTGATATTTCGAATTCCTTGATGGCCTACATCTTCAAACTTAACATTCATACCAAAAGCGAACTGACTGAGAATAACCATCTTGTAGGCTGCATCAATACCATCTACGTCATTGGTTGGATCACTTTCAGCATATCCAAGTTTCTGAGCTTCAGCAAGAGCATCTTCATAAGACCATCCTTCTTCTACCATCTTGGTCATCATAAAGTTAGAAGTTCCATTAACCACACCTAGGATACGGGTAATTTTGTCAGAAGCCAATGAATTGACCAAGGTACGAAGGATTGGAATCCCACCGGCAACAGCTGCTTCATAGTAGAGAGCCACATTTTGTTTTTGAGCAATTTCCAGTAGCTCTGCTCCATGAACAGCCAGCAAGTCCTTATTGGCGGTTACCACATGTTTGCCAGCTTCAAGAGCACGAGTGATAAAAGTTTTCGCTGGCTCAATCCGTCCCATCAATTCTACGACAATGGTAATCTCAGGATCATTCAGAATTTCTTCGACATTTGTGACAAAGTTAAAGTCATTTCCGGCTGCCAAAAGACGCTCTTTTTCAGCATCATCCTTAACCAAGACTTTAGCAACCTCAATCTCTGAATGAGCTGCTTGAAGGATTTTTTCTCCGTTTTCCTTCAGTAGAAATGGCACACCACTGGCCACTGTTCCAAAACCAAGTAAAGCTATTTTAATAGACATGAAGCACTCCTCAAATTTTTTCTGTATAAAGTCTATTATATCAGAATTTAGCACAAAATTCATACTATTCCTCTCTAGATTTGATATAATAAAAGCAAATATCTAGCCAAGGAGAAATTATGACTTATCCTAATCGCAATCGTTCAGCAGAAAAAAAGGCTCAAAAGAAAAGAGATATCTTACTTCTGTTGAACCTCATTCTTCTCATCTTTATCGTTACTGGTGGTATTTTCCTTTGGAAAGAATACAGTAATAGTCAGCAAGAAGCCAGCAAGCCTGAAGCTAGCCAAGTTAGTAAAGCAAGCCCTTCAGAAGAGGCGAGCCAGCCTTCATCTACTAGTCAAAAGAAAGAGGAAATCAAATGGGTCAAGCAAGATAAGCCTGTTAAATTGCCCATCTTGATGTATCATGCTATCCATGTCATGGACCCATCCGAAGCCGCTAACTCTGGATTAATTGTTGATCCAGAAACTTTTGAAAGCCACTTAAAGGCCTTGAAAGAAGCAGGATACTACACTCTTTCTCCTGCTGAAGCTTATAAGGCCCTAACTGAAAATGTCCTCCCAGAGAATAAGAAGGTCGTTTGGTTGACTTTTGATGATAGTCTTAAGGACTTCTATACTCAAGCCTATCCTATCCTACAAAAATACCAAATGAAGGCTACTAACAATGTCATTACAGGTTTTGTTCAAGCTGGTCGCGAAGATATTCTAACACTTGATGAGATCAAAGAAATGAAAAAAAACGGCATGTCTTTTGAAGATCATACCGTGAACCATCCAGATTTATCCGTATCAAGTGCTGATACTCAAAATTCAGAATTACAAGATTCTAAAGAGTATTTAGATCGTAATCTTTCTCAGACAACCACTACCGTAGCTTATCCTTCTGGCCGTTACAGTGAGACAACTCTTCAGCTTGCAGAAAAGTTAGGATATAAAATGGGGTTGACGACCAATAATGGCTTGGCTTCTCTCTCAGACGGACTTCTATCACTCAATCGTGTTCGTGTCAATCCAACGACCACTGCACAGAGTCTGCTAGATGAGATAGCAAATTAAAGACCATAACAAAAAGGCTCTCATTCAAGAGCCTTTTTAAATTTATTCGCATAGTGAAAATAAAGAACACCAGAGAGTACCATGATAATAAGGAAAAATCCTAAGGTAATACCATAAACTATTGCTTCTTTTAAGTAGAATATCAAGGCATAGGAACCACCAATTGCGGCAATAAAAACAAATAAGATTAGAAAAGCAATCATTGTCTTTAGAGTATTGTTAGATCGGTTGAATAATTCTGTGACGTTAGACCAGTTGGTAACCAAGAGACGATGGTCCCGTTGGAAGCCCCAGATACTCCACGCTAAACAATTACTGATCCAGACAAGGACCATAACCAAAAGAGATAACCAATGGGTGCCCAATAATAGGTTGACCACTACAAATATCAAGAGTGGTAAGATCGACTGGATCAAGAAAAGATACCAGAATTTTAAGCGAAGATAAGCTTTCATATCGAAGGGAAGAACTTTCAAATAAGAAAAATTCTCACGTTCCAAGGAAATCCCAATCATAGTTAAGTTGGTCGAACCTGCATTAAAAGTAGCAATGAACACCGTGATCAACATCAATGGTATTAGAAACTTTGGTGTTAAGAAAGGACTAAGTTCAAATCCTCCTCCCTTAATAAAGCCCATAAGTCCAGGAAGTATGAAGAGATAAGGCATAACACTAGACATAAAGACTGATTGAAGAAAGACAGAACCGTCACTAATCAAGCTAAGCTGATAGCTCCAAACAAATCGAGGGAAAGACTTCTGATTTCCAAGTTGAAATTTACGAACGCGTTGTTTCTTATTAACAGTCTCAGAAGTTTTCAAAGCAGCTTCATAAAACTCTGGTAGAACCTTCCATTTTACGATTGAAAACAGAAGTACGGCAACCAAGGCCCAGGCACCAATTCCAATAAGAGATTGGGCCTCAAAAGGAGCAACACCAAAATAATAAAAGGCTTCCATCGGTGGCAAATAACTACCTGTATCTTTAAGAAGTAATTCTCTATTTTGAGTATTGACCAAAATAATTGATCCAAAAATCAAGAGATTGGTCACTCCCAAAAGAATATTAGAGGCTACTTGCTTATGCTGACGGAAGACAGAAGTTTTAGTAATAAAATGAACAGCTGTCAAAATTCCGAAAGCCAGAACAGATCCCAAAACCACTAGCGAAATCAGAACGATTGGAATAGCCAGCCAAATAGGATTCCCACTCTGAATCTGAAGGTTAACGAAATAGGCCAAAATCGGAAGAGCTCCAAGCAAAACCGTCAGAACAACAGAGATACTCTTACCAATCATGATTTCTGCTTCACTAAAAGCATAAGGCCGATAAGACTGCAAGTCCTTACTTTCATAGAAAACATTGTAGAAAGATAAGAACCCCTGTGATAAAACCATCAGACTAAAAATAGATACCATATTGGTAAAGATTCCCGGATGGTCTGCTAAAGGATAAAAGGCACTCATCACTCCAAAGATAAGAAGATAAAGTAAACTTGTAAACAAGTGGGTCATAATCAACTGTCTAGAAACATTAATTTTCTTATCTGGCTTTTTGGCTTGCTTCTGACGAAAGCGTGTGAGACTTGACGGAGGTGTTGTATAGATAATATTCGTCCGAATTAAACTTTTTAAGGCTTTAAAGCGCATCGTGGACCACCTCTTCTTTCCGTCCAGCCAATCCCAGATAAATAGTCTCTAGACTTTGCTCAGGGTGTTGGGACTTGAGTTCTTCGATCGTTCCATAAAAAATTAACTCCCCTTTTTTTAAGATAGCCAATCGATCACAGAGCTGCTCAGCCACTTCTAGGACATGGGTTGAAAAGATAACAGTATTTCCCTTATCTGCATGCTCCCGCATCATATTTTTAAGATCAAATGCCGCTTGAGGATCCAACCCTGTCAAAGGCTCGTCCAATACCCAGATATCCGGGTCAGAAAGTAGAGCACCAATGACGAAAACTTTTTGACGCATACCATGTGAGAAGGATTCGATGACCTCATATCGATGATCTGCAAAATCAAATGTTTCCAACAAGTACTGTAAACGTTCCTCACAGTCAGCTTCATTCATATCGTAAGATGTAGCTACCAACTCCCAGAATTCATTAGCTGTTAGGCGAAGAAAGAGATCTGGTGAGTCAGCTACATAACCAATTTTTTTCTTGATGGCCAGTCGGTTAGCAGACAACTCTTGTCCGTCAACAATGATTTGACCACTCGTTGGATTAATGACACTGACTAGTGACTTGATTGTCGTTGATTTTCCTGCACCATTATGACCAATCAGACCGACAATTTCACCATTTTGAATAGTCAAGTTTAGATTTCTAAGGGCCAGATGGCCATCGTAATCCTTAGTTACATTTTTCAATTCAATCATCAGAGTTCCTCCGCTCTTATTTATAATATATTTATTATATATCTTTTAAAATTGTTTGTCTCTCTTATAACGATAATGTTCGTTTTTTCCTCTATTACACAATAGAGAGACTGAATTAGTTCCTTTTGACTTCGTCAAGGTGTTCTAAAAGGTAGATAAAGAAAGCTGGTATGGTATCTAACATATCTTTCTCATAAACCCGTTCTGTCAACTGGTGTAAGTCCTTGCCCCAAGGCCCCAAATTTACAGCAGCTACATTAATACTAGCAATTTTTTCCAAATCAAGCGGGTAAATCTCTTTTGAGACAGCCATACTGTTCAGAAGAGATTGATAGTCACTCAAAGGTTTCTCCAAAGCACAGTAACTCATGTCACAAATACCCATGAAAAACTCTTCAACTTTCAACTGGTAACTCCCCTTATTTGCTAAATAATTCTGATAGAAAGAAATGAATCGATCCATGTCAAGATCCTGTTCTTGAAGTCGTCTGCTATTCATTGTTGGGTAATAAGGCGGAGCAACGGCAAGTACAGCCAAGGCTTCTTTCTTATCGTAAAAATCAAGAACTTTTTGAACATTGGACAGAGTAACTTCTTGATAGGACAAGCCCTTTTGTAATTCTACTTTAGCTTCCTGATTGACCCCTTTTATAAAGTCTTTGAAACCAGCCTTCTTTTGGCATTCTTCTAACAAGTCTTGATAGGTTAGCGCCCGTGGTTTAGCTATTGATTTGCTTTCCTGATATTGATCCTGCAATTTGGTATACTTATCATAAAATTCATTTAGCGCTTCTTGTATCAGTCCTTGGATCAGATTCAACAAGTCTTGAGGACTTTTATCCAGATACAGAAGACTAAAATATCCAGCTGCACGTAGGACCGTTGACACATCATACTGCTCTTTTAGGTCTCTCATAAATGACCAAGAAGGCAAGGGGGACTGTTCTCCATAAGCTGCATCAGATAGCAAAGGATTTAAGTCTATTTTTTCAACAATTTTAGCTAAAAGAGAAATCGCATTCACACCTTTTAAGGGTTCTTTCATATGAGAAAGCAAACCTTGGGTCACGATCAAGGGCATCAATTTTCCAACTGTCCCAACATGTAGGACCTTTTCTGATTCAGATCTACTTTCAAAAGGTTCCGAATCAATAGCAAGAATGTAATTAAGATCAAAACGTTCTTTTAAATCATAGAGCAAACCAACAGCTAACCTCATCCCTTGAGAATACGCTTCCTCATCGCCAACAGACAAATAAAGCAAGTTTGCTTGGCCAGTGGAGACAGACGAGTATTCCTCTAAGACCCCCAACTGCAGGGCTAGGGCTGCCTTCATATCACAGGAACCTCTACCAAATTGCCAATCTCCTGAAGAAATGTCAGCCAGGACATCTTGACGTATAGACTCTTCTTTTAACTTTTTTTTCAGTGCCTGATTATCAAAAGCCAAGTCTTTCAATGAACCAAAGTCTTCCGTATCCACTGTATCATGATGGTGGAATAGAATGACTGTATCAGCAGAATCACGACGCACCAAGGCCCAATTAACACTACGTCCCAGACTATCCTCAGGAATCGGATAAGAGCCAAAAAGGTCTGGATGAGTTTGAAAATAAGGAATTTGTCCTATATAGTTCATCAAAAAATTTTCTATATCTCGTTCAAAAGCAGTGTGAGTAAAGCTTTTAATGGCCATACTTTTTTGAAATATATCAGCTATTCTTTCCTTCATTTTCTTCACCTGAACAGAGAACCTGTCTTTCTTCTATTTTGCCTATATTGTAGCACTCAGACTTTCAATTAACAAGGAAAAATAGGTATTTTTTAACAAAAATAAAAAATCCCCATCATGCAAAAATTATACTGAGGATTGTTTTATCATCGGTCTTTCAGCTTCTTAAATCTTCTACACTATAAAAGATACTAGCTCTTCTTCTACACTACAACTCTAAATAAAAGAACAATCAAATCTGCATACGTCACGAATCTATCATGACTACTTATAATTTTTGTTAACTAGCTGGCCTTTCCTCTACCATCCAATCCAATTTCTCCAAAGATAAAATAGTTTTCTTAGAAAGAAATGAAAGTTGCCTAATCTGATATCTAGCTAAAAAAAATGGATTTTAAACTCAAGTCTTCGCATTTAAAAGCCCCTCTCCATCGAAAGGAGAGGGGAATGACAATTCTTCTGAACTTAAATAATTCTGTCTTTAGTCTTGGTACAATTCATTAACAGCTTGGATATCTATGGGCTGGATACTATAGAAAGATCCTGCAGACTGCATGACGGATGCTGACTCATTGTGATCCAATCCAATGGCATGGCCCAACTCATGAGCTGCTGTGTTCACAATCCTATCATGAGAATATCCGTAGTAGCTGTTCAAAAGATAATAGGCATTCAAACGAACAGTTACTTTAGTAAAACGCTTGGTCAAGACATTTGTCTGAGACTCAGCTTCTCCAGCTGCCGTAATAGTACTATCATTCATTTCAGTAGCGATGATATTAGCTTGGCTTTTATCCTCTACAAGTTGAAAAGTAAAGGCTCCTGTTGCATTCCAAGACTTCATCGCCCCCTGATAAGCTGCTCGAAAAGTAGGATTTTCCGTCTCAATATAAACTGTCGCTCTAGCAGTTTCCCAACGTGCTCCATCCGAACTCGCTACATGTTCATCAGTTAAATGCTCTCCTAGATTCTGAACATTTTGACCAAGTCCAGTGTGAATACCTTGTTGATCTAAAAAAGTATCTAACTGATTAACCGCTGTCTGTACAGCCTGTCTTATAGCCGGTAGTCCAGTTTGACTAGGATTCGTTAAATAGAGAACGCTCACTAAGATAATAAAGGCTACGATTCCTGCCCATACAAGGCGCCAGAACATTCGCCATATAAAACGAAAAAGGTTTAAAAGGAATCTCATTCTCGCCTCCTCTCTCTCCTAGATAAAAACAGATTATAAAAGACCTTGCTTAAAGTTTTCTAAAGATACAAATAGAAGAAAGTGGATTTCACTAGATAAATCAACGACTTCTACCCACTTTCTACTAGTCTCTAATTTTATGACAAACGCTCTTCTGACTTATAGTCTATCGGCAACCACTCTAAGAGATATTCCAGCTGTTTTTCCCAATAATACCACTCATGCTTACCAGGACTATGTTTGTAATCCAGTTTTAAGCCAAGTTTCTTCAACTCTTTTACAGCTACTTGGTTGGCCTTGTAGAGAAAATCTTGCTCTCCACACCAAGCATAAAACTTAGTTTTCTTGTCTGACTCTGCTACCATACTTGTTAAAAAGTGTTGCTTCATATCAGGAGAATCCAAGTCCCCAAAGACCCCTTCCCAGTAGGCACGATTGTCACCAGGAAGATCATCAAGACTAGTCCCATCAATTCCTAAACCAAGAGCACCAGAAAAGGAAGCTGCATAAGAAAAGCGATTGGTTTTCAAAGCAATTTTATAGGCTCCATATCCTCCCATCGAAAGACCAGCAATAAAAGTTTTCTCCCGCTTACGGCTCATATTTGGAAAGAAACGCTGTAAGACCTCTGGTAGCTCTTTAACTATGGCGTCATAATAACGGTGCCCGTAGTTTGTATTTGTATACCAGGCCAAGTCAGTTGAGGGCATCACAACAATCAGGTTCGTGTGCCTCAATAAACGTTCAATATTGGTTCTCTTACGCCAGGAATTTTCATTTCCCCCCATCCCATGCAGAAGATATAAAACTGGAATATCTTTATCTTCTACTAGAGCTGGATCAATCTCACTGGCATCTGGATAGATAACATTGACATGTCTTTCCATTTCTAAAACTTTGGAATTATATTCAATTTCAAGAAAAGCCATCTTAGTCTCCTATTCTTTGATTTAAAAACAGCCTAAAGGCTGTTTTTCATTTATTTTACTTCCATTACTACTGGTAAAATAGCTGGGCGACGTTTGGTCTGTTCGAAGAGATATTTTGAAAGTACATCGCGAACGTTTCCTTTTAGTTCACTCCAATCAAATTCATCTTTTGCTAGATAGTCCTCAACTGTTTTATTAATTAATTCGGCACTTTCTATCAAAATATCACGGCTCTTTTTGATATAGATAAAGCCACGAGTATGAACTTTAGCCTTGGAAATAATTTTTTTCTCCCGACGATTCACACTGATTGCAACGATAAAGATCCCGTCTTCTGATAAGACCTTGCGGTCTCTGAGGACAATGTTACCAACATCGCCAATAGCATTTCCATCAATAAGGACATCTCCTGCTGACACTGACCCTGCAGGGACAAAATCTCCACGGTCATATTCCATAATGGTTCCGCGTTTTGGAATGAAAATCCGCTCAGGTAAAATGCCAATTTCCATAGCCGCCCTAGCATGGGCGTCCAGTTCTCGGTATTCCCCTTGAATTGGGAAGAGGAATTGAGGCTTCAAGAGATTGAGCAACAATTGCAAATCTCGAGCATTTCCATGTCCAGATACACGTAAATGCTGGGTAATCAATTTCACGATTCCACCTGCTTGGTAGATCATATTTTCTACTCGGGCAACAACTGCTTCTTTAGCAATAGACGGTGTCGTTACGATATAAACCAGGTCTCCCTCTTTGATTTCCACATAGCGGTGACGACCAATTGACATTTTGCGTAAGCCATTGATAGGTTCACCCATCCGACCTGTCTCTAAGATAATTAGCTCGTGGTCTTCAAACTTAGACATTTCTTTTGGCTTGATTAAGAGACGTTCATCTGCCAAAGAAAGCTTCTTCAAACGAATGGCTGTGCGGACAATGTTTTCAACATCAAAACCTGTCAAGACAACACGGCGTCCAGTATCCGCTGCGGCATCAAAAACTTGTTGGATCCGAGAAAGGTTGCTGGCTACTGCAGCCACAATTACACGGCCATCCCAGTCGCCAATAGTGTGCATAATTTCATCGCCCACTTCACTTTCGCTTGCTACTTGAACATTACTGTCTGCATTAGCAGAATCACTAAGGAGAGCTAATACACCTTCCCGTCCAATCTCAGCCAAGCGGCCAAAATCAGTCGCATAAGACTGGCTAGCTGATTGGTCGAACTTGAAATCGCCTGTGTAAACAATATTTCCTTCATCAGTCTTTATCACAATACCCAAGCTCTCTGGTATCGAGTGAGTTGTTCTAAAGAAGGAAACAACCACATTTCCAAACTCAATTTCAGTATTTTCATCAATCACATGGAAGTCATTAAACTTCTTGACAACATCATTATTTTTAACAAAAAGTTTAGCCAGCTCAATAGTCAGTTCTGAACCGAATACAGGCACCTTGGTTTCCGCCAAAAGATAAGGCAAAGCTCCAATAGCATCCGCGTGACCATGGGTCAGGAAGACACCCGCAATTCTGTCGCTGTTCTCAAAAAGGTAATCCATGTTAGGAATCACCACGTCGACACCTAACTGCTCATTTTCAGGATATTTTAGACCTGCGTCCAAAACAAAAATTGATTCATCTACCTCGGCGATATAGAGATTTTTACCATTCTCTCTGACACCACCTAAAGTGATGATTTTCACTTTACTCATTAATTTTGTATCCTTCCATACATTTATATTTTATTACTAACGGTCCTTGGAATCCAAGTCGAATTACAGTCTTGCAACTTTCGCTGCATATCCCCTATATTATACAACTTTTTCACTATTTTTTCAAAAATGAGGTTAGGCTACTACAAACAAAAAAGATAGAATCTCTATCTTTCTTGCTTTAGTAATCGTAGTTTTCCTTTACAGCGACCACAACGGTATTTCTTAATATCAATCCGTCTTTGTCGATAAAAATCTGCATGACATCGCTGACATTGGTAATGTAACTTGCCTTCTGGACTAGAAATACTGGGTGTATAGCGCAAGCCTCCTACCTGCTTAAGCAATTCTTTAAAATCTCTATCTTTATGACGATACCCCTTACCCTGATAATAGAGATGATAGTGAGCCAGCTCATGGCGGACAATTTTTCGGAAGGTCTCCAGCCCAAAAGCTTCATAAATTTTAAGATTGAAATCCAGATGACCGTCTTTGGGAAAGAAGCGCCCACCAGTCGTCCGAAGACGCTTATTCCAAAAGGCTTGATGGCGGAATTCCCAGCCGAAATCTTCAAGCGAAACCTGCTTGACATACTCATTTAGATTCATTTGGCGCTATCAAAGAGAGGTTAACCTTCTCCCGCTCCACATCAAGCTTATCCACCCAGACAGTAACCAAATCACCAACAGACAGGACTTGACTTGGATGCTTAACAAAGTTTTTACTGATCTTAGAAATATGGATTAGACCGTCTTCGTGGATACCAATATCCACAAAGGCTCCGAAATCGACGACATTGCGGACGACGCCTTCCAGCTTTTGGCCAATGCGTAAGTCCTTAATATCCAAGACATCCTGTCGCAGAACTGGCGCATCAAAGGAATCACGCAAATCCCGGCCAGGCTTGAGCAGGTCAGCAATAATATCTTTGAGGGTTTCTTCTCCCAAGCCTAGCTCTGCAGCCAAACTAGCAGTCTGAACAGCTTTTAACTTAGCTTGGGCAGCTTCATCCAAACTGCTGATTTCCAGACGCTTAAAGAGCTCCTCCACTGCCTTATAAGACTCTGGGTGAACGCCTGTATTGTCTAGCAGGTTATCACTTTCAGGAATACGCAGGAAGCCGGCTGCCTGTTCAAAAGTCTTTGAGCCTAGACGCGGCACTTTCTTGATGGCTTCGCGAGACCGAATCAAGCCTTCCGTTTCCCTGTACTTAACAATATTTTCTGAGATAGTTTTATTAAGACCAGCTACATGGGCCAGCAGGGCAGGACTAGCAGTGTTGATGTTGACTCCGACCTGGTTAACCACTGTATCCACGACAAAGTCCAGACTTTCAGACAGTTTTTTCTGGCTGACATCATGCTGGTACTGACCAACCCCGATAGACTTAGGATCAATCTTAACCAACTCTGCTAAAGGATCCTGCAGACGGCGGGCAATGGAAATAGCTGAGCGCTTTTCAACAGTCAAATCTGGAAACTCATGACGAGCCAGTTCACTAGCAGAGTAGACAGACGCCCCGCTCTCATTAACGATGACATAACTGACAGTTGGATGGGATTTCAAAACTTCTGCTACAAAGGCTTCGCTTTCTCGGCTGGCCGTTCCGTTTCCGATGGCAATGATTTCAACACCAAACTGCTCAATCAGCCCCGACAACTCTTTCTTAGAAGCTTCAATCTGAGCTGGCTTTGCTGGCGCTACTGGATAAATAACATGAGTCGTCAGCATCTTACCTGTCGCATCAACAACAGCCAGCTTGGCTCCTGTCCGAAAGGCTGGGTCAAAGCCCAGTACTACGCGACCTTTGAGAGGAGCAATTAGGAGAAGATGACGGAGATTATCTGAGAAGAGCTGAATCGCTCCATCCTCAGCGGCCTCAGTCAGCTCGGTCCGAATACGGCGCTCCATGGCTGGAATGATTTTCTTTTTGACTGCTTGCTGAACTGCTTCAATAATATAGGTATTTTTCACCTTGAAACGTACTTCAAAGAAGCGCAGGATTTTCTCAAGATTGTGCTCAAAACCAACCTTGAGAATACCTAGCTTCTCGCCACGGTTAAGAGCCAGGGTCCGGTAGCCTTGCATGGTCGCTACTTTTTCGGAAAAATCATAATAAATCTGGAAGACCTGCTTTTCATCCAAATCACTGTCTTTGAGACTGGATACGATAGAAGAATTGGTCTGCATCTCGTGGTAGGTCCAAGCCCTCAGCTTGGTATCTTCGGAAATCGCCTCAGTTAGAATATCCACCGCTCCAGCTAGAGCATCCTCTGCTGTCGGAAAGGCTTCACTAGTAAGTTTCTCTGCTTCTTCCTTCAGATTAGCCGCATCTTGTAGGATGAAGCGGGCCAAAGGAAAGAGACCTGCTTCACGCGCAATAGTAGCCTTGGTACGGCGCTTCTCCTTGTAGGGCAGATAAAGTTCTTCCACATCAGCCAGCTTTTCAGCAGCCTCAATCTCAGAGCGAAGAGCATCCGTTAGTTTGCCCTGCTCCTCAATCTTAGCCAAGACCGTTGCTTTACGCTCTGCCAAGGCAGTCATACTCTTATCTAAGTCAATGATTGCCTTAATCTCGACCTCATCTAGATTTCCCGTCATTTCCTTACGGTAACGAGCAATAAAAGGAATCGTATTCCCTTCAGCGGTCAAATCTAGGACCTGTGATACTTGGCTTTCTTTAAGGCCCAATTTCTGAGAAATTTTTTCAATATTTATATTTTCCATAACGTTTCTATTATACCACAAGATTGATCTTAAAAATTCAGAAAGCCAAACTTCTATTATTCTTTTATAGCTCCAAGTTCTCATTAGAGACTAAGTCCTATGTCTCAAAATATCATTTTTTTCTTTTTGGTAGTATAATAGAATTATTATTTTAGAAATGAGGTGGCCCTATGGCTGTAAAATATAATAGAACAGATGATTTAGATAAGATGTTCGAGGAATTTGCAACCCTTCCTAAGTTAGAAAAAGTAGAATTTCCTGATGATAAAAAGAAAAAAGAAGCGGAAGAAAAGGCTAAAAAATCATGAGTCTCTTTTCAAATCTGCCTGCTAGCGTTTTACAGGCTGGTGCTATCTTTCTCTCTATCATCATTGAAGCCCTACCTTTTGTTTTGATTGGAAGTATTATTTCTGGCTTTATTGAAGTTTACGTCACTCCAGAAAAAGTCTATCACTTCTTACCCAAAAATAAATGGGCTCGGATTTTCTTTGGAAGCTTGATCGGTATTGTCTTTCCCTCCTGTGAGTGCGGAATTGTTCCCATTATTAACCGCTTCTTAGAAAAAAAAGTCCCCAGTTACACTGCTGTGCCTTTTCTAGTGACAGCACCCGTTATCAATCCTATCGTGCTTTTTGCGACCTACTCAGCCTTTGGTAATTCCTTCCGAATGGCTCTGCTTCGTGCCTTAGGTTCTATGGTAGTGGCTATCGTTTTAGGGATCTTTTTAGGTTTCTTTGCAGACAGCAATATTCAAAAAGAAAACCGCAAGGCTGTTCATGAGCATGACTTTTCACATCTCAGCAAAGGACAAAAGTTTTTTCAGGTCTTTGTGCAAGCCATTGACGAATTTTTCGATACCGGTCGCTATTTAGTCTTTGGCTGTCTCTTTGCTAGCCTAGTCCAAGTTTATGTGCCAACCAGAATCCTGACCTCAATTAGCTCGACACCAGCTGTTGCTATTCTTCTGCTCATGCTGCTGTCCTTCTTGCTCTCACTTTGTAGCGAAGCTGATGCTTTCATAGGGAGCTCCTTAATTTCGAGCTTCGGCTTATCGCCAGTCCTAGCTTTCTTGGTCATTGGGCCTATGCTAGATGTCAAGAATCTACTGATGATGAAAAACTACTTTAAGACACGCTTTATCTGGCAATTTATCAGTCTAGTTACCGTCGTCGTCTTTCTTTACTCTTGGCTTGTGGGGGTGATCCTATGATTCGGTTTTTAATCCTAGTTGGTTACTTTGAGATTACCATGTATCTGCAACTGACAGGTAAGCTCAACCAATACATCAATCTCCACTATTCCTATCTGGCATATTTGTCTATGATTCTGTCCTTTATCCTAGCAGTTGTGCAGCTTATTATCTGGATGAAGAAGATGGAGGTCCACAGTCATTTGAGCACTCTCTGGGCCAAACTAGGTAGCGTGCTGCTCCTTATCATCCCACTATTTGTAGGAATTTTCTTTCCAACTGTTACCTTGGATTCGACAACAGTTTCTGCTAAAGGTTTTCATTTCCCGCTGGCTGAGGGAACTTCAACTGCTATTCAGCAGGACGAAGGAACAACCAGCCAATACCTGAAACCGGACACCAGTACCTACTTTACCAAAGGGGCTTATGAAAAAGAAATGCGGGCAGCCGCCAAGAAATATGTCAAGCAAGATACCATTCAGGTCACCACTGAAAATTACATGGAAGTTATGGAAGTTATCTATGATTATCCAGATGAATTTGTTGGTAAAACGCTTGAATTTACCGGTTTTGTCTACAATGACCCGAGCGATCAGAAAAGTCAGTTTCTCTTTCGCTTCGGCATCATCCACTGTATTGCTGACTCGGGTGTCTATGGCCTCTTAACAACTGGAAATACCCAGCATTTTGAAGACAATACTTGGATCCATGCCAAAGGAAATATTGCTGTACAATACCATAAGAATTTAGGACAGAGTCTGCCTATCTTAAAGGTCTCCAATTTTGAAAAGGTAGAAAAGCCAGCCAATCCTTATGTTTATCGTGTATTTTAGAAGAGTTAGACGAGTAATCTAACTCTTTTCTTAACCTCAGACAAAATATATTCTATTCGTAGCGTCATTTACCATTTTTTAGGCATTTGTGATAAAATAGATACATCATTTTAGAAAAAAGGATATTAGGATGTCATCTAAAGTTATTGTTACAATTTTTGGAGCTAGTGGAGATTTGGCTAAACGTAAGCTCTATCCCTCACTTTTTAGATTATATAAGTCTGGCAACCTTTCTAAGCATTTTGCGGTTATCGGAACAGCTCGCAGGCCATGGAGCAAGGAGTACTTTGAATCTGTTGTCGTTGAGTCTATCGCTGATTTAGCTGATAGTCCTGAGCAAGCACAGGAATTTGCCAGCCACTTCTACTATCAAAGTCATGATGTGCAGGATACCGAGCACTACATTGAGCTACGCAAGCTTCAAAATCGACTCAATGAAGAATATCAAGCAGAACACAATAAACTCTTCTTCCTATCCATGGCTCCGCAGTTTTTCGGAACTATCGCTAAACATCTCAAATCTGAAAACATTGTCGATGGCAAAGGCTTTGAGCGTTTGATCGTCGAAAAACCTTTTGGAACAGACTTGGAATCAGCTAGCCAACTTAATGATGACTTGTTGGCAACTTTTGATGAAGAGCAAATCTTCCGGATCGACCATTACCTAGGCAAGGAGATGATTCAAAGCATCTTTGCTATTCGTTTTGCCAACTCACTTTTTGAGAATATTTGGAACCGCGACCACATTGACAATGTCCAAATCACCTTTGCCGAAAAACTGGGTGTAGAAGAACGAGGCGGATATTACGATGAATCCGGTGCCCTAAGAGATATGGTCCAAAACCATACCTTGCAATTGCTGTCTCTTCTTGCCATGGATAAGCCCAACAGCTTTACAAAAGAGGAGATCCGTGCAGAGAAAATCAAGGTTTTTGAACGTTTGACTCAACCGAGCCAAGAAGATTTGAAAAAATATTTCATTCGTGGCCAATACAAGTCTGGAAAAGTCAATGGTAAGAAATATATTGCTTATAGAAGTGAACCCAATGTCAATCCAGAATCTATGACTGAAACTTTTGTTTCAGGTGCCTTCTTTGTTGACAGTGATCGCTTTCGTGATGTTCCCTTCTTCTTCCGTACAGGTAAACGTCTAACAGAAAAAGGGACCCATGTTAACATCGTCTTCAAACAAATGGATTCCATTTTTGGTGAAAAACTAGCACCGAATGTTCTGACCATTTTTATCCAACCAACAGAAGGTTTCTCCCTCAGTGTTAATGGTAAAGAAGTCGGTGAACTCTTCAGTTTATCCCCTATTTCTTTAGATTATCGTACAGATGCGACTGCTTCTGGAGCTTCTCCTGAACCTTACGAAAAATTAATTTTTGATGTACTTAACAATGACTCAACTAACTTTAGTCACTGGGAAGAAGTAAAGGCCAGCTGGAAATTAATTGATCAAATTGAAGAGCTATGGAGAAACAATCAAGTGCCACTTCATGAATATGCAGTTGGAACAATGGGACCAGCTGCTTCAGCAGAGTTATTGGCTCAGTTTGGAGCTGAATGGCAATGGAACCCTCAAAATTAAAGATAGAAAAAGAAATCCAAGGAATATGGATTTCTTTTTTTTGTATTTAAAGCAGTCCTTCTAAAAGGCCACGCATAAAGTTCTCTGAATTGAATTCACCAATATCATCAATCTTCTCACCAAATCCAATCAATTTAACTGGGATATCCAATTCCTGGCGAATAGCGAGAACAACTCCTCCACGCGCTGTTCCATCAATTTTAGTCAGAACAATTCCTGTAACTGGAGTAATCTTTGAAAATTCCTTGGCTTGAACGAGGGCATTTTGTCCTGTTGAAGCATCTAAAGCCAGGAAAGTCTCGTGAGGAGCATCTGGATTGACTCGCTTAATAATCCGACCAATCTTTTCCAATTCAGCCATAAGATTATCTTTATTTTGCAAGCGACCAGCAGTATCGATCATCAGAATATCGACATTTTCAGCTTGAGCACGCTCCATACCGTCAAAAACAACACTGGCTGGATCACACTTTTCAGGACCAGTCACAACAGGTACATCAACACGTTTTCCCCACTCAGCTAACTGGGCTACTGCTCCAGCCCGGAAGGTGTCTGCTGCTACCAACATAACCTTCTTGCCTTCTTGTTTATATTTGTAGGCTAATTTACCAATTGATGTAGTTTTCCCAACACCATTGACACCGACAAAAAGCATGACTGTCAAACCATCTTGGAAATTAATTTTCTCATTGTAACGACCATCTTTTTCGTAGATATCAACTAGCTTTTCTATGATAACCTTTCGTAAAGCATCAGGTTTCTTAGCATTTTCTAATCTAGCCTCATAGCGTAGCTCTTCTGCCAAATTAGAGGCCACCTGTACACCAACGTCACTGGTGATCAATAGTTCTTCCAAATCTTCAAAGAAGTCTTCGTCGACAGTCCGGAAATTAGCAAAGAAAGCATTGAGCTTAGCTCCAAATCCTGTCCGAGTTTTTTTCAAACTGCGGTCATACTTTTCCTGGACAGTCTCAGTATGAACTTCTTCCTGGTCTGACTTTGTAACTTCAGCCTCTTCACTTGTATCTAGACCTTGCTCCGCTTCATCTGGTAAATCTTGCTTCTCTTCCTCAACAGCTTCTGCTTGATTTGAGTCTTTCGCATCTTCATCAGCCTGACCTGGTTCATCGACGGTTAGAGGTCCTTGGTCTTCTAACTTGATATCTTCAAGTGCTGGTGTTTCTGAGTCAAGTTCTGATTGTTTTTCTTCAGACCCCTCTTGGACTGGGACTGATTCTTCAGCAAGCTCTTCTTCACTTGAATTGTCTATTTGAGCTTCTTCAGACTTTTCAGCAATGCTTACACTCTCTTCAGTCTCTTCTTGCTGGAGTTCATCCGCTTCTTGCTCCACGAATCTATTCTGAGTCTTGTCTTCTATAACCTCATTTAAGACCTGATCTTCAGATAAGCGTTCTTCTAACTCTTCGTAAAATTCTTGCTTGTCCTCTTCTTCAAAAGGTATGATTTCCTCTTGTGAACTTTCTTCGGGAGCATTTTCTACTTGAGATTGATTTTCATTTTCCAGTTCTTCTATTGCATCCTCTGTTTCAGAGGCTTCCGTCTGGACAAGCTCCTCTTCTCGGATGTCTTCTTTTTTTTCTTTTTTTCTGCCAAAAAGGCGGTCAAATAAGCCCATGGTCTGTCCTCCTTTTCTCTATAAAATATAGTTTTCAATCGCCCAAGCGACTGCGTCTTCATCATTGGTCAGCGGAGCAATTACCTTGGCAACTGCTTTGATTTCTTCCGTAGCATTCCCCATGGCCACACCAAGTCCTGCCCACTCAATCATGGAACGGTCATTTGCTTCATCTCCACAAGCCATGATCTGACTGGAATCTAAACCAAGATGCTGGCTTAATTTTGCTAAACCAGTTGCTTTATGAACATTTTTCGGAGACCACTCTAACAGCATATCCCGAGATTTAAAAATTTCATATCTCTCAAATAGATCAGGTGAAATCTGAGGTAGAGCCTTATCAATGCTGGATGGATCAAATGCTGAGACACATTTGTTATAGGTCACATCGTCAGATAGATCGTTCAGCGATACGTGTTCAAACTGGAGATAAGGATTGGCTTGGGCATAGAGGGATTTCTGTTCTGACTGAAGCTGGTACACAACTCCCTCACTAATAGCATCTAGTGGCAAAGAAAGCTTCTGCGTTTCTTCAAAAATGCGAAGCACATCCGCATGGGAAAAGACTGTTTTATCTATAATTTCACCAGTATTTCGCTGAACCAAGCCACCGTTAAATGTAATGGTATATTCATCCTCTAAACCTGCTGTTCCCAACTCATTTAGTAAAAATTCCATAGCCTTGAGTGGCCGACCTGTCGTCAATACAACTTTTACTCCCTTTGCCCTGGCAGCCGCTAGAGCCTTTATATTCCTCTGAGAAATCTTCTTGTCAGAAGTCAACAGGGTTCCATCTAAATCAAGCGCAATCAGTTTAATAGCTGTCATACTAGTTTCTCCATATAGGCAATTACAGACTGATCTTTGTGAGAGCCAATCACCTCAGTTGCTAATTCCAAAATCTCTGGGCGGGCATTCTCTGGTGCAATCGGATGGCCAACAACCTGCATCATATGGAGGTCATTAAGATTGTCTCCAAAAGCCATGACTTGGTTCATATCTAAACCAAGTTTCTTGGCTAATTCAACAATCGCAACACCCTTATCCACGTAATCAAGAACAATATCAATGGATTCATAACCCGTTGTCATCGCTTTGACTCCAGGAACATTTTCATTGACCCAAGCTTCTCCTTCAGCTATAGTTTCAGGTGTGAAATTAGTCGTGAATTTGAAAATTTCATCATCAATATCAGCTAAACTAGCCACCTTTACAATATTTTCATTATAGTGAGCTGAAAAATGTAGATAGGTCGGATCTACACTGTCTAAAACATAGCAAGCTTTTTTACCAGTCAGCAAGAGCTTACCAGTATTTACATATGGAGACTCCTTTAACTTTTCAAAAGTATCTAAGTAAAAATCTCGGCTCATCGTAGCCTCATATAAATCCTGTCCATGAAATTCAACCAGACTGCCATTTTCGGCGATGAAAATAATCTCATTACGAACTTCGGCAAACAGCTTCTCCAGAGACAGAATCCCTCGGCCACTAGCTACCGCAAAATAGAGACCTTTCTCTTTGAATTTGACTAAAAGACTTTTCAGACGCTCCATGTCAAATTGCCCTTGACCATCTAAAAAGGTACCATCCATATCGGTTGCGACTAGTTTAATATCCATTTTACATACCTTCTAAATCTTTCAATTTCACCGAAACAATCTTCGACACACCGGACTCCTGCATGGTCACTCCATAAATAGAGTCAGCTGCTGACATAGTTCCTTTTCGGTGGGTAACTACGATAAACTGACTCTCCTTGTCAAAGCGGTTGAGATAATCCCCAAAGCGTTTAACATTGGCTTCATCCAAGGCTGCTTCAACTTCGTCCAAAATAACAAAAGGAATGGTCTTCACTCGAATAATGGAGAAGAGCAAAGCGAGAGCTGACAAGGCCTTTTCCCCACCACTCATGAGATTGAGGGACTGGATCTTCTTGCCAGGTGGCTGCACCGAAATTTCAACTCCAGCTGTCAAAAGATCGCCTTCTGTTAAAATTAAGTCTGCAGATCCTCCACCAAACATTTGTTTGAAGGTCATTTTAAAGCTTTCACGAATGGCCTCAAAAGTTGATTTGAAACGCTCTTTGACTTCATCGTTCATTTCTTCAATGGTTGTCAAGAGCAGATTCTTAGCAGATAAGACATCATCTCGTTGCGTATTGAGGAAGTCCAAACGATTTTTCACTTCATCAAATTGTTCAACAGCATCCAGGTTTACTGGACCGAGCGCACGTATAGATCGTTCCAAGTCTTTGACTTGCCCTTCAGATACTGCTAAGTTATCGAGAGGACGAGCCTTCTGATTGGCTTCGTCAAAGCTCATTTGATATTCTTCCGTCAGACTGGTTAAGAGACGACGCAAAACATCAGTAATCTTTTCTTTTTCAGCCTCAGCCTTGGCCTGATTACGTATCAATTCTTCATTTTGCTTACGTGCCTGATCCAAATGACTGAGGATGTCTTCAGACTGACCTTCCAAGTCTTCCAATTCAAATTTCAGACGAATCAATCCTTGGTTTAATTCTGTCTTTTCCTGATTAGCAGTCTTCAACTGATCTTCTAGAACTGTAATATCCACCTTTTGGAGACTGGATTCTTTTTGTTCCATTAAGAGTTCCAGTGTTGACTGTTCTTTGATGAGAGTAGCTTTCTCGTCTTCCAGACGCTCCAAATCATTTTTCTCAAAACGTTGGAGAGAGGTCAGCTCAGTCCGAGATAGTTTCAAGTCTGACAATTTATTGGAAAGTTTATCAAAGCGTTCTTGAACAGCATCTTTATTCGATTTAACCTGCTCAATTTCCTGTGTCACATCCAATTTCGCCTGCTCAATTTCAGCTAAACGAGCCTGCAATTTTGCTTGTTCGCCAGAAATATCAAATCCAGACAACCTTGCCAATTCTTGCTCTTGCATATCTTTCAGATTCGTCAGCTCTTCCACTCGCTTTGCAATTTGCTCATAAGCTAAGCTAGCTTTTTGTTCTGCCAAGCGGGCGCTTTCGCCATCTTCCTTGATTTGATCTAAGACGTGCTTAGCTTGACTCAACTGATTATGTAGGACTTGGACAGTCTCTTCTTTTTCCTTCAATTGGAGATCTTTTTCCTTTATATCAGACAAAAGAGCGTCCAATTCCGGTTTGATAAAGATCGTATTGTTGTTTTTATTTGCTCCACCAGCGTAGGAACCACCTGTTCGCAGTTCTGTCCCGTCTAGAGTGACTATTCTGACTTGGTAACGAATCTGACGGGCCGCTGCACGAGCATTGTCTACCGTATCAAAAATGGCTGTTGTTCCCAGCAGGTTTTGAAAAATGGTATCTAAGCTGGCCTCATAAGTGACCAGTGAAGAAGCAAGACCAAGGAAACCTCTACTAGACTCAATGCTTGTCCGATGATGATCAGCCAGCTGACGGGGTTTAATCGTTGTCAGTGGCAAGAAAGTTGCCCGACCAGCTCGATTCTTCTTCAAGAAATCAATTGCTCTTGTAGCAGCTGCTTCATCTTCGACAATGATATTTTGACTGCTAGCTCCTAAAGCAATCTCAAGAGCTGTCTGATAATGCGGATCAAAACTTAATTTTTCACTAACAGCACCAACAATCCCACCTAAGCGTTCAGACTCCTGCAGTACACTTTTTACACCTGCATAAAAGTTACTATGATTTTTAAGAATAGCTTCCAAACTCGCAGAACGAGCCTTCTTATTTTTCAAATCATCCAACAAATCAAACATGGCTTTTTGTTGATTTTGGTAACTTGTCTGCAGTTCTTGTACTTTTTCCACCTGCGCCAGGTAAGTATTCAATAAGTCTTTTAGATTCTTCCGAGCTGTTTCTAACTCTTCTATATGGGCTGTTTCAGCCTTTTGGCTTTCTAACAAGTCTGTTTTAATTTTTTCAAAATCAGCCTGTTTACTCTCATTTAGTTTCAACTCATTAGCCTGACGGCTTTCCAGAGCAGTCAAATCATTGGATAAATCGGCCTCTTCTTTCATGAGTTTGACATATTGATCTCGTAAATGCTCAATCAATTGATCAGGATCCTCAGAAAAATCGGCAATCTCTTTTTCTAGCTCAGCCATTTCCTGCTGATTCTTGTCCAATTTTTCTGCAATAAGAGCCAGATTTTCAGTCTTAGCCTGACAATCTTGCTCTGTTTGCTCCAACTTCTCTACCAATGTAGCCAAACGAGCCTCATTCTCTTTACGGCTACTTGCTGCCTGACTCGACTCTAACTTAGAGAGATCAATTTGTCGCTCCAAATCACTAATCAGACGAGTTAATTCCAGTAGCTTAGCTTGGTCAGCCGCCAAGGTCTGGTTAAGCTCATGACGCTTGGATTTGAGAGCTTGGTTCTCCAGTTCCAATTCATTGCGTTTGCTATAATAGGCTGACAGCTCTTCCTGAATCTTGGCCAAATTCTCCTCTGCCTGGTTCAACTTTTCCTTATTAGCTGTCATTTGAGCAACCAAGACATCTAGGTAAAGTTCTCGCCTTTCCTGATCTAACTCCAAAAAGCGTTTAGCAGTTTGTGCTTGTTTCTCTAAAGGTTTGATTTGCCCATCCAATTCGTAAATAATATCTTCCAAGCGGTCCAAATTGTCTTGGGTTTGAGCCAATTTACTCTCGGTTTCCTTACGACGCGTCTTATATTTCAGTACTCCTGCAGCCTCTTCAAAAATAGCACGCCGCTCCTCTGGCTTACTGTTAAAGATCTCTTCTACCTTACCTTGGGAAATAATAGAGAAAGAATCCCGTCCAAGCCCAGTGTCCATAAAGAGATCATGAACATCACGCAAACGAACCTTTTTACCATCTATCTTGTACTCACTATCACCACTGCGATAAATATGACGCTCTACTCTAATCTCCTTAGCTGCATTCTTGATAAATTGGTCGCTATTATCAAGAACCACTACTACAGACGCATAATTAAGGGGCTTGCGTGTTTCTGTCCCGGCAAAAATAACATCAGGCATCTTACCGCCACGCAAACTCTTAACACTGGATTCTCCCAAAGCCCAGCGCAGACTTTCTGTAATATTTGACTTACCTGAACCGTTGGGGCCGACAACCGCTGTTACCCCTTGGTCAAAAACTACCTTAGTTTTATCCGCAAAAGATTTAAAACCCTGGATTTCAATTTCTTTTAAATACATGAATGATTTTCCTTTTCAAAGGCATTCTTAGCAGCCTCTTGTTCTGCCAGCTTTTTAGAACGCCCTTGGCCTTTTCCTACTAAACGACCATCAACTGAAACGCTAACCTCAAAATTTTTGGCATGAGCTGGCCCTGATTCAGACACGACTTGATAAAGAATCTCTACATCTCCATTAGACTGAAGCAACTCTTGCAATTTTGTCTTATAGTCTGTCACCTGCTCAAAATCTCCTGCCTCCACCTTAGGAATCATGACTTGATAAATAAAGTTCTTCACAACTTCCAAGCCTTTATCAAGTAACAAAGCTCCTAAGAAAGCTTCAAACAAGTCACCTAAAATCGTTTCGCGCTCACGGCCTCCAGATTTTTCTTCTCCCTTACCCAGCTTGATGAAACGATCAAACTGACAATCACGACTAAAACCCGCCAAACTTTCCTCACGAACAATCGTTGAACGAAGCTTAGTCAAATCTCCTTCAGGTCTCTTGGGGTATTTTTCAAATAAATACTCAGAGATAATTAATTGCAGAACAGCGTCTCCTAAAAATTCCAGGCGTTCATTGTGTGAAATTTTTAAGAGGCGGTGTTCGTTGGCATAGCTTGTATGAGTAAAAGCTGTTTCTAGCAATGAAACATCCTTAAAAACCAAGCCAAATCTATCAAACAAAAGGTTTTCTAATTTTTTCATAAACCTCTACCTGTGTTCAAACTGATAAACACAAGTCCAATCCTTTCTATCTTTATAGCACAGTAGAGTAGAAAGACACTCTTAACAAATGGTAAAAGTAAGTTCTACTGCTGTTTATATCTTCTATTAGAAAGAAGACTGCACAGCTACTATTATACCAAAAATTAAATTTTCCTGCCCTCTTTTTCTTGCTTTATACAAAGGAAAAAAGACAATTATGATAATTGTCTTTCCAATTGTTCTTACTTATCCGGAATGACCTTAAATAAGTAGTAGGTGATAAAAATTGTCAGAGCAAATAGACCGATCTTTACAAGTACAAGAGGAGCAAAAAAGATAGAAATGCCCATCAAAATGTAGATGGATACGATAATCTTTTTCTTACGCTCCTTAGCTATTGAACCTGTCTCCCGAAAATCCGCCACATAGATCTGGTACATTTTGGTATGATAGAGCCAATTTTCAAAACGTTTGGAACTCCGAGAGAAGCAAGCTATGGACAAGAGCAAAAAAGGCGTTGTGGGCAAGATTGGAAGAAGAATTCCAACAACACCTAGCCCCAAGGACACTAGCCCAACAAGAAAATAAATGGGACGCATAATTTCTCCTAGTAATTTTTCATTTTCAACATGATTAAATTGATGTCAGAGGCGTAGCCGTATCCGGCGAAGTATCTAAAACCTGAAAATCATGATTGACTGCCAAGTCAGCTTGAGCTAGCTGATTAACCATAGTCATATGAGCCAGCTCCTTGATATTATTTTCCTTACTCAAGTGCCCCAAATAAATCTTTTTTGTACGATTTCCCAAGGTTCGAATCATCGTATCAGCACCATCTTCATTAGATAAATGCCCTTTATCGGATAAAATACGTTGCTTAAGACTCCAAGGGTAAGCTCCACTACGCAAAATTTCTACATCATGATTACTCTCAATCAAGTAACCATCAGCATTTTCAACTACTCCAGCCATACGATCACTCACATAGCCCGTATCCGTCAGCATAACAAAACTTTTATCGTCTTTCATAAACCGATAAAATTGTGGTGCCGCCGCATCATGGCTAACACCAAAACTTTCAATATCTATATCACCAAAAGTCATAACCTTACCCATTTCAAAAATATGCTTTTGACTGATATCAATTTTTCCCAAAGCACTATCCATGGCTTCCCAAGTATCTTCATTAGCATAGATATCTAAGTTATACTTGCGGGCTAAGACCCCAACACCATGAATGTGATCCTTATGTTCATGAGTTACTAAAATAGCATCTAAATCTTCTGGTTTACGATTAATTTCACTTAGAAGACTAGTGATTTTTTTACCAGATAGTCCTGCATCCACTAAAATCTTCTTTTTGGCTGTTTCTAAATAAAAACAATTACCACTGGATCCAGATGCTAAAATGCTATACTTAAAACCTTCCTTAGTCATCTTTACTTTCTACTTCTTCATTTTCCCAGTCATCATCCAAAACAGCATCCTTATCATACGGTAGGACAATTGTAAAAGTCGATCCGACTTCATACTCACTCTTAGCCCAGATAAAACCATGGTGCTGCTTGATGATTTCTTTTGCAATCGCAAGTCCTAAGCCTGTTCCACCTTGCGCACGGCTTCGAGCCTTATCCACTCGATAAAAACGGTCAAAGATCTTAGGCAGGTCTTTTTTGGGAATTCCCAATCCCTCATCAGAAATAGAAATAATCAACTGATCTTCCGTCGTTTTCATTCCTACAGTAATCTTACCACCATCTGGAGAATACTTGATAGCATTATTCATGATATTATCAATGACCTGCGTCATTTTATCAGTATCAATTTCAACCCAAACAGGTGTGATTGGATAATCTCGTACAATCTCATATTTTTTGGTTTCATCCTGACTTTTAATCTTATCAAAGCGATTCAAAATAAAAGTGATAAAGGCTGTAAAATTAGTTAATTCTACATCCAAATGACTACTATCATTATCAATCCTTGACAAGCTAAGCAAATCAGAAACCATCCGCATCATTCGGTTCGTTTCAGTAAGAGAAACCTTAACAAATTCAGGAGCAACTGGTTCAGAAAGAGCTCCTTCATCCAAAGCTTCTAAGTAAGACTTAACACTTGTTAAAGGGGTACGGAGCTCATGACTTACGTTTGATACAAAAAGCCTACGCTCCCGTTCCTCTTTTTCCTGTTCTGTCGTATCATGCAGAACAGCTACCAAACCAGAGATAAAACCAGATTCTCTACGAACCAAGGCAAAACGAACACGCAGACTTAAAAATTCTCCATTTTCATCTTGAGAATCAATCGTCAACTCTGGCATCTTGGTAATTAAATCCCGCAGATCATATTCATCCGCAATATCTAACAAATCTAAAATACTTGTATTTTGGACTTCCTCTGGATCAACACCTAGTTGCTTAGAAGCCATATCATTAATCATGATAATCTGACCCCTACGATTGGTTGCCAAAACCCCATCCGTCATGTAGGACAGGATACTAGTCAAACGTTTGGTTTCTTGCTCCAGATTTTCTTGTGTTAATCTAGTTACTTCAGACAAATCATTTATACTATTGGTCATATCCGTAATTTCTGGACTGCCCTGCATATCCAGAACCTCGGAATAGTCTCCTGCGATTAAATCTTTGATCTTTTGATTGAGCAGACGAAGTTGGCGATTATCCCTTCTATTCTCTAAAAAGAGAAGGGCAACAACCAAAATAAAACCTAAAACAATTAAAACAAAAACAAAATCTACAGAAAACACAAATTGTCTAATATTTTCAATCATTGTTTCTCATATAGTAGCCAACACCACGACGAGTTAAAATATACTCTGGTCGGCTTGGCGTATCTTCAATCTTTTCACGTAGGCGACGAATCGTCACATCAACAGTGCGTACATCACCAAAATAATCATAACCCCAAACTGTCTCTAGTAGGTGTTCGCGTGTCATTACTTGACCAACATGACTGGCCAAATGGTAGAGTAATTCAAACTCACGATGGGTTAATTCTAGTTCCTCACCATGTTTCTTAGCAACAAAAGCATCTGGTAAAATTTGCAATTCGCCGACTGCCAACTCATTTGAGCCCTTTTCATTTTCTTGGGTATCTACAGCAAATTCTGAACGTCGCAAAATAGCCTTGACACGAGCTTGGAGCTCACGGTTAGAGAAAGGCTTAGTCACATAGTCGTCTGCTCCGATCTCAAGGCCGATAACTTTATCAAACTCACTATCTTTAGCCGATAGGACAATAATTGGAACATTACTGGTCTTCCGAATGGTGCGTGCTACTTCTAGCCCGTCCAATTCTGGCAACATCAAATCCAAAATCAAAATATCAGGATTTTCAGCTTCAAACATCTCAAGAGCTTCACGACCATCAAAAGCCGTAACAACTTCATAGCCCTCTTTTACCATATTAAATTTTATAATATCTGAAATTGGTTTTTCGTCATCTACAACTAATATTTTCTTCATATCTTTCACCTTTTTTTCTGTCTCTTTTATTATAACAAACTTTCTTAAAATAGACTAATTTCCCCAATTAAAAATACTATTCTTTATCTTACAATTTAAAGACATTCGTGACAATGCTGTAAAAAATTAGCTCATAAAAAAATCTAAAAATAAACTGTCAAAAAATGAGATTACAAAAAGAACCCGCAAAGCGAGTTCTTGATAATTATTTTTCAACGCGTGATTTGTTGGCGATATCAGCTAGGATAGCTTCAACAAATTCGTCTACTGCTACCGTATGTGTTTCTTTTTGGCCGTAGCGACGAACATTGACAGTTCCGTCTTCCATTTCCTTGTCCCCAACGATCAATTGGTAAGGGATCTTGCTGGTTTGTGAAGCACGAATCTTGAACTGCATTTTTTCATTACGCTCATCCACATCAGCACGGACACCGCGGTCACGGAGTTTCTTAGCCACTTCCCAAGCGTAGTCCACGTGTTTTTCGTTAGAAACTGGGATGAGGGTCACTTGATGTGGTGCAAGCCATGTTGGGAAGGCACCCTTGTAGTTTTCAATCAAGATAGCTGTGAAGCGTTCCATAGTTGAGATAACCCCACGGTGAATCATAACTGGACGGTGTTCTTCACCATCAGCTCCGATGTATTTGAGGTCGAAACGTTCTGGAAGCAAGAAGTCGAGCTGGATAGTCGAAAGGGTTTCTTCTTTTCCAAGGGCTGTCTTCACTTGGATATCGAGTTTTGGTCCGTAGAAGGCAGCTTCTCCTTCAGCTTCAAAGTAGTCTACGCCCATTTCATCAAGCGCTGCACGAAGCATAGTTTGGGCATTTTCCCACATCTCATCGTTGTCAAAGTACTTGTGAGTGTCTTGAGGGTCACGAAGAGAGAGACGGAAGCGGTACTCAGTCAAGTTGAAGTCTTCGTAAACATCGATAATCAACTGAAGGGCACGTTGGAATTCCTCTTGGATTTGTTCTGGAGTAACAAAGAGGTGACCATCGTTGAGAGACATTTCACGCACACGTTGAAGACCAGTGAGGGCACCAGATTTTTCATAACGGTGCATCATACCGATTTCAGCGATACGGATTGGCAATTCACGGTAAGAATGAACATGGTGTTTGAAGACTTGGATGTGGTGTGGGCAGTTCATTGGACGAAGGACAAACTCTTCACCGTCTCCCATGTCCATAGTTGGGAACATATCTTCACGGTAGTGATCCCAGTGACCAGAAGTTTTATAAAGCTCTACTGATGCAAGTGGTGGAGTGTAAACATGTTGGTAGCCTGCAGCGATTTCCTTGTCGACAATGTAACGTTCCAATTCACGACGGATAGTTGCACCGTTTGGCAACCAGAATGGCAGACCTTGTCCAACCTCTTGTGAAATCATGAAGAGGTCAAGCTCTTTACCAAGTTTACGGTGGTCACGTTCTTTGGCTTCTTCACGCATTTGAAGGTAGTTCTTCAAGTCTTTCTTGTCAAACCAAGCTGTACCATAGATCCGTTGCATCATAGCGTTGTCGCTATTTCCACGCCAGTAAGCACCTGCTACATGGAGAAGGTGGAAGATTTGGATGCGACCAGTTGATGGGACGTGAGGTCCACGGCAGAGGTCCACGTATTCACCCTGACGGTAGATAGTCAAACCACCTTCGTCTTCAGAGTGTTCTTCGATCAATTCCAACTTGTAAGGGTCGTTCTTAAAGATTTCACGTGCCTCGTCTTTGGTAACTTCCTCGCGAATAGATGGGAAGTTTTCCTTGACGATCCTCTTCATTTCTTCTTCGATTCGAGGAAGGTCTTCGTTAGAGATTTGACCAGCTGTGTTGTCCGTATCGTAGTAGAAACCATCTTCGATAGCTGGACCAACTCCCAAGTGAATGTCTGGGAAAAGGCGACGAGCTGCTTGAGCAAACAAGTGAGCAGCTGAATGGCGCAAGATTGGAAGGGCATCTTCGTGATCAGGTGTCACGATTTCGATGGAACCATCTTCGGTGATAGCACGAGTCGTGTCGATGAGTTTGCCGTTGAATTTACCAGCCAAGGCTTTTTTAGCGAGGGAATTGCTGATGCTTTGCGCAATTTCAAAAGTTGTAACGCCAGATTCGAATTCACGAACAGCACCATCTGGGAAAGTAATCTTAATCATGGTTTTCTCCTTTAAAAAATTATCGTATTTTTATAACTGAGGTTTGAAGGAATAGGGAAACTAGTCATTTACAATGAATGATATCAGTTGATTATTTAAATAAATGATAGTTTAACTTTCTCATTCTATAGATAAAGAAAGCTGTAGAAATAAATAGATAGCATACCAAAGAAAGGATTAGAGACAAGTATTGCTCATCAGTCATCTCACCTTCCATGTATATCCTTATCGGATAGCTTTTTATCGCATTGACCAAATAGATAGCAGCTGTCAAACTTGAAAGATATCCCGTTATAATGAGTTTCTTGTTGTTGAAAAACATTAAGATACCAAGAAAGGGGGCAAGGAAGGGCAAGAGAGGAATGAGTAGAAAAAATGAAAAGACGACAATATACTCTAAGCCCCATAGGCTGAGAGTTTTCATTAGCCATACATAGACTATAAGGAAGGTACAAGCCATCATCCAAGATAAATATTGCTTCAAATATATCACCTCATTCAGCTCTTAGCTAAATTTCATTTTAACTTTGTCATAACTATTCTCCATACAAAAAGCGACATCCTCGAAAGGACGTCGCAACGTGGTTCCACCTTCATTTATGTTCCTCAAAAAAGAGGGACACCTCTGATTGGCTCTAACGTAGCCACCGTTTTATGTTTTCATAAAATCCAGTAGAGTAGTCCCAACTGCATCCTCTACGCGATTTCCAGCTCCACGCGCTCTCTAAAAGATTTCCTGCAGGTGATATGTCTCTAGGAAACATTATAGCACGATTGAAAAAATTTGCAAGAACTTTTACATTTTTCTAGCTTCGCTTTTTTTCTTTCTCAAATGATAAAACAAATGGCCTAATCCATTACCAGCCAGTGAAGAAAGAAAATAAACCAAGTGATAGAGAGGAATCCATTCTCCAAAGATAAAAATTGTCAGCAAAAATAGAAGGCCAACTAAGAGTGAAAAACGCAATGCAAATCCATAAAATACTGCATATAGAAAAGACACCAAAAGAGTGACAAGAGGTGAAAAGATAAGAATGTTTCCAACCACAAGGCTTTTACTTACCATTGAATCAAGTGGCAAATATATTAGCAAAATATCAAATATTAAATAGAAAAAAACAAGGGGAAATAAGAAAAGAAATTCATTTTTTCTGTCTCTCATCCCCTCACCTCCTTTTCACCTTTCAAAGAGTAAACTTATTCTAGGTATTTGCGAATTTTTCTGATTTGTTTTCTTGAAGCTTTGATCATCCGAGTGGAACCATTTACCGGAAGAAGGATAATTTTACCTGGCAGTTTTATCATTGATTTTGCAAAGCGCTTTGTTCTTGTTTCATCCGGCCTAATTTCATTTTGAAAATCTTTAGAAATCCCTAAGTCCAGATAGAATTCATAGACACGGCGCCCAAAATTTTCTGCTGAAATCTCATAGAGTTTATCTGCCAATCTCTCTTCGTCCATTTTAGGCGTTGTCATAACTGCTTCTAAAATAGCACCAGATAGGTCATTGTCCTCATAATAAAGCGTCCCAAACATTTTATCCGTCACAACATTATCTAGATAAGGATTGCCATGTGCAATAATCGGTGTACCACTGGCAATACTTTCCAAATATGTTAGACCTTGTGTCTCACTAGTCGAAGCAGAAATAAAGAAATCAGCCGCCTTATAGTAAAGGGCAGTTTCATTTGGAGGAATCATACCCGTGAAAATGATAGAATCAGTAATACCTAAACTCTCAGCCTGTTCCTTCAAGTCCGCCAAATAAGGCCCATCTCCTGCTACTACCAATTTTACAGCAGCATTTTCTTTTAAGACATCTGGTAAGGCTTCAATAACTGCTTGAATATTTTTCTCATAGGAAACTCGAGACAAACTGAGCAACATAGTTTCCGAATCATCGATTGCCAATTTCTTTCGTAAATCTTCAATATGATTTTTGGTAATTTCAGGCCGTTCAAACTTAGCCAAATCAATCCCTGTAGGAATGACCCTCTTTTCAGTTGTAACCTTATAACGTGTCAACAAATCATAGACGATTTCACTAGGACAAATCACACCATCCATGTCATTCAAAAAACCACGAACGATATACTTAACCATACTAGGCCGAATCAGCATTCCATTTGCAATATAGCGGACGTAATCTTCATATTGAGTATGATAGGTATGCAGGACAGGAATCTTTAATTCCTTAGCAATCCAGACCCCTAACAACCCCAATGAAAATTCAGTCTGTGTGTGAATGATATCAAGCTGATACTGGCGAGCAATCTCTAAAGCCTTAGAAAAACCTCGGTATGCAACCCGACGATCTTTAAAGGCAAAAAAGGGTACACTCGGTATCCGAATAATCTGCCAATCCTCATAACGATTCACGTCTTTATCAGTTGTCGTAAAGATAAAAACTGTATGTCCTTGCTTTTCAAGTTCCGTCTTCAAAGTCCGAATACTCGTCGCCACACCCGAGACCTGAGGGAAATAGGTATCTGTAAAAAGACCAACTCGCATATTACATCTCCAATACTTTTCGATAGGCTTCTACTAGCTGATAGGCTACATCATCAATTGAACGGCTTTGAGCCACTCGATAACCAGCCTCACGTTTATCAACTTGACCGTCTAAAACTTTTTGAAGTGACTCAACAAATTCATCAACATTATGACAAAGCTCAGCAGATTCTTCGCTAATCCATCCCTCATACACAGGAATATCCCGAAGAATGACATGTTGCTTGCTAGCTAGGGCTTCCAAGACCACAATACCTTCTGTCTCTTCATATGATGGGAAAAAGAATGCATCACTTCCTGACATAGCTCCTTGAAAAACAGCTCCCTTAAAATAGCCAGGGAACTCCACATTAGAAGGATGATCTTTTTCTACTAATCTACGAATCGAAGCTGGGATCAGCCACTTATTGATTGAGCCTAGCCAGATAAAACGAACATCTGGCATCCTTCTAGCCACTTCAACAAAGTCTTCTATTCCTTTTCGCTTAAAATAGAGACCTGCACAGACAACAACCTTTTGGCCTTCCTTAACTTGAAAATGTTCTCTAAAAACCTTTTCCTTTTTAGGATCCGCTTGGTATTTCCCAAGATCTATACCATTTGACACAGCAATAATCGGTGTCGTTACCCCGTAGCCTGCAATAAGCTTTTTAGAATACTCTGACGGTGTAATAACAAAGTCAGCCTTTTGATACATATGAGCCAGATATTTACCAAATAACGGTGCAAAGAAATTTGACCCAATAAAAGAATTCTGAAAATCCTCCTTGGTAGAATGGCCATGCATAATAACCTTCTTCCCATGTCTCTTGGCGGCATGTAAGAGGAGCAAACTTCTTGGTCCATAAGTATTAATATGGACTACATCATAATCACCTAAAATATCTGTCGTATACGGAATACCAGCCAAGTCCAAGGCATGCATTTGGTGTTGCAAAGCTCGACCAATACCAGATTTTTCTAGAACTGATTTTCCTTCTAAATACAATAAAACTTTCATAAATACTATTATACCTGAAAGCAGAAAAAAATTAAACTTTAAATGGCAAAAGCAGGTATGGATCTCTCAATCCTATTGCTTTTCTTGCCAATAAGTAGCCTCAAACTGCATACAAAAAAAGCCACCAAATGGTGACTTTAACTTTTATTTTCTAGTTGAGTCCCGTTCGTAAATACCATGAGATAGAACAACTTCGCGTTCTTCCAACTCTTCCTTGTGCATAATTTTAGTCAGCATACGCATACTAATAGCACCTAAATCATATAAAGGCTGGCTGATAGTCGACAAATTTGGACGTGTATAGCGAGATATCTGTGAATCATCGCTAGTAATAATTTCAAAATCCTCTGGAATTTTTACTCCACGATCAGCTAGTCCGTTTAAAAGACCAGCTGCCAGCTCATCACCTGTAACAAAAGCAGCCGTTGCTTTAGAAGCAATTACTCGTTCAGCTAAATTATAGCCATCATCATAGCTATACTTAGACTCAAAAACAAGACCTTCGCTGTATGACAGCTTTTTACTCTTAAGAGCCGTTTTATAACCGGATAAGCGTACTTTTCCATTGATATCATCAACTAAAGGTCCGCATACAAAAGCAATTTTTTTATTGCGCTTAGCAAGGAATGTGATAGCATCAATTGTAGCCTGTTTATAATCTATATTAACACTTGGCAATTGGTGCTCCACATCAATAGTTCCAGCCAAGACAACTGGCGTGCGTGAGCGTGAAAATTCTGAACGAATCTTTTCAGTAAGGTGGTAACCCATAAAGATAATACCATCTACTTGTTTCGAAAAGAGAGTGTTTACAACTGAAACTTCCTTATCATCATCCTCGTCACTATTTGCTAGGACGATATTGTATTTATACATCTCAGCAATATCATCAATTCCCTTGGCGAGTGTTGAGAAATAACTATTTGTAATACTTGGAATCACAACACCAACTGTCGTAGTCTTCTTGCTAGCCAAACCACGAGCTACTGCATTTGGACGATAATCAAGGCGATCAATTACTTCCAAAACTTTTTTCCGAGTGTTTTCTTTTACATTCTTGTTTCCATTAACTACACGACTAACTGTCGCCATAGAAACCCCTGCTTCACGGGCGACATCATAAATGGTTACTGTATCGTCTGTGTTCATATTGCTTCCTTTCTTAAAGTTGAAAATAACGTTTTCATATTCCTACCAAGAACATTTTATCACTTCTTGGAAACACTTTCAAGCATTTTGATGAGTTTATTTGAAAACTCTTGCTTTTTTAGCCATTTTTTGCCAAAATAGAGGCATAGAAAGAAGGTTTCATTATGACAAAATTGAATCAAATTCGTAATTTTCTTGAAAATGAGAAAAAAGGCGCTGCAATCATTTCAGATCCAGTCACAATTCATTACTTAACCGGATTTTATAGTGACCCTCATGAACGTCAAATGTTTCTCTTTGTCTTCACAGATCAAGAACCTATACTTTTTGTTCCCGCTTTAGAAGTAGAGCGTGCTTCTAGTACCGTTGGTTTTCCTGTAGTAGGTTATGTAGATTCTGAAAACCCTTGGCAAAAGATTAAGGCTTCCCTACCAGTCGAAGCAGTTAAGGCTGTGGCTGTTGAATTTGACAACTTAATTTTAACTAAATACCACGGTTTGAAGACTGTCTTTGAACAGGCTGAATTTACAAACCTTACACCATTTATTCAACGGATGCGCCTGATTAAGTCTGCCGATGAAATCCAAAAAATGCTTGTAGCAGGCCAATATGCTGACAAAGCCGTTAACATTGGTTTTGACAATATTTCTTTAAATAAAACTGAAACAGACATCATTGCTCAGATTGATTTCGCCATCAAGCAAGAAGGCTATGAAATGAGTTTTGAAACTATGGTCCTAACTGGAAATAATGCAGCCAACCCTCATGGTATTCCAGGAGCAAACAAAATTGAAAACAATGCTCTCCTACTCTTTGACCTAGGATGTATGGTTAATGGCTATGCTAGTGATATGACACGGACCGTTGCAGTTGGCCAACCTGACCAGTTCAAAAAAGATATCTACCATCTAACATTAGAAGCTCAGCAAGCTGCACTTGACTTTATCAAACCAGGTGTGACAGCTCATGAGGTAGACCGGGCCGCTCGACAAGTTATCGAAAAAGCTGGCTATGGCGAATATTTCAACCATCGTCTCGGCCATGGTATTGGTATGGATGTTCATGAATTTCCATCTATCATGGAAGGTAATGACATGGTTATTGAAGAAGGTATGTGCTTCTCTGTTGAACCAGGTATTTATATTCCTGACAAGGTCGGTGTCCGCATTGAAGATTGTGGGTATGTCACTAAAAACGGATTTGAACTCTTTACTGAGACTAGCAAGGACTTGCTCTACTTTGATTAGAATAGCCAAAAGCACCCATTGCGGTGCTTTTTTGCTAGTTTGATATCTACTTAGTCAACTGTTACTTCTCCAGTTCTATAGTTAATACGAATCCCCGTTTGAATATTCGGTATGAAAGTATTAAACTCGAGACTCCCATCGCTTGATTTGGTTTCCAGACGAAAGATTACTCCTTTCTTTGCTTCTAATCGTTATTGGACTGAAATTTTTTACACTTTCTTAGATCCTCTTGCCCTTAATTACAAGTCTGAACTCTATTGTTCAGGCTTGCTTTTTCCTAAAAACTTAAGAATCCCGAAAAACAGTCTGTAACTAGTTCGTGAAATTCTTATAGGAATAAATGATTAACTTTTCAAATCAGGTCTTCCCTTGCCCTTCTTTTTTTAAAATGATATAATTTTATTAAATTATCAGAATATTCTAATATATTTTTGTTTTAAGGAGACATCTATGTCCTTCAAGAAAGGCAGAGGGAGAGGCTACCTTAGCTATCTTGTTCTCTTACTTTTTCTCATCATATTTTTACTTTTTCATTGTTTTTATCTGTTTCTTTAGGAGCTGTTAAAATCAATTTGTTAGATACCTACCGGATTGTATTTAGTAAGTTAGGTTGGTTCTCAAATATAGGATACCTTTCCAAATCAAGTATTGCAATCGTTTGGAATATGCGAATCCCAAGAGTACTCCTTGCCATTATTGCAGGAGCTGGACTTTCTATCTGCGGGTGTGTGATGCAGTCCACAGTCAACAATCCCATTGCCGAACCTTACATTCTGGGGATTTCTTCAGGAGCTACTTTTGGAGCTACACTCAGTATCATTTTAGGCCTTAAAGTCTTCACTGGAGTTGCTGCTTTTACGGGAGCACTTCTAGCAACCGCTGCTGTTTTACTAATTGCGACTATACAAGGAAAGTCGACAACATCCAGTCTGATTCTTTCCGGTACAGTAGTTAACGCCCTCTTTATCGCCTTTGCTAATTTTATCATTTCTCTTGGCGCCAATGCTGATAGCGCCTTGACTATCAAATTTTGGACTATGGGTTCTCTGGCAGGGGCATCTTGGTCGAATCTAACTTTTCCTGCTTTCATTGTCTGTCTTTCCCTTTTGTTCTTTTGGTCTCAATATCGAATTTTTAACGCCATGACGATGGGGGAAGAAATTGCTTTAACATTGGGTGTGCCCTTACGCTTTTATTGGTATCTTTATATCACTATTGTCGCGATTATCACTGCTATGCTAGTGGCGTCTTGCGGGATTATTGGTTTTGTAGGATTGATTACTCCTCATTTAGCAAGAGCCCTAATAGGAAGCAATTATAAAGAAATCTTACCCATAGCCAGCCTTCTTGGAGCTCTCTTTGTTCTTTGGGCCGATGTTTTTTCCCGGATTTTAATAAAAAACTCTGAACTTCCGATTGGTATTTTTACCGCTTTAGTAGGAGCTCCCTTTTTTATCTATGTGGTTGCTAAAAGTCGAAAGGAGGTGCTTAATTGAGATGGATCTAATTTGCGAAGATATTCACTATTCAATTAGCCAGAAAAAAATTTTAAATGGCATTTCTCTAAAAGTCGAAGGGAGAAAATTCCACACTATTCTTGGACCCAACGGCTGCGGTAAAACAACCCTATTGAAAACTATATATCGCCAAATTAAACCAGACAGTGGTAGGATTTTTTTAAACGGAAGTCCATTAAAAAATTTGAGTTTAAAATCTACCGCTAAAGGCATGGCAGTTCTCAGTCAATTTAACCAGTTGCAATTTGACACCACTGTTGAGGAAATCGTATTACTGGGGCGAATCCCCCACCTATCTTTTTTACAGAGAGTACAAGAAGAAGATTATGACTTGGTTCATCAATCTTTACTTAAAGTAGATATGGTCGACAAAGCCAAACGCTCCTACTCTTCCCTATCAGGAGGAGAAAAGCAAAGAGTCTTGTTGGCTAGAGCTCTAGCCCAGCAACCAAGTCTGCTCCTGTTAGATGAACCAACTAATCATCTGGATATTAGATATCAGCTGGATATTCTAAGTATTGTTAAAGACTTAGATATCAACGTATTGGCTGTTCTACACGATATTCAATTAGCCTGTCGCTACTCAGATTATCTGTATCTTATGAAAGGAGGTGAAATCCTATACCAAGGCATCCCTGAAGAAGTAATTTGTCAAGAATCACTGCAAGCCATTTATGGTGTTCAAAGCAAGGTCGCTTGGACCAGCGATCAACAAGCAATGATTCAGTATCTCTAAGAAACTATTTTCAGAGATGAATAGTTGAAGAAAAAATTGTTTCCAATGTGACTTTCTTATAATTAATGGAAACTTTTGAGTGGCCACTTTTTGAAAACCTTAGCCTAATCTGGCTATATTCACAACACATGAAAGGAAATGTATATGAAAAAAACACTCAGTATCTTACTCGTTGCGACTGCTGCACTGACAATGGCAGCCTGCAATTCCTCATCTAAGGAAAGTACGAAAGAAAGCTCAACTTCGCAATCTTCCTCAAAAACACAAAACGCGAAAAAGAGCACAGCAGAGACAAAATATCCAGTGACAATCAAAACCTACGATGCCGAAGGCAAGGAGATTGATCAGGTCTTTGAAAAGGCACCGGAAAAGGTCATCACCAATAACCTTTCAACGACCGAAATCTTGATTGAACTGGGATTGAAAGACAAGATCGCTGGTATGCTCAATCCAGACAACAACGTCACAGATAAATACAAGGCTGATATTGCCACCATTCCGCAAGTCGGCGACAAGAAAACCGTATCACAGGAAACTGTCCTATCCTATGAGCCAGATGCTCTTCTTGGCCGAAACATGATGTTTTCCGAGAAGTCTCTGGGGACAGTCAGTGCCTGGAATGAAAACAAAATCCCTGTCTACACACAGAAGGCTTCCCTGTCCAATACCAAGCAAGACCTAGGAAATATCGTTGAAGATGTCAAGAATATAGGAACCATCTTTAACGTTCAAGACAAGGCCAATCAGTATGCTGACCAGCTACAGGCAAGAATTGACACTGTCAAGAAAGCTAATAAGGCTAGCCAAGGCGAAAAGAAAAAAGCGCTTATCATGTGTGCTTACAACGATGAGACTTTCGGTGCTTATAAATCTGCCCTGCAGGAGAGCCTGCTTAACCAGCTCGGCTATACCAATGTAGCGACCGGAACCTCTGACTTGACCTTGGAAAACCTGGTTTCTATGGATCCAGAAGTCATCATCTACGTAACCAGTGACCGCAACAAGTCCATGGATGAGCAAGCAGTTGATCTAATGAAAGCCAATCCAGTTCTGGAAGATGTCCCAGCGGTTAAGAATCAAAAAATCATGACCATCTCCTATGATGAGTTTATGGATTATGGTCCTGCTGTCATCGACTCTCTTGAGAAAATCAATGACTTTATCAATAAATAAGGCCTTTGTCTGGGAGGGTATCACTGTCAATATTACTCTGCCCCAAGATTATGACGGATCACGACCTTATCCAGCAATCTTGCTAAATGATGGCCAGATAAACTACCTGAACAGACTTTCCTCATCGGTAATCTTGATTGGACTGATATCGAACAACAGTCTGGACGATTATACGCCTTGGAAAGCCAATGCTCTAAAGCCTGGCAATCCCGATTTTGGCGGCAGAGCAGATAGCTACCATCAAAAGCTCTTCAGCGGTATTTTAACAGAAATCAGACAGCACTACCTACTGGACGACAAGAGAATTGCCTATGGTGGCTACTCTCTCGGTGGACTAGTTGCTGTATACAGCCTCTATAGCAACTGCAAGATCCCCTGCATCTTTTCTATCTGCGGTTCCTTTTGGTACCCAGGTTTTACCGACTATTGCCAGACACAGGACTTGAAAAACAGGGACTGTCTAGTCTATTTGCAGAATGGAAAGACAGAAGGCGCGAATCACTCGAACCGACTTTCCAAAGCTCCTTTTTATGCTGAAGAAATTCATCGCTTGATTCAGAAAGAAATCCTTACCACGTGCTCCATTATTGACCCTTATGGACATCATGAAGCTCTTCAATCAAGGTATGATTCCTTTATAAAATGGTTAGTTCAATACTGGCATTTAGAAACAACTAGTTAACTATCTTTCTTGAAAAACTTTAATCTAATCATGGCACTATATAGAGAAACACTTTAATTTTTATTGAAGTAGACGGCTTCTACCTTCCTCATCTCTTCTGATTTTAGAAAGATGATAAAAAGCACCAGATTTACTTCCCCCTAAGACTTAGATAGAAATAATCTAAAAACTAGGGTAGGGTAAAATTGGTGCTTTTTCTGTTTTACTATATAACTACTCTACTGTTACTTCTCCAGTTCTATAGTTAATACGAATCCCGGTTTGAATATTTGGAACGAAGACATTAAACTCGAGGCTTCCGTCGCTGGACTTTGCTTCCAAATGAGAGCCCGCTGCTATTAAGTCATCAGGATTAGCATAAATCAAGGTAACTCGATAACGGATTCTCTTCTTTTTATCCAAAGCCTTCCGAATCAAGCTTTCATAAAAATTTTGTCCAGTAGACGAAGGACTGTTTGCCTGATTTGCCCAAGCTGTTTGAACAGCGATATTCTTTGGGTTACTTGTAGAAGCATCGAAGTTCTTTAAGCCTCCGACTAAAGAATATGCTAATAAATGCCCTCGATCAACAGCATGATTAAAATCTCCACTAAGATTTCTCAACTGATGCCAGCCGGCAGGAACCCAACTTGTCGTCCCGTTTCCTGTTTCTTCTCGATTTTTGTATTGTCTAGTCTGTTTAGAAAGCAGTGCGTTCCCAATTATTGGTACTAACTGTCCCTGGACTGACTTCGTTTGATTTTGTGCATAAGGCTGACTGGCAATATCAGCATTCAGGTCTGTCTTGTTGCCATTAATAATAAAAGCACCTGCCTGATTCCATTCTATGCTACCTTTTAATTGCTTACGAACAGAATCAGTCAATACACTCTGAGATAGTGCTTGCTCGGGAGTTGAGATATCCCTTCTTCCTGTTCTTTGAACCTGTGGATTAGACTTTATGTTATCCTGATTCTGATGGTTTGAGTAATAATTAGCACCAGCTATCAGAACAAGTGCCAGAATCAGTCCTACTATGCTTTGAAAGAGTTTCTCTTCTTGTTTCTTCTTCATTTTTTCCTCATAAAAATAGGAGCGGACAAACTGCCCTATACTCCTTATTTACCTGTGAATTTATTAATAATGCTCTGCCATTTATCAGGTGATAAGATGGACCAAGGATTATCGCCACCACCAATCACACCATAACCAATAACTAAACCAATAGCAAAGACAAGGAGCCCCAAGAAAATTACTAAGAGAACAATCCCAACTTGTTTCGCTACATATTTTAACTCATCATTCATCATCATCTTCCTTCACACGCTTGATGTTGGCTCCTAGAGCAGCCAATTTCTCATGGAAAAGATAGTAACCACGATCTAAATGCTCTAATTTGCTAACCTTGGTTTCCCCACTAGCGATAAGGCCCGTCAAAATCAAGGCCGCACTAGCTCTCAAGTCAGTAGACATGACCTCTGCTCCTTGAAGCTTCTGCCCTCCAACAATTCTTGCTGTATCCCGCATAATTTCAGAGTGCAAGCCCATACGACGCATCTCTTCTAAATGTTGGAAGCGATTTTCAAAAACTGTTTCAATCATGGTTGATTCGCCACGGACTACAGTCATCAAGGCAGTAAACTGAGCCTGCATATCCGTTGGAAAACCTGGGTGAGGCAGGGTTTTAACACTAACGGCTTTTAAGCGAGATAAATCTGATTGAATCCGGATTCCCTCTTCTTCTTCAGTTACTGATACACCCATTTCTTGAAGCTTAGCTAGCAATGGACGATTGTGTTCCCAAATAGCATCCTGAATCAGAACATCACCACCTGTCATAGCAGCAGCAACCATAAATGTTCCCGCTTCAATTCGATCCTGAACAACGCTATGTTTGGTTCCTGTTAATTCTTTGACTCCAAGAATAGTTAAAGTCTCAGTTCCTGCACCACGGATCTTTGCTCCCATTTTATTGAGCAAGACAGCTAGATCAACAATCTCTGGTTCTCTAGCGGCATTTTCAATAACAGTTGTCCCTTCAGCCAGTGTCGCAGCCATCATAATATTCTGAGTCGCGCCTACACTCGGGAAATCCATATAAATATGTGCCCCGTGCAACTTATCTGCTTTTGCTTCAATATAGCCGGCTGTCTGAGTAATCTCAGCCCCCATTGCTTCAAGGCCTTTCAGATGTAAATCAATTGGACGACTTCCAATCGTACAGCCACCAGGCATTGATACCTTAGCATGTCCATTACGCGCCAAGATAGGCCCTAGGACGACAATAGATGCCCTCATCTTGCTGACATACTTATAGGGGGCTTCTTCTGTAATATCTTGACTAGCATCGACCACGATCTCATGCTCATCCTGATTGAAGTCTACAGTAGTATTTAAACCGCGAACAACATTGTTCATGGTGAAGACGTCTGAAAGGACGGGTACATTTGTTAAAATCGTTTTTCCTTTACTTGCCAAGACGGTTGCAGCCAAAAGAGGCAAGACTGCATTCTTTGCACCCTCGATTTGTACTGTTCCAACTAAGCGATTATTTCCACCTTGAATAATAATTTTATCCATATATACTCCCTTACTCATTCATTGTTTCTAGTTTCTCTCTTATTTTACGTTTCCATTCAAAATATCAAAACTTACTTGATAAATACTTAGGAAAAAGAGACTAACCAGATAACCAAGCGCAATACTCAAGAATAGAATGAGTAAGCGAATTTTTAAAGCATTATCAGCATTTACTTTCAAGAGCCTCTCCCAGTTAACAAGACTAGATAATAACTGATGAGACAAAAAAATAAATAGTAAATGACTGCTAAGCGTAAAAACTATTTGAATCATAGACCTATTATACCAAAAATACTAAATAATGGGAAATGACCTTTACTTATCCCCTCTCGCCTTGTTCTTGAAGCAAGTTCTGACAGAAAAAAGCTTGTTGCCTTACAGCAACAAGCTTATGTCTAATCATTATTTTACAAAGTCAAGCAATGCCAAGAAACTTTCAGCTTCAAGTGAAGCTCCACCAACAAGGGCACCGTCAACGTCAGGGCAAGCCATGTATGAAGCAACGTTTTCAGGTTTAACAGAACCACCGTATTGAACACGAACTTTGTCCGCAACTTCTTGACCGAAGTCAGCAGCTACAACGTCACGAACAACTTTACACATTTTTTGTGCGTCATCTTGTGAAGCTGATTTACCAGTACCGATAGCCCAGATTGGCTCGTAAGCGATAACTGATGCAGCAACTTGTTCAGCTGTCAATCCAGCCAATGCAGCAGATACTTGAGCACCTACGAATTCAGCAGCTTTACCAGCTTCGTAAGTTTCAAGCGACTCACCACAACAGATGATTGGAAGCATACCGTTTGCAAAGATTGCTTTTGCTTTTTTGTTGATGTCTTCGTCAGTTTCATGGAAGTAGTCACGACGTTCTGAGTGACCGATAACAACGTAGTCTGTACCGATTTCTTTCAAAACTTGTGGGCTAGTTTCACCAGTGAAAGCACCTGCATTTTCAAAGTAGCAGTTTTGAGCAGCAACTTTAAGGTTTGAACCTTTAGCAGCAGCAAGAACAGCTGTCAAATCAACTGCAGGAGCTGCGATACCTGCTTCAACAAGGTCTGATGAAGGAAGTTTTGATGCAACAGCTTCAACGAATGCTTTTGCTTCTTCTGGATTTTTGTTCATTTTCCAGTTACCAGCGATAAATGGTTTACGTGACATTTCACATACCTCTTTTTTCATTTTATTTTCATGTTCCATTGTATCACAGTTGGCTCAATAAATAAAGGCGCTTGCTAAGTTTTTATCAAATTGAAACGGCTAAAATACTGCTCTCTATTTTATAAAAGACCTTGCTATATGTCCATTATGAAGCTAAATACATTGGTGTTAGGAATATTAGTAAACAAATCCTTCTTTCAAAAAATATAAAAAAACCCGCATAAGCGGGTTTAGTGTCTGACTTAAATTGTTAATCTGGTAACTTAATTGAATTAAGCTTCGATTTCTGTAACCATACCTGAACCAACAGTACGTCCACCTTCACGGATAGAGAAAGTAGTACCTTGTTCAACGGCGATTGGGTGGATCAATTCAACTTCGATAGTTACGTTATCACCAGGCATTACCATTTCAGTACCTGCTGGAAGTTCGATTGAACCTGTAACGTCAGTTGTACGGAAGTAGAACTGTGGACGGTAGTTGTTGAAGAATGGAGTGTGACGTCCACCTTCTTCTTTAGTAAGGATATAAACTTCACCTTTGAATTTAGTGTGTGGGTTGATTGAACCTGGTTTAGCAATAACTTGTCCACGTTCGATTTCATCACGTTGGATACCACGGAGAAGCACACCTACGTTGTCCCCTGCAAGACCTTCGTCAAGCTGTTTACGGAACATTTCAACACCAGTAACAACTGCTTTTTGGATTTCTTCTTTGATACCAACGATTTCGATTTCGTCGTTGACTTTAACGATACCACGGTCGATACGTCCTGAAGCAACTGTACCACGTCCAGTGATTGAGAATACGTCTTCGACTGGAAGAAGCAATGGTTTGTCAGTGTCGCGTTCTGGTTCTGGAATGTATTCATCAACAGTGTTCATCAATTCCATGATGATATCTTCGTATTTAGAGTCACCTTCAAGAGCTTTAAGAGCTGAACCTTGGATAACTGGAAGATCGTCACCTGGGAAGTCGTATTCTGACAAGAGGTCACGGATTTCCATTTCAACCAATTCAAGCAATTCTTCATCGTCAACCAAGTCAACTTTGTTCATGAACACGATCAAGTGTTTAACACCAACTTGGCGAGAAAGAAGGATGTGCTCACGAGTTTGTGGCATAGGACCATCAGTTGAAGCTACTACAAGGATAGCTCCGTCCATTTGAGCGGCACCAGTGATCATGTTTTTAACGTAGTCCGCGTGTCCTGGAGCGTCGATGTGAGCGTAGTGACGTTTTTCAGTTTCATACTCAACGTGCGCAGTGTTGATAGTGATACCGCGTTCGCGTTCTTCTGGAGCAGCATCGATAGACGCATAGTCTTTTGGTTGGTTAACTGATGAAGGCAAGCGACGTGCCAATACAGTTGTGATAGCTGCTGTCAAAGTAGTTTTACCGTGGTCAACGTGTCCGATAGTACCAATGTTAACGTGTGGTTTACTACGATCGTATTTTTCTTTTGCCATTTGAGTAAAAGCCTCCAATAAAATATATTTTATAGATAGACAGTAGGCAATACAGTCTAACTTTCCTTACTATTTTATCAAATTCTAGTGAAAATGCAAGCCTTTTACACATTTTTTGTGAATAAACCTTTTCTAACAGAAAGCTCAACTTGTATATGACAAGTTGACTACTAGCGTATATTCTAAAACTCATCATCTGCTTCTCTTCTTACTTCCTTAAAGGGTTTAACAAAACTACAAAAATGATTTAATCGATTAAAAAAAATCGGAAATATTTCCGATTTTTCTTCGTATTAACCTGAGTTTCGCAAACCAGTCGCAATACCATTAATAGTGATGTGAATCAGCTTCTCTTGATCAGGCGTGAGCTGACCATTGCGTTGACGTTTAATCAGCTCTAGTTGAATATAGTTCAAAACATTAAAGTAAGGCATACGATAGTCCAAGCTGTCTCTTAGATAAGTATTTTCAGCCAAGAGTTCATCGTGTCCTTCAATCTCAAGAATAACATTCTTAGTTAGTTGCCACTCATCCAAGATAATATTGAAAATATCCCGAACATTCTGATCTTCGCATAACTGAGCATATTCAAAAGCAATGTTCATATTGGACTTAGAAAGGACCATGTCTACATTTGATAATAGAGATTTGAAGAATGGCCATCTCTTGTACATAAGTTGTAGAAAGGCAAGGTTATTTTCTGGATCTTGATCAATAAATTCCTTGAAACTCGAGCCAACACCGTACCAACCAGGGAACATCACTCGACTTTGAGACCATGAGAAGACCCATGGGATCGCTCGAAGACCACCGATTTCAGTAATCGTTTTACGAGCTGCAGGACGAGAGCCAATATTAAAGCTAGAAATCGCTTTGATTGGACTAGATTCAAAGAAATAATCATAAAAGCGTTCGTCGCCAAAGACTAAATCACGATAAATCTGATAGCTTCGCTCGACAACTTGATCCATGATCCGCTCATATTTATTGGATGTATGGGCATCACTTTTCTTATGTGTTACCATTCGATTGATTGCTGCAGAAACGAGCATTTCCAAATTATAGTAGGCTGCATCTTTATTACCATATTTGTTTCCAATAACTTCCCCTTGCTCAGTAAGGCGGATCCGGTCGTTGATACTTCGTAGGGGTTGTGAGGTGATCGCTTCATAGGTTGGACCGCCACCACGGCCAACTGTACCTCCACGACCATGGAAGAAGGTAATTTTAACACCAAATTTATCACCGATAGCAGTCAGCTGTTGCTGAGCCTTATAGAGAGTCCAGCAAGAAGATAGGTAACCACCATCTTTATTACTGTCTGAGTAACCCAACATGATTTCTTGGTAATTATTCTTAGAGGCAATCCACTTCTGAGCAATAGGCAAAGATAGATACTTTTCCATTGTTTCGCATGAATTGTCCAAATCTTCAATTGTCTCAAAAAGAGGAACAATCTGTACTCGAGTCCCATTTTCATCAATCAGTCCTACTTCTTTCAGCATAATAGCCAACTCCAGTAGGTCTGATACACTGGTCGAGTGAGAAATGATGTTCTGCTTGATGACTTCTTCCCCAAGTGCATCTTTCAGCTGTCGAGCAGTCTTGAAAATTTCTAATTCTTTTTGCAAAAGTTCGGACTTAGGCTCATGAGTAGCTGATAGAATGCGAGGATCCTCAAGCAATTGCTTAAGTAGTACCTGACATTTTTCTTCTTCAGATAAGCTACTGTAATCTTTTACAATGTTTGCTGATGCCAAGAGCTCAGCCACACAAGCTTCATGAACACTAGAATCCTGTCGCATATCAATGCTGGCTAAGAAGAAACCAAAAACATCTACTGCTTGTAAAAGTTCTGTCAGGTCTCCTGTCACTAAAGCCTCACCATGATGTTCGATAAGAGAATCATAAATGACCTGTAAGTCTTCTTTGAATTCTTTTGCAGTTTTGTAAGAAGGTGTTTCCTCCTTCTTCAACTCAGTTAAGGTTTCACTGATACGAGACTGAATATAGTTTGGAATAATTTCCCGTCCCTTATTACTCACAGAAGGAGTTGTCTTGGCAGATAATGTTTTCTCAGCTCGATCAGTCAAGCGCTGACCTTCATTAGAAAAGTTTCCTTCTTTCAGGTACAGCAAGGTCTGAATCAGCTTGGACTGAATATAGTGGAAGGCACGGCGGTAAGGCTCATTTTCACGATAAACAGATTTATCAGTTGACAAAGCAGCCATTTCTGCTACTGCCTGACTAGTTTCTGAGAGATTCGTTGACAGAGAGAAAGTACGATAAAGTGTATAAACCTTGTCAATGTAATAGTTGAGAATGACTTCACTCTGGAGAGTGGCTGATAGTTTCAAGGTTTCTGCTGTTACAAAAGGATTCCCATCCCGGTCACCACCAATCCACATCCCCATGGTAATAGGTTTAGGATTATCCAACTTGATGCCCCGCTCTTCTGCCAAGCGTTTGTATTCGACCATAAAGTTGGTAATGGCTTGTAGAAAAGAGCTATTGTAGTATTCCATGACATTGGTAATCTCATTGGTTACTTTTAGTTTCTTATCCCGAATCATATCTGTCTGCATCATAAGCTCGATGTAACGACGAAGGTTGCCTAGCCACTTCTTCTCATTAACCAGACCAGCCTTAACATCTCGATGCTGACGCAAAAGGGTGTGAATATGATTTGTCAGATCCAGCATTGTCTTTCTTTGCACCTGAGTTGGGTGAGCTGTCAGTACCGGAACAACATTTAAATTCTCTAGAATTTCTTTTGCATTCTCCCGCGTTGAAATCAAGTCAATAGTTGTTGACAGCTTTCCAAGATAATCTTGGTCGATATTGTTCTGATGATTGATTTCATAGGCTAGATCAACGTCTTCAGAAATATTAATCAAGAGTGGCAGAATAGAAAAATAACGAGAAATATAGACCATTTCTTCTGTTGTTAGTTCTTCTACGATTTCCTTTAGTTCCTGGTATTTGGAGTGAACAGCTAAATCCTGCATCATTTCAATCTTTTCGAATGTCTCAGGACTAAGAATTTTACGCGTAACATCAGTAAGTAAGTCCGTCAAAATGGAAACTTCTTCTCGAATAACATCTTTATTACTAAAGCTTTCTAACTTATTAAATGACATGGTCTGAACCTTTCTATTTAAGGACAAAGACTAGCTAACAACCAGCCGGTCTCACAAAGTTTCTTCTAAAACACGATTGATATTGTTTCGTTTTTCGTTGGCATCAATATTGAGTACAAAGGCAATTCCAACTGACAGAACTAAGAGACTATTCCCACCTTGTGATAGGAATGGAAAAGTCACCCCTGTTGAAGGAATCAATCCTGAGATCCCTCCAATGTTTATAAAGGTTTGGGTCAGCATCATGCCTCCAATTCCCAAAGCCACCATTGAATTAAAAGGGTCTCTAGCTCGAATACCTACCAGAATGATTCGCAAGATTAGGAAAAACAGTAGGGCTAAAATTAAGCTAGCACCAATAAAGCCCAATTCCTCGATAACAATTGAAAAAACAAAATCTGTCTGCGCTTCGGGTAAATAGCCTCGTTTTTCAATTGAATTTCCAAGTCCTAATCCAAACCAGCCTCCGTTTACAATCGCATAATATGAATTCGCAAGTTGATGCCCTGCTCCTGACACATCTGTAAAGGGATTAAAGAAGGCACTAAACCTCTTGGCAACATATCCAAACAAAGGAACCTTGGAGACTTTTTCTACACCAAGCAGCCAAATACTGGATAGGATCAAGGTCGAAGTTCCTACCAGTATTCCTAGCATGGCTGAGAACCATCGATGTCCAATACCACTTACAGAAACCATTATTAGGACAGTCAAAGCTAAAATAGTAGCATTCCCCAAGTCCGGCATGATAACAACGATACCTATCAAAATTCCTGTGATAGTACGCCAATCACTTAACGTTCTGGGTAACCACCGGTTAAAAGTTAAAGCTTGATAATCATATATTTCAATCTCTTCCTGCTTTCTTGAAAACCTCAGTGCTAAGAACCAGACCAGCAGAATTTTCAGATACTCGGCAGGCTGAATACTAACCCCGCCAATAAAAAGCCAACCATGTGCTCCGTTTACTGCACGAGTTATAAAACGCGATAAGAGTAACAGGATCACTTCCACTAAAATGAAACCGAACAAAACCTCTTGTTTCTTAAAAATATCGATCTTTACCTTATATATAAAAACAATTGCTATTAAACTCAGAATCCAAAATATGCCTTGGCTTATAACTGATTTAAAAGAATTAGCACCTGACTGAACCAAGGTCGCACTGGTTGTTGAATAGACAATAATCAAGCCTAAAACTGATAAAATCAAATAGGGAATTAAGATAGAGTAGTTTAATAGGTGTCGTTTGTCAATCTTCATACTTCACCTAAATTTTCTAAAATTTCATTGTACATTATATCATTTTTCAAAACGAAAAAAAAGCCATATCCTTTTCGCAATGTAGCAAAATCTTATGATAAAATGTAAGAAAACAACTGATTGGAGGTCTAAAACTATGAATGTTTACCAATTTTCTGTCGAAAAACAAGATGGCAGCCAGCTTTCACTGGACAGTTTTAATGGGAAAGTCTTACTCATTGTAAATACAGCAACTGGCTGCGGATTTACTCCACAGTATAAAGGACTGCAGGAATTATATCTTCGCTATCATGGTGAAGGATTTGAAATATTAGATTTTCCCTGCAATCAGTTTAAAAATCAAGCTCCAGGAAGTGCAGAAGAAATCAACAATTTCTGTAACCTAAACTATCAGACCAGCTTTCCCCGTTTTCAAAAGATTAACGTAAATGGAAAAAAAGCTGACCCACTATATACATGGCTTAAAGAAGCAAAGGGGGGAATTCTATCTAAAGATATTAAGTGGAACTTCACCAAATTTCTTTTAGATAAAGAAGGCCATGTGATGAAACGCTACTCTCCTCAAACATCTCCTCAAGATATTGAAAAAGATATTCAAGAACTTTTAAAATGAATAAATTTCTAATAAGCTAAAACTTGAACAGTAGGTGTTCAGAAGTTCTATTATAAATGATTTTTTTTGCTTTTTTATTTTTTTTAGGTTACAATAAAAAAGTATGAGAAAGAAGATAAAACCAATCGTTGTACTCGCTTTCTTTGTCTGCTTTATTCTAACAATATTGGTTAGTAGGCAACTATCGAATGCGAAAGGTCAACGAGAACAAACAAAAACTGTCCAATCATCTTCTTCAAGCTCTTCGGAAAAAATAGATCTTACTAAACCAATCATCGATTTGTCTGGTTGGCAGCTTCCGAGCGAGATTGATTATGATCAATTGGCTAAAAATGTTTCAGGAGTCATTGTGCGTATCCAGAGCGGTTCCTATACTAAAAAAGAGAATGCTGCTACTTATGCTAACGGGCTGGATAAAGCATACAAAACCCATATCAAGGAATTTCAAAAACGCAACATCCCTGTAGCAGTCTATGCTTATGTATCTGCTTCTTCGACTAAAGAAATGGAAAAAGAGGCAGAAAGTTTTTACAAGGCCGCATCAAAATACAAGCCGACCTACTACTGGCTAGATGTTGAAGAAAAAACCATGTCTGATATGAATGGAGGTGTCGAAGCCTTCCGTGCTAAATTAGAGTCTTTAGGCGTGAAAAATATTGGGATTTATGTAGGTACTTACTTCATGGAAGAACACAGCATAAATACTGAGAAATTCACAGCTCTTTGGATTCCAACTTATGGAACCGATAATGGTTATTATAATGCTGCTCCTAAGACTGACATTGATTATGATTTGCACCAATATACTTCCCAAGGAACTTTAAATGGTTTCTCTCATCCTTTAGACTTAAATCAGATTTCAACTTTAAAGAACCGAGAGGAAACTCATGCCAAATTATTTGGCAAACAATGATTTAAAATCAAGTATTTTACTTGATTTTTTCTTTTCACTTTAAGCAAGTTCTGCCCATTTTAGGACTTTACTTAAATTTTCACTAACTAAAAGTAAAATATGTTATAATAAACTACATTGAACATGTTAAGGAGATTTTGATGTTTTCTTGGATTACAAGAATGATTAAAGGATTGATTATCGCACTAGGGTTTATCTTGCCTGGTGTTTCTGGCGGAGTTTTAGCCGCCATTTTGGGAATATATGAGCGTATGATATCTTTTCTAGCTCATATCAAAGATAACTTCAAGGAGAATGTCCTCTTTTTCCTTCCGGTTGGTATAGGTATGATTCTTGGAATTGCTCTCTTTTCTCTTCCAGTTGAATATTTACTAGCACACTATAAGATTATCGTTCTTTGGGGATTTGCAGGCGCTATTATCGGGACGATTCCTAGTCTAGTCAAGGAGTCTGTTCGCGAGTCAGACCGTGATCGAATTGATATAGCTATTTTCTGGCTGACTTTTGTCTTGTCTGGTTTTTTCCTTTATTTTCTCAATAGTATGGTTGGAACTCTTCCAGCAAATTTCTTGACCTTTATGCTAGCGGGAGCCTTGATTGCTCTAGGGATTTTGGTCCCTGGACTCAGTCCTTCTAATCTACTTTTGATTTTAGGTTTATACACTCCAATGCTGACTGGTTTCAAGTCCTTAGATCTTTTTGGAACATTTTTACCAATTGCTATCGGAGGTGCTTTAGCTCTCATAGCTTTTTCAAAAACAATGGACTATGCACTCAAAAATTTTCATTCGCGAGTCTATCATTTCATTATTGGTATTGTGCTTTCTAGCACCTTGCTTATTGTCATTCCAAATGCTGGTAATAGTGAAAGCATTACTTATGCAGGAACTTCTATTATCACCTTTGTCATAACAGCCTTCTTCTTTGGCTTAGGTATTTGGCTAGGAATTTGGATGAGTCAGTTAGAAGAGAAGTATAAATAATGGCAAAAAAAACAAAATTAAAAAAAACACTGGTCGAACAGATCTTGACAAAGGCTAATATTCCCCACCAAGGATTGCAAATTAATGCCCTCGAAAATGAAATTGGAGACATAGACGACCGATCTCAGATCTATAAAACTCTTGCACTGACAGGGGATAAAACCGGACCTGTTATTGGTATTCTCCCCATTACTGAGCATTTATCTGAGAAAAAATTAGCCAAAATTTCTGGAAATAAAAAGGTTGCTATGATTCCTCAAAAGGAACTCGAAAAGACAACTGGCTATGTTCATGGTGCTAACAATCCAGTTGGTATCCGCCAAAAGCACTCCTACCCTATCTTCATCGACCAGGTTGCTCTAGAACGAGAAGCTATTATCGTATCCGCTGGAGAAGTTGGACGTAGCGTTCTAATCAAGCCCCAGGACTTGGCGGATTTTGTCAAAGCAGAATTTGCTGACATAAAAGAAGATTAGAGCAGGCACTTCATTTGAAAGAGAAAACTATGAAACTATACTTTATCCGTCATGGAAAGACTGAGTGGAATTTGGAAGGTCGCTTTCAGGGTGCTGGAGGTGATTCACCGCTCTTACCTACTGCTATTGAAGAATTACATATTCTAGGGAAGCACCTTGCTAAGACCCGCTTTGATAAGATATTCTCTAGTGATTTATCCAGAGCCGTTAGGACAGCTCAAATCATTAATTCAGAAAATCATTTTCCGCAAGAAATTATTTTAAAAGAAGAATTACGAGAATGGAATTTAGGTAAATTAGAGGGAGCCAAATGGGAAACTATTACTGCCATATATCCCCACCAAATGCATGCCTTTCGGCACAATCTTGCTCAGTTTGACCATAGTTTATTTGATGCAGAATCAGTTTACCAAACGACCCATCGGGTTATCCATTTTATTAAGTCTCTAAAAGATTTAGAGGGAGAGAATCTCTTATTTGTTGGACATGGAGCTAATCTTACGGCTTCAATTCGAACTCTTCTCGGCTACGAAGTTGGCAGCATACGAAAAAATGGTGGCCTCAGTAATGGAAGTGTCACTATCCTCGAAACAACTGATTTTGAGAAGTTTTCTCTACTAGACTGGAACAATACTGACCATCTTGAAAATCTTGATACTGTGAATCTTTAAATTCGCAGTTTTTTCTTTCTTAAAAGCTAAATATAGGTGAATTTCCATAGATTTTGTGATAAAATAAATTGGAATACTTTTGGAGGAAAACATGACTACTGAACATTTTGAAGAATTAAATGACCAGCAAATTATTCGCCGTGAAAAAATGGCTGCGCTGGCTGAGCAAGGAATTGATCCTTTCGGGAAACGTTTTGAGCGCACTGCAAACTCTGGACAATTAAAAGAAAAATACGCAGATAAAAGTAAAGAAGAGTTGCACGATTTAGCTGATACAGCTACTATTGCCGGACGTCTCATGACTAAACGTGGTAAAGGAAAAGTTGGATTTGCTCACATCCAAGACCGCGAAGGCCAAATTCAAATTTATGTCCGCAAAGATGAGGTCGGTGAAGAAAACTATGAAATCTTTAAAAAAGCTGACTTAGGAGACTTCCTTGGAGTTGAAGGTGAAGTGATGCGTACTGATATGGGAGAATTATCTATCAAAGCTACCCATATTACCCACCTCTCTAAAGCACTTCGTCCTCTTCCTGAAAAATTCCATGGACTGACAGATGTGGAGACTATCTACCGTAAACGCTATTTGGATTTGATTTCTAATCGTGAGAGCTTCAATCGATTTGTTACTCGCTCAAAAATCATTTCTGAAATTCGCCGTTACTTAGATGGGCAAGGCTTCCTTGAAGTCGAAACTCCTGTTCTCCACAATGAAGCAGGTGGAGCTGCTGCTCGTCCTTTCATTACTCATCACAATGCCCAAAATATTGATATGGTACTGCGGATTGCGACTGAACTGCACCTTAAGCGCCTCATTGTAGGTGGTATGGAACGAGTCTATGAAATCGGCCGCATCTTCCGTAACGAAGGAATGGATGCCACTCATAATCCAGAGTTTACATCTATTGAAGTTTACCAAGCTTATGCAGATTTCCAAGATATTATGGACTTGACCGAAGGCATTATTCAACACGCAGCTATCTCTGTATGCGGAGATGGGCCTATCAACTATCAGGGAACTGAAATCAAGATTAATGAACCATTTAAACGCGTTCATATGGTAGATGCCATCAAGGAAATTACTGGCGTGGATTTCTGGCAAGATATGAGCTTTGAAGAGGCTGCTGCCTTGGCTAAGGAAAAGAAAGTTCCCCTTGAAAAACACTTCACAGAAGTCGGCCATGTTATTAATGCTTTCTTTGAAGAATTTGTTGAAGAAACCTTAACTCAACCAACCTTTGTTTATGGTCATCCTGTTGCAGTATCTCCTCTGGCCAAGAAAAATCCAGAAGATCCACGCTTCACTGACCGTTTCGAACTCTTCATCATGACCAAAGAATATGCTAACGCCTTCACCGAATTGAACGATCCAATCGATCAACTCTCTCGTTTTGAAGCCCAAGCTAAAGCTAAAGAGCTTGGTGATGATGAAGCAACTGGCATTGACTACGACTATGTCGAAGCTTTAGAATATGGTATGCCACCAACTGGAGGTCTAGGTATTGGGATCGACCGTCTCGTGATGTTGCTGACGGATGTTACGACTATCCGCGACGTCCTTCTCTTCCCGACAATGAAATAATTTTCACATTCAAGCACTGCTGTACTCCAGCGGTGTTTTTTTATAAACAAAAAAAGAGTTTAGGTTCCTAAACTCTTTTCCTTATTTCATTATTCGTACCTCAGTGCTTCAATTGGATCCAACTTGGAAGCTTTATTCGCAGGTAGAATTCCAAAAACAACACCAACCATTGCTGAGAAGACAAGACTTCCTACTGCAGCTGTAGTAGACACAATCGGAGGTCCACCAAAGACATCTTCTGGTACGACCGCAGCAATTAACGCGTTAATACCATAAGCCAGTCCTAAGCCCAACATTCCTCCAATTAGGGTAAGAACCATGGATTCAATCAAGAATTGGGTTAAGATGTTTCCTCTTGTAGCTCCTAAAGCTTTTCTCAGACCGATTTCACGAGTCCGCTCGGTAACTGATACCAGCATGATATTCATAACCCCGATACCACCGACAAAGAGTGAGATTCCTGCAATCGCGCCAATAACTCCTGTCATGGTACCTGTAATCTGCTTGTACTGTTCCAGCATACTCTCCATATTCAAGATTTGATATTCACCCTGGCGTGCTCCTGAAAGCTGGGTCAATTTTTTAGCTGCTTCTATCCCAACTTCGTTGACACGGCTGACTTCTGGAACATAGACGTAAACAGTTGAGATTTCTTCTGAATGAAACTCAGATGCTACTTGGGTATTAGCCATTAGAGCACTTCCTGAACTCATACTCATACTTTGACCAGCATTGGGATCTTTAAAGATTCCAATAACCCGATAGTTGCTTTCTCCTACTGATACGATTTTGTTTAAGGCTTCTGCGCTACTTCCAAAAAGTGAATTTGCAACTGTTTCATCAATCATCATCACATTAGAAAAGCGCTGGTAATCCACAGGAAGGAGGGTACGACCTGCCAAGATCTCGTATTTTCTAATTTGAAAGAAAGATTGGCTAACGCCAGTAATAAATACCCCATCTGCTTTCTTATTTTGATAAGAGAATGTTGCAGATGGACCTCCATTGGTTGTATAGTAACCTTTCACTCCATCAATTTTTAAGAGCTCTTTAGCCCAAGCATCTTGAATAACTGGTGGAGCTTCGTTTTCTTCGTTATCAACTTCTTGGCTGCCTCCCTCATTTCCTGCAGGGCCTTCCATAAGATTCATCCCCATAACATAATTACTCTTTGTTGGTGAATAATTCAGAGCGACATATTGTTGATCCTTCGTGAAACTTTTGGTAACTCCCTGTTGCATCCCATTTCCTAAAGCCATGATAACTACAACCGAAGCGACCCCGATGATAATTCCAATCATTGTTAGAAAGGAGCGCATTTTGTGACCCATAATAGAGCCAATAGCAAATCTCCAGTTTTGCATCTATGCTTCTCCTTTCTGTGCTGAATCAGAGGAAATTACGCCATCTCGAATGACAATTTGTCGTTTAGCATAGGCTGCAATTTCTGGTTCATGGGTCACCATGATGATGGTCTTACCTTCTTTATTTAATTCAGTCAGCAATTCCATAATCTGCTCACCTGTTTTTGTATCCAGGGCTCCTGTTGGCTCATCTGCCAAAATAATAGAGGGACGATTTACTAGGGCACGAGCGATCGCAACACGCTGCTTTTGCCCCCCTGATAATTCTGATGGTAAGTGATGCATCCGAGTCCCTAACTCAACTTTTTCCAAGTATTGTTCTGCTAAAGCCTTGCGTTTAGACTGAGAAACTCCCGCATAAATCAAGGGTAATTCAACATTTTGAAGAGCATTTAGCTTGGACAAGAGGAAAAACTGCTGAAAGACAAAGCCAATTTCCTGATTACGGACTTTAGCTGATTTCTTTTCACCCAAACGAGCCACTTCCTTACCATCTAGATGATAGGTTCCACTAGAAGGACGATCCAACATACCAATAATATTCATCAAGGTTGATTTACCAGATCCAGATGGTCCCATAATGGCTAAAAACTCGCCTTCTTCAACTTGAAGATTGATGTTTTTTAAAACCTGCAGTTCTTGATCTCCGTTGCGATAGCTCTTATTGATGCCACTTAAATCAATTAATTTCTTCATAAGATTTTACCTCCTGCCCATCTTTTAAATCAGCAGTTGGATTTATAATCACTTTATCATCTTTTGATAAGCCAGATGTTACTTCTTGATTTTCAGCATCAGCATTTCCAAGTGTGACTTCAACTTTTTTAGCTATACCCTTATCATCTAGTTTCCAAATGTAATTTTTTCCATCTTCATCAGTAACAACACTGCTTACCGGAATAAGAATTGCCTTGCTGTTATTCTTCACTTCGATATTTACAGAGAAACCTTGTTTTAAATCACCTATTTCGCTAGTGAAATCAATGGTAAAGGGATATTTAGCGCCTGATCCTCCACCTGATCCTCCAGCAGCTGACGCACTTGAGCTTGCTTGCTGAGCATCTTTTGGATAGTTAGAGATATAGCTGATTTTACCAGTCCAAGTCTTATCTGGATAAACTTTTGAAGTAATGCTGACTTCTTGGCCCACTGACAGATTAGCTAAATTGTACTCTGACAATTCACCCTTGACTTGGAGATTACCATTATTAACAATATGGACCAATGTTTGATTAGATCCTGTTGTTGATTTTGAAACATCACGATTAACTTCAACTACTGTTCCTTCAACAGTACTTAATACAGTTGTAGCATCAAGTAAAAGTTTGGAACTATTGACTTTATCTGCAGCATCAGCTCGGTTGTCTTGCAAATCTTTTAATTGAGAATCCAAGGATTGTTGTGTATTAACCGCTGGTGCAGTGCTTTCGCCAGATTCTTCTCCTTCCGCTGTAGGGCTTGGGGTAGGAGCTGTCCCATTATTTTGAAGTTCGTAAATTTGACGGTCAATTTTATTGAGAGCTCGAACAGCAGAATCATAGTTAGATTGCGCCTCAGTGTTTCGATATTGGACCAAAGCTTGTCCGACTGTAACTTGATCACCCACATTAACGAGGACGCCTTCTAGATCTCCCTTTGTCGAATCATAATAAATATACTGCTCATTATTAGCAGATACTTGTCCTGACAAAAGTACAGAAGATGCTACTGATCCTTCTTTTGCCTTTTGAACCATAGGTTTCGAATCTAAAGCTTCTTGGCTGCCACTTTTCTGATTCAAAAACAGCATAGCAAGAACAACTACTACAATGACAAGAGGAACAGCAATCAGAGCAGTCAACTGCCACTTTTTCAATTTTTTCATTGGAATCTCCTTTAAAAATGAAATCTAATTAATTTTTTTCATTATAACATACATTATAACCTGGAACTATTGTTTTGAACTTAGCAATTTTCAAATGACATTTTATCTTTCTCAAATGTCAATTTTTCTCGTAGCAGATTTTTGCATTCATTTCTTAAAAAGGGTACAATTACCTCATATTAAAAGAAGGAGAATAAACATTATGAAAGAATTTGATATGATTGCTATTGGAGGCGGTAGCGGAGGTATCGCTACCATGAATCGAGCTGGCGAACATGGGGCCAAGGTCGCTGTCATTGAGGAAAAGAAGTTAGGTGGCACCTGTGTCAATGTTGGCTGTGTTCCTAAAAAGATCATGTGGTATGGTGCTCAAATTGCTGAGGCCATCCAATACTATGGTCCTGACTATGGTTTTACTTCGGACAAACAAAGCTTTGACTTTGCCACTTTGCGTAAAAACCGCGAAGCCTATATTGATCGTGCTCGATCTTCTTACGACGGAAGTTTTAAACGCAATGGAGTTGAATTGATTGAAGGACGCGGTCGCTTTGTTGATGCTAACACTGTCGAGGTTAATGGTGAGCTAATCCGAGCTAAACACATTGTCATTGCAACGGGTGCTCATGCTGCTATCCCTTCTATTCCTGGCTCTGAATTAGGTGAAACATCTGATGATGTCTTCGCTTGGGAAGAATTACCCGAATCTGTAGCCATCGTTGGAGCTGGCTATATCGCAGTTGAATTGGCAGGAGTCCTCCATAATCTTGGAGTCAAAACAGACCTCTTTGTCCGACGTGATCGTCCCTTACGGAACTTTGATTCTTATATCGTAGATGGTTTACTTGAAGAAATGGATAAGACAGGTCTTGCCCTACACACCCACAAAGTACCTACAAAACTTGAGAAACTAGATGACAATCAACTGCAACTTCATTTTGAAGATGGTAGTAGCCATATAGCTCAGCATGTCATCTGGGCCATCGGCCGAAAACCTAATGTTCAAGGCCTCAATCTAGAAGCTGCTGGTGTCACTCTCAACGAACGAGGTTTCATCGCTGTAGATGAATACCAAAACACTGTAGTTTCAGGTATCTATGCCCTAGGTGACGTAACAGGCGAGAAAGAACTAACTCCTGTTGCCGTCAAGGCTGGTCGTACATTAGCCGAGCGACTTTTCAACGGCAAAACAGACGCAAAGATGGACTATTCAACTATTCCTACCGTCGTCTTCTCCCACCCTGCTATTGGAACTGTTGGGCTAACCGAGGAAGAGGCTAAAAAAACTTATGGAGCTGATAATATTCACCTCTATACATCTAGCTTTGCTTCCATGTATTCGGCAGTAACTCAGCATCGCCAACAGGCCAAGTTCAAGCTCATCACGGCTGGTGAGAATGAAAAGGTCGTTGGTCTGCATGGTATCGGATATGGGGTAGACGAGATGATTCAAGGCTTCGCTGTCGCTATCAAAATGGGCGCAACCAAGGCTGATTTTGATGCCACAGTAGCCATTCACCCAACGGGATCAGAAGAGTTCGTTACTATGAGGTAAGAAGAGAAAAGGTTTGTTTTACAAGCCTTTTTTGGCTTATGTCCTTATTTTATTATAAAGCTTATAAGTATTCCATAATCTAATCTTTCATTTTTCTTTTGAATCTTACATTTTTGTAAGATTCTATAAGGATTCTTCAAAAATTTTTACCTTCCCATGCATCATTTTTAGTTTCTAAAAGAGAGATTTGACACGTATTAACTTGTTAATCCTACAATCTTTATTTTACAGTCTCTTTATCAACATTTCATCAAGAAAATCTCAAAAATTTCTAAAGTTTTGTAAAAAAGGGAGCCTGAAGTAAAACTTCAGGCTCTTTTTTCTTATGGTAAAATGGCTAAAGCTCGTACTGGCGAACCACTAGCTTGATGCCAGTTAGGGAAACTAATAGAAATTAGAGCTCCCTTAGCAGGTAATTGGTCCAAATTAGACAATACCTCAACTTGGTAAATGTCCTCAGCCAAGAGATAATATTCATTAACCAAACCATGTTCAGCTGTAGGAAGGCCTGCATCAGTATCAAAAGTTTCATGACCTACTGCAGCTACACCGCGCTCATGAATCAGAAATTCCAAAGCATCTCGTCCCCAGCCAGGTGTATGCTGGATTCCTTGATCATCTAAATTTCTCATAGCGTCTTGACTAGGCCAACGCTTGGACCAGTCTGACCGAAAAGCTACGAAACTTCCTTCAGGAATCTTCCCATGCTCCGCTTCAAAGTCCAAAATATCTTGTTTGGTCAAAATGAAGTCAGGATTCTCCTCTACTTCTTTTGATTTATCAATGACAAACAAAGGAAGAAGGAGATCTTTTAAGTCTATTTCTTCCAACCAACGGCCACCTTCTACAAAATGAATAGGAGCATCAATATGAGTACCATACTGACCAACTACAGAAAACTGCTGTACATGGAAACCATCTTTTAGAGTAAAAATATCTTTCTTCTCCAAGGCTGGTAAAGCCGGAAAGTGCGGACTATCTTCCTTGATTTGATGAGAAAGATTAACCCATTTTTTATTTTTTAATTCTTGGTATATTTCAAGCAAATCTGCCATATGTTTTTCCTCCGATTCTATTCTCCCCAGACTTCTTTTACAATATCTGAAATCAAAGCAATTTTTTCCCACTGACTCTCTTCTGTTAGGATGTTTCCTTCTTCCGTAGAAGCAAAGCCACACTGGGTTGAAAGGTAAAGATTTTCTAGCGGTACATACTGACCAGCTTCCTTAATCCGAGCAATAACTTCTTCTTTTTTCTCTAAGTCACCACTTTTTGACGTCAAGAGGCCCAAGACTACTTTTTTCCCTGGTGTTACTTTAGCCAAGGGTTCGAAACCACCGGCTCGCTCAGTATCAAATTCAAGGAAATAAGCATTCACCTTTTCTTTTTCAAATAATTCTTCAGCAATTGGACCGTATCCACCTGAAGAAGCCCAGGTAGAATGGTAGTTACCACGGCAGACATGGGTATTAACAGTCAAACCAGCTGGGACATTTTGATAAAGATCATTGTTGAAACTTAAGAAGAGCTCCGCTAATTCAGCACGAACTTGGTCTTTGGTCTTACCTTGAAGAGCACCCCAGGCTGTCAAGAAATTATCATCTACCAAGACACCCCAAGTACAATCATCCACTTGTAGCGTTCTGAGGCCAGCGTCATATAAATCTTCAACAACTTGTAAATATGCTTTTTTTATATCTTCTCTCAATTGATTGAAGTCAGGATAAACTTGATTGAGCTTCTCCACATGCTCGGCATCCCGGATTAATTCAAAATAAAATTGGGCAGGGGCTGGAATGGTATACTTTGCTTCAACTCCATCTTGATCAGCCACTAAATCTCTTAGAAACTTAAAATGTTCCACAAAGGGATGGTGAAAACCGGTAATCTTACCAGCGATGAGGGCCGAATCTGCCTTGGTTGTTTCCCCATGAAAATGATAGCCTTCTGCAGCTTGAACATGCTCAATTCCTTGAAAGCCCCAGAAAAAGTCCAAATGCCAATAAGCCCGACGAAATTCTCCGTCTGTTACATTCTTCAATCCAGCTTTAATTTCTTTAGAAACTAAAGCTCGAATAGCTTGGTCTTCCACTGCAGTTAACTCTTCTTTGCTAATAGTCCCCCCCGCAAAGGCTTCACGAGCTTCTACCAATTCCTTAGGGCGAAGGAAAGAGCCAACGTGATCAACTCGAAATGGTCCATGATTAACTGTCATCTCAACTCTCCTTTTCTAGTGTAAATAAATGTTATAAAAATCAAATGGAAATTTGGTTATGGTTCATTATATCAACACGACAACCTTATCTCAAGTTTTTAAAGGGTTTTGAGCTAATCTTATTTTATTGATTATTATATAGTTTATAACTATATCAGTTCTTCCAATTCCTACTTTTCTTTTGGATATTAATTTGCTATGCTAGAGAAACACGTATATATGAGGAGAGTTTGATGAGTAAAACAAATAAAATTCTTACAACATTTGGTATTATCTTCTTTAACATCTTTGGTTTAATAGCATTTATTTTCTTGTATTTCAGGAGTAAAAAGAAAAAATAATACGAAATAGTCTAAGTCGATAAAAAACACTTGACTTTTAGCACTAGAGATCTTAAAATAGTTACCATAAATTATAAAAGAGGTTTACTATTATGAATCGAAATAAAGTTTTCTTACTTGTGCTCCCAGCCATTGGGGCTGCTATTTTAGCGGTTTTATCACAATTTAGCTTTGCTATTGGAGCTGTTCCTATTACTCTCCAAACCTTTGCCATCGGTTTGATTGCAACTATTTTTAAACCCAGAGAAGCGGTTTCAGCTACGCTACTTTATTTACTACTTGGTTCTATCGGTCTCCCAGTTTTTGCAGGCGGTCATGGCGGATTCCAATCATTCCTAAATCCAACTGCTGGTTACCTTTTGTCTGCTCCTCTCTTTGCCTTCATTACTTCTATCTTAACTCATAAAAACAGTTCATTCTTGACTATTTTACTGGCAAATATCTTGGGAGATACCATCCTATTTATCGGTGGAATTATAGGTTTGAACATCTTAGGGAATCTTGATTTTTCAAAAGCTATCGCTGTAGGCGTTACCCCATTCATTCTACCGGATCTTTTAAAAATGCTCCTGATAGCTATTATCAGCTTGCCAGTATTAAAAAGTCTCGGATTTCATCCTTACTTTGCTGATAAACAAAAAAACTGATAGACTTTTCTATCAGTTTTTAAATGCATCAAGAAGAACCTGAAATTCTTCATTAGAAAGAGTAATTCCCTTGCCCATTTTACTGTGATCCGGACTCCAAGTTCGAATATCATATTTGGCTGGCGCTCCATTGAAGCTAACTCGGTTAAGCTCTTTGGTCCAGCCTTTATCGTTTTCTGATAAGACTAGAAGTTTTTCTTCAATCTCAAATGTAAATTCTGACATAGTACCTCCTTGGTTAATTCAAAAGTGGATGAGCTAAAATAGCCTCTGCTGTTTAACAGTTATCCATCTTTCATTTAATTCATTCGTAAAAGTTTAGAATTTTACGAGAAAATGTTATATAATGATATTGTATCAAGTTATGGAGATTTTAGCCATGAAAAAATTTCTAAGAATGCTGACTGAGAAAGCTAATGAGTTTATAAACGATAAAAAAACCGAACAGAACAGCGAGAATAATACTGCTATCTTATCCGCGATTGAGCTAGCCTTAAAGAAAAAATCCGGAATTCATGTTATTTTTCAAAATAAAAGCTTTACTGGCGATATTGTTAAGTATGACCAAGAACGCCAGCAGTTGATTGTTAAGAATTTCAATAAGAGCATGTCAACTATTATTCGGATTCCAGATATTCAACGTGTGCGTCTGGTTCCTCAGACAGTTCGAGTAGCACAGAAAGCTAATCCAAAGAAAAAATAAATCCCAGTTTTTACAAACTGGGATTTATTTTATATCTAGGCGCGGACAGTAACGCTGGTGCCATCTTCCTTATACAGATTGATAAGGCCTTCTTTTCTGCTACGCACCATATCACCTGGGCAAACAGGTGTCGGCATAGAAATTGTTAAGAGTTCCATAGGATTTGGCGCTCGATCAATTTTATTGCCTTGCGCATCATGCAAATCTGTAATGACTGTCTCAAAATGACGGAATCCAGGACCGTAGAATTCAACCTGATCTCCTTCATGAATAACATTCCTCTGACGAATAGTCGCGATCTGTTTTTCAGCATCATAGTCTACAACTTCAGCCACAAACTTGTATTCAGGGATTTTCCGGCGTGCCCCGAACAACTGTTCGTTCTCTGTTGGAGTACCGTAGTAAAATCCCGTTGCCAATTCGCGTTGAGCAACTTTCCACATTTCATCAATCAAGTCCTGTTTAATCGCTTCAAATTTCTCAGGACTTTCCAAATAGGCATCGACAGCTGCCTTGTAACAGTTCGATACTGTGGATACATAGTGTATAGACTTCATTCGACCTTCGATTTTCAGACTGTCCACACCATTTTCAATCATATCAGGTATGTGATCAATCATGGACATATCTACCGCAGACATAGAAAATTCCTCCGGGATTTCACCCTTCAAGCTCTTTCTTTCTTGGCCAAAAGGCATATCATAAAGGTCGTATTTCCAACGACAAGACTGCGAGCAACCGCCACGGTTGGCATCACGCATACTCATGTGGTTAGAAAGTGTACAGCGTCCTGAGTAGGAAATACACATTGCTCCGTGAACGAAGGCTTCAATCTCAACATCCGTTCTTTTACGGATTTCTGCTAATTCTTCCATGGAAACTTCACGCGCTAAAACAACACGCGTCAAGCCTAACTCTTTCCAAAATTCAAGGGTTTCATAATTAGTTGCACTAGCTTGGGTAGACAAATGGATTTCTAATCCTGGTGCTTCTGATGCTGCAATAGCAATCAGAGCTGGGTCTGAAACAATTACTGCAGCAATCCCAATATCACGAAGCTTACGGAAGAATTCTCCAGCACCGATTTCATTACCTTCATGCATCACCATATTAGCAGCAACATATACTTTTGCACCGTATTTTGCTGCAAACTGAACTCCTTCTTCCATTTGTTCGTAAGTAAAGTTCCCAGCTCGGCTACGAAGTCCGTACGCTTGACCACCAATAAATACTGCATCTGCTCCATAACGAACAGCTACTTTTAACTTCTCTAAAGTACCAGCAGGTGCCAAGACCTCTGGTCGTTTCAATGTTTTTGTCATCATTTCTCCTATTTGCAAGATAAGATCGATAATCCCTAATTTTTAATCCTTTCTATTTTATAGCAAAAAACTTGGAAAATCAAGATGTGGTAAATGTTTTCACAATTCTAATCTTTCCTGAATTCAAAAAATTGTGATTTCACATCTTTGCAACAGAAAAAAGCAAGAAAATTTCTTGCTTTCTTAGATAGCTATAATTATTTGACCATATCTGGATCGTATTCATAAAAACCGGTATCCAAGAAACGATTTTTAGGATGAAAACGATGAACAGCTTCATCTAAAAGAAAGGCCTGATCATGACTAAATTCACCAGCCAAAATTAAATCCCGAGCTTGAATGAACAACTTAGCGATTTCTACAAAATTATGACCTGGAGTATAGATTCCTTCTAATTTCCAATGAGTAAATCCATGATCCACTAACTCTGTCAATTTTGTCATCAAATCTAAGTCGTTATTTGCAAATATATGAGTTCCATGGTTATCTTCAAAAATGGAATAATGACTGCTCGGATCTCCCGGCTCAGCTAAGAACAAATCTCGCTCCCGAGTTTTCTCGTCATCAATATGAGTGAAATTATAATAGTTTTGAAGTAGAGGGCGTTTGGAGTGATGAATAACACTAGCCCCATAGACCAAGACTTCTGCAGGAATCTCCAAAATATCCTGCATAGCAAAAAGTTCAGCTGAGGGAACTTCTCTAGCTAAAACTGCTTCTGATGCACCAGCTTTTTGTCCCCAAAAATTTATCTGACGACTGCTGGTAACCATTGTCGAAGCATCATAAATTGTCTTAAAGGGATAGTGATCGCGGTTAACAACGTAAAAAACTCCCGCATCTCCAACAGTAATATAATCCGTCTGGATTTCTGCTAGAAAATCAAGAAATGGCTTGATCTTGTCCATCATTTCCTGGTGCATGAGAGCATTGACTGCTACGACGATTTCTTTTCCCGCCTCATGAACTAAATTAGCAATCTCTCGTAATTCGTCATAAGAAAAAGTATGGGGAAGACGAAGGCCATAGTTTTTCTCGCCAACATAAATCCGATCAACTCCTGCTTCTAGCAGTTCCTTCACTTGCTCAATACTTTCAGCTGTCGCTGTAATAATTATCTTTTCCATAAAGTTAATTATAACACACTTTTAGAAATGAACCAGTTTTCTTTTCAAATTCTTTCTTTTACTTTTATTTCCCTTAAATTTTCGATACTTTATTTTTATATTGAAAACTATTTTTATTCTTTCTGTAACAAAAATGTAATAATTACCCCAATAAATCATGATACAATGATATAGTACTAGTAGGAGAGAGAAAAATGGCACTTAGAGATTATAAAAATTATCAAGAGGATTATATCTATCAGGAACTTCCTGAAGAACAATTACCTTTATACCAAGAATATATTCCAGAATCAGACATTGAACCTAAAATAAAAGAGTTGCTTTTCTTCTTTAATATTGCTGCGTTTTGTATTTTAACAGCAATTTTTAGTTTTCTGTTTCTGTCTTTCAAACTGAATACTTTCTTTGCTCTGGCATTAGCTATGACTTTAAGCTTTGCAACAGTGCAAACCTATCGTTTTATTTCAAAAAAGAAATTTTAATCAAACAAGAGACCTGCTTCTGACTTGAAGCAGGTCTTTTTTCTTACCATGCATAATTCGGCTCTTGGCAAGTCAACATAGCTGTCAAAAGCTCTTGAGGGGTCACTTTCTTTAACCCTCCATAAACCGGATCTTGAACAGTATAAGATGGATCAATATAATAAACTCCAATTATATCAGAAGCATCTGAGTTTAATTCATATCCAATTCCGATAACATTGTGCTCTCCACTACGCCCGGGATACATCTTTGAATTATCAAACGTATAATATAGGGGATAGCCTACATCAATGTTTTTCTTGAGACGTTCTTTAAAGAGGCGCATATCTATTGAATTGGGTGAGCTAGATTTCACAGTTTCCAAGCGATAGCCTGCCTGTCCATCAGTTGGTGCTGGATAACCAAATAAATGCTGATTAAGTACCTGAATAGCATTGGCATTGTGGGTCCCAAAATGAGCATCCGTTCCCATTTCCTCAGCTAATTGTTCTTGCGATATATCTATCCCCCGACAGGCTAACATCATGCTCACAGTAGTTGGAGCACAAGTATTCCATGCTCTTTGCACCTGCATAGGTACTTCCAGCCTATGTCTCAACTGAAGTGATCCTTCTTCTGTTTTTTGAACTTGTGGCATCTCCTGCGATTCTGAAGCACTACTCGAAGACGAACCATTGTCCGAAGAAGTTTCTTTTGATCTGTAAAAAGTAGATGAATTGCTTGAAAACTTCTTACTAGAAACAGAGTTAGAAGAATCTAATGGTTTTGCTACTTTTCTTTGGTTAGCACATGCAGTAAAAAACAATATCGCAAACATAAGGCTTAAAAGTTTGATGCATTTCATCAGACCACCTCCCCCAACTTTATCATATTCTTTTCCGTACATGGAGTCAAGTTATTCTACAAAATAAAAAAGCTGGTTTAACCAGCTCTTTTAGTCTTCTTTTAGGTCTATAACGATTTCTTCAGAATGATCTTTTTCATCCGTCAAAGCATGTGCTTTTTCCCTGATAGAAGAGATCAAGTCGTCTTTAGTCAGATGTTCTTCCTGAATTTTTTCTTTAATAGCTTGGAACTTATCCTGTGAATAGTCTAACATCTCTTTTGTAGTTTCCTTTACAGATGTCAAAATAGACTCTTTTGTAATCTCACCATTATTGACCTTGTCTCTTACTTGTGTAACAGTATCTACTGTTTGATTTTTCAAGTCAGTTGCAGAATGACACACCTGCTCTTTAAACTCATCTGGGTTCTCTTGCACTTCTTTGATAAAATTGCTGACTCTAGCTCTTACTTCTTTACCTTTTTCATTGCTTAAGAAGATAGCTGCTGCAGCCCCAGCCGCTGCTCCTAATACAATCGATGAAAATTTACCCATAATGGACCTTCTTTCTTGTAATTATCTATTGAAAAATTTTGATAATAGACGCCAAGCAGTTAAACCTGCACCCGCCTTGACTGAATTTTTACCAGCCGTTGCTGCTTTTTTACTCAGATTTCGAGCTGAATCATTTAAATCTGAAACAGATAGTGACAGATCTGCAACAGCTGTAAAGAGGGGTTCTATGGTCTCCATTTTACCGTTAATATCATCAGTCAAAACATTGACTTTAGCTAGTAATTCATTGGTTTGATATAATGTGACATTAACATCCGCTGTAAGAACTTTAATCGTCTTCTCTGTCTCATCCACAACATTGCTAATTTTTCTAACCAAGAAGATGGAGTAAACAATCAAAGCAATCAAAGCGACTGCGACTAAACTATATGAAATTTCAAGCATTTTTCTTCTCCATTTCTAAAGATGTGTAATAATACGGTGTATCTTTTTTTCTATGTTGATAAACAACCAAGGCGACACCAAGAATAATTAAGAGAGCAGACAACCACTGAGAAACCCGGAGTCCCATAAAGTAGAGACTGTCTGTCCGCATTCCTTCAATAATCATCCGACCACAACCGTACCAGATAAGGTAGAAGGCTGTAATGTCTCCTTGCTTGAGAAAATTGGGTTTTCTACGTAAAAAGAGAATAAGAATGAAGCCTAGCAAGTTCCAAGTAGATTCATAAAGGAAAGTAGGTTGCCGATAAGCTCCATCAATATACATTTGATTTCTAATAAACCCTGGCAAATAGTCTAAACTCTTGACCGCAGCACCGTAAGCTTCCTGGTTGATAAAATTCCCCCAGCGTCCAATACTCTGAGCAATCATAACACCTGGGGCAGCGATATCTAAGAAATCTAAAGTATTAATAAATTTTCTCCTAGTAAAGAAATAAAGAACTAGAGCACCAGTAATCAGTCCTCCATAGATAGCTAAACCACCATGCCAAGTAATGAAAATCTCAATAAATGGCTGTTTTGAATAATAAGACCATTCAAAGGCCACATAGTATAGTCGTGCACCCACGATAGCAAGCGGAAAAGCAATCAAGATAAAATCAATAATGTCATCAGGTTTAATCTTTTTACGAGGGGCTTCTTTCCTAGCCAAGTAAACAGCTAATATTAAGCCTGAAAGTATACAGATTGCATACCAGCGAATAGCAAATGGTCCGATTTGAAAGGCAATTGGATTAATCATGCTTCACCTCATTCTGGCTGATCAGATTTGTCAAGCGTTCTTCAAAAATCTTTGTAGCGTCAAAGCCCATCTCTTTTGCTCTATAATTCATGGCCGCAGCTTCAATTACAACGGAGATGTTACGACCAGTTTTAACTGGAATGCGGACCCTTGGGATTCGAACACCGGCAATTTCTAATTCATCTGAAGCATTACCTAGGCGGTCAAAAGTCTTATTGACGTCGTAATTTTCCAAATATACTGCAATTTGAACCTGCGATGAATCTTTAACTGCACTAGCACCATAGAGACTCATCACATCAATAATTCCAACACCTCGAATTTCAAGCAAATGACGCAAAATTTCAGCCGGTTCACCCCAGAGAGTCATCTCATCCTTAGCAAAGATATCAACACGGTCGTCTGCAACCAAACGGTGACCTCTTTTGACTAACTCAAGTCCCGTCTCACTTTTACCGATACCACTGTCACCCTGAATGAGAACTCCCATGCCATAGATATCCATTAAGACACCGTGAATGCTTGTCCTTTCAGCCAAACGAGAATCTAGATAGCTGGATATTTCTCCTGATAAACGGCTGGTTGATGTATGGCTACGTAAAATAACAATCTGCTTTTCTTCAGCAGCCTGCATCATTTCATCTGGAATTTCCAAATCTCTGGCAATGATAACAACAGGTGTCGTTGGTTGAAACATTTTCAGAAGGACTTGATGGCGGTTATGACTCGTCATCTTCATCAAATAAGACCATTCTTTCATCCCAATCAGCTGAATGCGCTCTGGTGTATAGTAGTCAAAATATCCTGTCATTTCAAGACCAGGCCGTGAAATATCGGATGTCGTAATTTCTTTTTCCAGTAGTTCTTCGCTACCGTAAATCAATTGTAATCTTACTTTTTGCAAGAGGTCCTTGACCTTAACAGACATAAGTTTCCCCCTTTGGAATCTTTCTTTTTCTATTATAGCAAAAAATTACTTTTATAGAGAGTTTCAGCGTCCTTTTTGGGAAAAGAAAAGATGACAGGGAAGGCTTCTACACTTTATCTGTCACCTTGTTTCTCTATTAGTTTTTTTAATAGTGCTTTTTGATGTTGAAAGAGAAGCTCCTCTTTCATGAAAACGGGCAATTCATCTATTCCTACCCAGACATGTCCATCAGTCTCACCATCTTGATAAGTTATATTCCCCTTATCACCTACTATAATTGCTTCATAGTAATCAAATAGACACCGATCTTCAGAGGATATTGTCTGCTCAATGAGTTTTATCTGGCTGGGGACTAAACCTGTTTCTTCTTTCAACTCGCGAAGTACTGCGCTAAGGCTATCCTCGCCAGCTAGTACACTTCCTCCAGCTCCAAATTCAAAGTAGTTGGGGTAGAGTTCCTTTTGGCTGCTTCTTTTCATAAAAAGAATGTCCCCATCCTCATGTCGTACTAAGACATTCACACAGAGATGATATAGGCCAGTCAGTATCCGCTCTCCTCTTACCAAGTACTGGCCCATTTTTTCTCGCTTGTCATTATAAGCATCCCATATTTCCATAGTTCTCCTTTTTGACCAGTAAGCCATTACCAAAAGAGTCCTTTATCGTCATCAATTGGTTCTGCATCCTTACGCTTTCTTGGTCCAGTCCCGTACATTTCGGCCTCTATGTCTTCCTTGGTTGGAAGAAGTACAGCTAAAGAAATGTAAATAACAACTCCAAATCCAAAAGACGAAATGGTAAAAAGGATGTATAAAAAACGAATCAAACTAAGATCAAATTTAAACTTATCTGCCAAACCAGCTAAAACACCGGCTAACAATCGATTTCTTCTTGTTTTATAAAGGACCGTTTTCATGTTCTATTTCCTCTTTCTGTAGATAGTCTCATTTTATCATTTCTTTTGGAAAATCCATCAGGCTCAAGGCTGATTCTAATTATTATTTGAGCAAAAAGACTAAGAATTTTCTTAGTCTTTATTTTCTATATTTACTTTAGTGGGTGCAATCATTCTCACAGCAATTCCATCTGGGTCTGTGACTTCTAACACTTGGGAGCTAATCCATCGGGCTGGCGCCTCCAAGTCCAGAGCATTTTCATAAATAGCTACTAGGTCTTCTTTCCCTTGAACTTGGGCTTCAAAATAGGCTAGTCCGAGTTGCTTCGGTTGGCGATGATTCAAGTGAGAACCTCCCCATTCATTGACGGCTAAATGATGGTGGTAGTTTCCTGATGCCAGCCAGCTTGCAGAAGGTACAGAAAACTTGTCCTCCAAGCCTAGAAGCTTTTGGTAAAAATGACTGGCAGCTCTGCTATTTTTCACAGATAGGTGGACATGACCCATACGAGTGCCTGCAGCAATACTAAACGGTTGGACTTCCTGGCCTAGTTCATAGATTTCTTGAGCCGCTAGCGCTTCCGTCACTCCGATAATGCGACCGTCTTCCCGAATATCCCAATCAGCCTGAGGCTTGTCCCGATAAAGCTCAATGCCATTGCCTTCTGGATCCTCCAGATAAATGGCTTCACTATAACCGTGGTCCGCTCCTCCGACCATAGGGACTTTATTTTCTGATAAATGCTTCAGGATATCTGCCAAGGCTTGACGGCTTGGAAGCAAAAGTGCCAGATGATAAAGACCGTAAGCCGACTTGACTGTCTGACGGTCACTGGTCGCTAAGAGCCTAACCAGCACTTGCCCATCCCGACCCAAAGATACCTGTCCGTCCTGCTCTTCCAAAAGTTCCAGCCCTAAAACACGCTGATAAAAATCCTTTTGTCTTGCTAGGTCAGCCACATAAAGCGCCACCTCTCCTAGATAAATCTTGCTTTCATATTCAAAAGTCATGTTCTTTCTCCTCTCTTAAATTTAAAATTTCAGCAGTCCGCCTGCTCTATTTTTTTTATTTCTCCAAAACAGAGATAGGTTCCTTGATATGGATTTCCATAACCTCCATTTGCTTCGAAGTCTTATTTTTATATTGTAATTATTTATATTACATCTATTAGTATAGCAGGTTTTAATGTAATGTCAATAATTACATCTCAGGATATTAGTCACCCCAAAAAAACAATCTGCTCACTAGGAAGCAGATTGTTCTTTAATTTCTTTTTCGGTTGCTGCGACAACTTCGTCAAGACTGGTCTGAGCCAATTCAGCTTCCATGGCTGCCTGAATAGCTGCCAAGCGGTCGTCTAAGACATTGTGAATGTTCTTGCCGATAGGACAGTCTGGATTGGGCTTGTCATGAAAGCTAAAGAGCTGGCCACTCTTTCCTAGACACTCAACAGCACAATAAACATCTAAAAGGCTAATATCTTTCAAATCTTTGGCAATCTCTGCTCCTCCAGTCCCACGAGCAACGGTAATCATCCCGGCATTCTTGAGCTGGGACAAGGTCTTGCGAATAATAACTGGATTGACACCGACACTGCCAGCAAGAATATCACTTGTCAGTTTTCGTTTTTTTCCCTCCAAAGCCAAAACAATCAACATGTGAGTGGCAATGGTGAAACGACTAGAAATCTGCATCTCTTCTTCTCCCTTATCATTTTTCTTTATTTTTATTATAGCTCAAAACAGGTGTAACTTCAAGTGTTACGACTAGACTTTAAGAAAGCTGCAATCTCATCTGCATAGCCTTCCCGCTCACTGATTTCCCGCAGCAGGTCGTGATTGTGAGTATGGTGGATACCATTGACCAAACTCTCCCGATAAATTTCATAGTAAGGCAAGTGGAGCTTCCGCGCCAATCGCAACTCCTGCTCCACATCATAAGCCACGCGTCGAAAGTCGACATCAGCCAGACCCGTCTCATCTATCTCTAAAATGGCATACTGGGCTCGCAGATCCTGACGCAAAGCCGAATCTAGAAAGAATGGCTGACCAATAGAGCCTGGATTGATAATCAATTGTCCTTTAGTCCCGTAACGCAGAAACTGCTGGTGAATATGACCATAAACAGCAACAGCACAGTCATTTCCCTCAAAAAGTCGGTCGAAATCGCTCTGCTCGCCAATATGAATCAACTCCCGCCCCCAATTCTTATCTGGCAGATGGTGGCTGACCGCAATCTTCAATCCCTCTACTTCTGTCAAGATTTGCAGAGGAAGTTCTTGCATGCGGTCAATCTCTTCTGGACGGATTTCCTCTAGGACAAAATGACAGAGCCGGGTCAGGTAGAGATGGCTGGGACGATCCAAATCCAGTTTTTGATGCAGGGCATGCCAGAGGCTGTCTTCCCAATTCCCTCTGACCTGGAGGCTGATGGGCAGCTGCTCCATCCTATCTAAGATATTTCTGCGACCGGTTCCTGGCAGGAGCAAGTCCCCCAAAAACCAATAGTCTGTCACTTGCTGGCTTTCCGCATCCGCCAGTACTGCTTCCAAGGCTGTGCTATTTCCATGCACATCGGATAATAAGGCAATTTTTCGTGTCATCGTGTGTCTTTCTCTTTCTTTACAAGGAATATTATATCAAAGTTCAAAAAAACTTCCACCCATCAAGTGAGGGAAAGCTTTGAAATGTTTTTTATCAATCGACAGACTTGAGCGCTTCAAGCATATCTACCCTTCTGAGGCGATAGTTGACAAAGAAGCCAAGCAAGGTCAGAATAAGAGTCACCGCAGTTAGAGGAAACAGATAGACTGAGGGACTTACTTGAGGGTTTAAGCTGATAATGCTAGGCGCAACCTTCTCAATCAAAAAACGATGCAGGAAGAAACCGCCTAGAAGTCCAACTGCCATCCCAATCACTGACAGAATAATGGTCTCTCGATAGATATAAAGGGTCACTTCCTTATTATGAAAGCCCAGAACCTTGATGGTAGACAGCTCGCGAATCCGCTCAGCCACATTGATATTGGTCAGATTGTAGAGAATGACGACAGCTAAAAGAATGGAAATCAGGACCAAAACCAGCATTGTATTATTAAGAGAATCCGCTAGAACGTTGAACTGCTTCACCATGCTAGCGTTTTGTGAGACACTCTTGACAGACTTGAGGCTCATAAATTCATTGGCCTTGTCCACAATATTCTTACTAGAAGGGTTCTTGAGTCGCACTAGATAAGCGTTTTTCTCGGGCTTTTTCCCGTAAATCTTTTGGTAGTCAGTCGCCTTCATGAAGGCAAAATGACCAAAATGATTCTCATTGACTGCTGCGAGCTTGACAGACCTGCCACCCAGCTCTATACTGCCACCGGGGCTAACTCCAGCTATACGGGCTAATTTATCCGAAACAACTACACCATCCTTGAGAGTCAGCTTTTGCTGGTTGTCAGGACTTTCCATAGAAATAAAAGGTTCAAAATTTTCCTTGTCCGTAACCATTAAAGTGATTGACTCTGTCTCTTTTTTCCCTTTGTATTTCTCTGTTAGGGTTTCACTATGGATTTCCTGATAGGCTGCAATCGAGTCATCTGCCAGCCGCTTTTTCAGCTTGTCCTGCTCAGCCTGATTTTCTCCAGGATTGACAGCGACAATCAAGTCGTATCGCAGAATCTCCTTAAACTGACGTTTGGGAATACCACCAATAGAAGATTGGAGTCCTAGGCCGGCAAATAGTAGGGCAACAGAACCCGCCACACCAAAGATAGTCATAAACATCCGCTGCTTATAGCGAAAGATATTGCGAGCTGTGACCTTCTGAGTAAAACTAAGACGTCGCCAGATAAGGGGCAGTCTTTCCAAGAAAATCTTGGAGCCTTTGACCGGTGGCTTGGGCAAAAGCAAGTGGGCTGCTTCTTCTCTCAGCTCACGTCTTGCCACCAAATAGGCAGGGAGAACACTGGATAGAAGGGAAAGTCCCAGGGCCAGTAAACTATAGGAAACATAAAAATATGCATGAGGGGTAGAAAGTACCATTCCTCTAGTAATAATAGAAGAAATCACTCCTGACAAAAAATAATGTCCCAGTACAATCCCTATGAGGGTACCCAGACTCCCCGCCACCAAACCGTAAAGGACAAACTTGCGAATGATGTCACGGCTATGATAGCCTAAAGCTTTAAAGACACCTGCATTTGTTCGCTCCTCATCGACAAAGCGAGTCATGGTGGTAAAGGTCACTATAGCTGCCACCAAATAGAGCACCACTGGGAAAATATTACCAATCAACGCAATACTATTCATGGAGTTTTTATACATATGATAGCCATTACCACCTGGCAGAGACTTGCGGTCATAGCTATGATAGGCCGGCTCTTTCAAACGACTAAGGTTTGCCTTAGCGTCAGCTAGCTTGTCCTTGCTAGCTGATAAGTCTTTCTCTGCCTTTGCTAGCTCTGCTTTTTTCTGATTGAGCTGGGACTCAGCTTCCTGAATCTGCTGCTGGCTCTGGCTGAGCTGGGCAGGAGGGAGGATAGAAGCGGCTTGGGCTGCTGCTAGCTGGCTTTTTTGCTGATCTAGCTGACTCTGAGCTTGCTCTAATTGTTTTTTACCTTGGGCCAGTTCGCTCTCAGCCTGAGCAATCTTATCTTGGCCCTTCTGAATGGTGCTTTTGGCATCTACCTCTAATCGCTTAAAACGGGCCGCTCCGTTATCTTCCAGGCTCTTGTCCAAAGCAGTCTGGTGCTGCTCCAAACGCTCCTGATAGCTTTCAGAGAAGGGAGCCAGCTTTTCTAAATCATGATAGCGCAGGCGGGCAATACTGTACACATCTGTTTTAAAGGCCTTGGGGCTGACTACAGCATAGGCTGATAAAGCACCGCTTCCACTAGTCGCATTGCCCAGATTTCTATCAGACCAAAGCTCTGCTGAGTTGACAAATCCCACGACCTTATAGGTCTTGTTTTTTAGAACTGACCGGCTGCCTGCTTTCTCGGTCAGATCAATCTCCTGACCAAGCTTATATTTTTTAGACCAAAAACTAGCTAGGGCAATTTCTTGCTCATTCTTAGGAAGACGGCCGGAGGTCACTTGAAAGTTTGAAATATCCTTGGTATCTGAGAAAACTCGGAGAGCCTCTTCATCTACAGTGACATCTGTCAGATAGCCAAACTCGACATCGGCTCCCTTGATAGCTTCCAGCTCTTTCTGATCCGCCTTATCCAAACCATAGTCCGCCATAATAGCCAAGTCCATGGTTCGCTGTTCTTTCAAGTAATCTGTTGCTGTTCTGCGCATATTTGGCGGAGCGACCTTGAGTCCCACGAGAGCTAAAGAGCCCAACATCATGAGGATTAAAATAGATAGGAAACGTCCTTTAGAGCTAGTGAAGGAGCGCAGAATATCTTTCCAATAAATCTTTCTCTTCATATCAATACTCCAATGTACTTATATCCTGAGGCGCTTCATTGACTGTAACACTCTTGACTCTCGCGTCGTGCATGCGGATGACCCGATCAGCAATGGGAGCCAAGGCTGCATTGTGGGTCACAATAATCACTGTAGCTTCTTGATTGCGGGACATATTCTGCAGGATTTGTAGCACTTGCTTGCCGGTATTGTAGTCCAGAGCTCCTGTCGGCTCATCGCAGAGTAGAATCTTTGGATTCTTGGCCACAGCCCGAGCAATGGACACCCGCTGCTGCTCCCCTCCTGATAGCTGTGCAGGAAAGTTATTGAGGCGATTTTCCATACCAACCGCAGTTAGAACGGCAACAGGATCTTGGGCATCCTTGACAATCTCAGAAGCCAATTCGACATTTTCCTTGGCTGTCAGATTGGGCACCAAATTGTAGAATTGAAAGACAAAGCCTACATCATTGCGGCGATAGTCCGTCAGCTGGTGGGAATTGTAGTTAGCAATATTCTGACCGTCTATCAGAATGTCTCCCTCATCATTGGTATCCATACCTCCGAGAATATTGAGCACTGTTGACTTACCGGCACCAGAAGCCCCCAGGATAATGACCAGTTCCCCCTTTTCAATCTCAAAAGAAATATCGTTATTAGCAACAATCTCTGAGTCACCTACCTGATAACGTTTAAAGCTATGTTTCATTTCAATATAAGCCATGTCATCATCTCTCCTTTTCAAAGCTCGTTTCCTTAAATCAACAAGATGTTGATTCTAAATCACAGATATTATATAATGAGCTTAGATAAAAAGCAATAAGCAAAAATCAACAAAGTGTTGATTTAAGAAAAAGGAAGAAAAATGGTCCAGAAACGAAAAACCAGCACCAAGGAAGATATCAAAGAAGCCTTGATTCAGCTACTATCAGAAGAAAGGTTTGATACTATCTCCATCAGCAAACTCTGCAAACGGGCAGGGATTAATCGCGGCACCTTCTACCTCCACTACCAAGATAAGTATCAGATGGTTGATAGTCTCAAAAAAGAAATTATTTCCCAACTTTCTAGTTATAGCATGTTTGAAGCGGAGAACGAATATCCCAAAAAGTTAATGATAGCAAAATTTCATATACTGCGCGCTAATGAACGTCTTATCAATGCCCTGACCAAGAGCCATTATATTGACTTTCGCGAAGCTATTCGGGAGTACATAACCACTATCATTCTGAGTGATAAGCAAAAGGCTGCTACCCAGCGTTTTTTAGAAGAGAACTTCCATATCCCTCAGAAATACGCCCTAGAAATCTTCCTATCAAGTGTTGAGGGGATTATTTCTCTTTGGATAGCTGGCGGAGCTCAAGAAGAACCTGAAGAACTCACTGACATAATTTTGACAACTTATAACTATGACTATTGGAGATAAGAAGGAGCAGAACTACTTTGTCAATCTCTTTGTGACATAAGCTTCTACTTACACGGAATACTGGTAGTCTGGGAAGAGAGAATTATATGCTGAAGCTAACTGATATGTCGCAAACAGACCTCACTTTTCAAACTAAAAACAAGCCTTTGAGAGGCTTGTTTTTAGTTTATTCAACTTAAATTACTCTCTTTTATGACTAGTCGGTAAACCTCTACAAAGGTAGCGGCAAGAAAGGCAAAAAGAGCTCCAACAACTAGATTGATCCGGTGTTCTGTTTCGTAAAATGGAGAGTTCCAAATAAAATGGTTAACAACTGTTGAAACGACGCACCAGAGACCGAAGCGGCGATATTTCTTATAAACTTTAGAAAAGAGAAGGTAGACCCCAACAGTCACAACTGCCGTATAGAGCGTATGAGAAGCAAATCCACCAGCAATTCTACCAATCGCTTCTAAAGCACCGCTATTTTCTCCACCAAAAGTCTGTCTGGATACATAACCAATATCTTCTATGACTTGGAAACCAAAACCAGAGCTCAGTCCAGCTATTAAGACAGATTGAAGATCTTTTTTGCCCAAAATATAAAGGGCTGCAAAGGCAGTCAAGGCCTTGAAAAATTCCTCAGCAAATGGAGCTGTCAATGCATTGGTCCAGTCATTAAAAACTGCAGGATCTTTGATGAAATTTGAGTTAATAATGTCAATCAGGCTATTACCTGCAAAGCTAAGCCAGCCTGCAATAAATGCACCTCCAAAAAGGGCAGTTCCGAGAACAATGGTCTCTACAGATAACTTTTTGGCAAGCTTTTTAATTAAGAAATAGATAGGTAGGAAGAAGGCCGCTAAAACAGCTAGATTAAGGATAAGGTCACGACCAGCCTCTAAGGTGATGTCCTTATTTGCCATGTCTCCCAATTCAAACTGCAAGCCAATACCCGCTAATGCTAAGTAGATATAAAGAGCAATTCTTCTTGTTTTATTCATGACTGTCTGCTCCTTTTTTATTTTTGCGTTTTATTAGATAGATTACTACTCCAACAACAGTTAGAACAAAGATTCCTCCAGCCAAAGCAATATCATAATCAAAATCCTCCAGACGAATGGTTTCTTCAGTATTAGAATCTTCTGATTCCTCAATTTCTTTTAGGGCTTTAATACCATATTCACTTACTACCTTGTCTTCAGCTTTTTTCTGAATTTCCTTGAGGTGTTTAAAGACTGATTCCGCTCGTTCCATGGAAAGTTTTGTTGCTTTCAAACTAGCTTCTTCTGGTTGATTAGCAAGGCTAATTTGTTCTTTATCATAAGCAGCCTGCTCTTCCATCCATTGGGTTTCTAGTCGTTCAATTTCACTACGGATAGAGCCATCTTCAAATAAATCTGGATATTTAGCTACTAGATCATTGATACGGCTAACTGTCCAATACCAAGAATTTTCATTATAGGCTGTACTCATTTCTTGATAAGCCTGATAAGTATTGTTGATATTTGCATAATAAGGTAGGTATGGTGCATTTCGCGGACTTCCCATAGAAAGCCAGAAAATGCCTCCTCCTGTTTTAGCAGGTAAATTATCTTTTAACTGGAAGATATGTGCTTCCATGACATTAGGATTGGAGATCGGATACTTATAAACAGGATCTGCCTTTTTCTTATCTGGAATCCCTTTACCATCTAGCTCCATCTGATCAAGCGGTTTAAAGTCTGTTCCCTCTAGGCGGTTCCGTTGCAAATTCATAGCATCTCGTAGACTAAGCTTGTCATTGGTTGAGTGCATGAGTTCAAAATATTTATCGTCATATTTTACATCTGCATTTGGATTCAAAGCCTTGATACCAGACCAAACCCTAGACCGATTCGCTTCAGCCAAAGGCGGATTATACGATTGAGCTATATGAAAGGCCCCATTAACTTCTTTGTAAGTTCCTGCATCACGAGCTGTTTTCTCAAGATCCGATGAAGCAATAGTATTTTCTGTATCATTTACATTGATATTGCCAAGGAAGAAAGTGTTAGGAAAGACAGCGTATTTGTCATCCGGAAACTTGATTGCTGCGTATTGGTGCCCAGAAAGGATCTCCATATACCAAACACCAGACTTGTCTGCAATCGTTATGATATTTCCTTCTGCCGCACCCTTTTCTCTGACAATTTTTGCTAGGAGCTCTACTCCTTCTCTAGCTGTTTTGACATGAGGAAGAACTACAGAAGTTATAGCTGACTCGGCAATACCATCCTTAACGTAAGGATCTTTTTTCTGAATATCATCGTTGGCACTTGCTGAGACGGTTGCTGAGATAGAAACTCCTTCTTCGTTGAAGCCAGCCTCATCAAAGACACCTTGTTCTGGAGTCACATCTGGAACTGCCGTATACTTGTAACTAACAGCTGGTAAATCAAAGCTAAACCCATTGGTTTCATCTACGAATTTATCACCAGCTTTATTATTCTTTCTCTCCCTCACAACAAAGTTTTTATTGTGATTAGGCTCCAAGTCCTCTGTTCGGCCATAGAGAGTCGAACCATCAGTCGTCAAATTCTTCCCAATGATAAAGCCCGTACAAGCTTGGACGACTTGGAAAGGAAAGAGTATAAGAAGCATCATGGCTGTAACAAGCCATCTGAAAAGATTCTTTTTCATCAGTTTCTCCTTTATATATTAATTGGTAAACCGAATACCACATGTTTAGTATACTATTCTCCTTCTAGGCTTGCAAGCGTTTCCAAATTAGACTTCTACAGAAAAATGAATAAATTCACCTAAGAAAAATTCTGATTACTTTGTAAATTTAATTTTTCACTTGAGGTTCTTGTATAAATTTACAAACATTTCCATCATGCTGTATAAAAATTTTTTTGTAAAACTTAAAAAAATTGGAAATACTAGCAAAACTAATACTTCCATTGTTATTTATTTCTTTTTAGCCAGCATCGTCGCAAATTGAAGCTGGATTCGATTGCCATTTTCATCAACCTTATGAAGTCTGCCTAAATCTTCATTATATTTGATGAATTCCCAATCCTTGTAGTATTCACGTAGCTCTCCTTCCTTGAAGGTAAAAGAGAAAGGCATATGACACGGATGACTTTCTGTATCCATGGCACAGACGATAAGATTATAGCCACCTGGGTTTGTTTGCTCTTGCATGTTTCGGATAATCTCAGGAACACGTTCACGATTCAAGAACATAAAGACTACAGTGGATACAATAAAATCGTACTTTTGAGTCAGGTTCGCAGAGTTAATGTCATAAGTTCCGGCTAACATATTCAGATCTTCTGCTTCGATAATAGATGCAAGATTGTCCAATGATAAGGGATTAACATCTACCGCAGTTACATCAAATCCCAACTGTTCCAAAAAGAGAGCATTTCTTCCTTGGCCACAGCCTAAGTCCAATGCTTTTCCAGGTTTTACAGTTTCTGCAGCTTCCAGCACCTCTGAATGCACAGGTGTCAGACCATATTTCTTTGCATAGTAATCCTTAGGTAAACAGTAGAACTCTAAGTACCATTCAAGGTCATCGGTCAAGGCTTCGACACGGTGCCAAGCCTGGGGCTGAGCATAAAGATTGTCTTCTCCAGCTTTAAAAATGTGCTCAGCCAACTCTTCCCCATTCTCAGTCATTTCAATAAATTTTAATTCTCCAGTAAGGACTGTGATTTTCCTCCAAGTGCCTACCTTGGTATTATGCTTGCGTTGCACAGCTTCTGGCATAGTTTCTGCAGTCCAAATGGGCATACGTTTATACATAACTAAATCTTGCATCATATAATTCCTTCCAAGCAATCTGATTTCTTTTTAATCATACCGAAAAATCGTCCTCTTGACAAGTTTACCTGCACAGCAAAATTAAGAAAATACCAAACCTTTGAGCAGTTAAAGCCAGAAATAGAAAAAGAACCGAGTATCGGAACTCGGCTCTTTAATCAGAATAGATCAGAAAACTTAGTCTTCTTTCTTATTGCTAAATTGTTTGAAGGCAATAAAGCCACCTACAACAACGACTAAGGCTATGACTATCCACAAACCGTACTGGTTAGAATCGCTCTTCTTAGTTTCAGAGTTTTCTTTCTTGGTATCACTTTCCTTAGCTTTGTCTTTTTCCTTACCTTTTTTGGCATCTGCCAAGAGATTTGCCTTGTTATATCCGGTATAAACAAGGTCGGCATCTTGACCTTTTTCCTTCTTGATCTTTTCTTCCATCTCAGCTTCGACTGCTTTGATTTCCTTAAAGATTTTTTCTGAGCGTTCCAAGGCTTCCTTAGTCACTTCTGGTCCAGCGGCTTTGGCTTGTTCATCTGTGTAGTTTGCATATTTGGCGTCGCGTTCGGTTTGTTCTTTATCCCATTCAGCTTCTTTTTCTTTCCATTTTTCTTGAATGCTGTTACCAAAGATTTCTGGATATTTCATAACCATTTGGTCAATATGCCAAACAGTCCAATACCAAGATTTTCCGTCATATTTAGTAGAACGGTTCTTGAAAGCTTCGTAAGTATCTTCTACATTACCATAGAATGGTACATATGGTGTGTTGCGACTTTGTGCCAGACCCAGCCACATAACACCACCAAAGGCATTTGGTAGGTTTGGTTTGATTTGATAAACGTGGGCATCGATTACATTTTCGTTACCTAAAGCATACTTATAAACATTGGTATCTATTTTCTTACCAACTTCAACCAAATCATCTGCCTTATATTCTGGCAAGTGTTCAAAACGATTTCTTTGTTCCGCGATCACATCATGAACCGTGTATTTCTTATTTGGATCAGTTGGTTCGCGCAAGAGATCAAAGGCTTCATCGTCATAATTTACTTTTGCTTGTGGGTCCATCCACTTGATACCTGCATAAGTCCGAGAACGGTTACGTTCCATATATTTATCAGGTCCGTATGATTTAGCAATCATAAAGTTGCCATCTTTGTCGGTCTTATAGTTGTCTGCTTTTTTAGCTACTTCTTCCACATTTTTAGAAGCAATGACATTTTCCTTATCGTTCAAGTCAACGTGACCAAGATAGTAAGTGTTCGCAAAGACAGCATACTTATTCGTTGGGAATTTGATGGCTACATATTGGTGACCAGACAGGATTTCCATGTACCATAGCTCATTTTTATCTGCTGCAACGATGATATTTCCTTCTGCTGACCCTTTTTCATCCAGAACTTTCGCGACTGTCTCAATAACTTCACGTGCTGTTTTCGCACGAGGCAAAGCAAGGTCAACTAATGATGCTTCTGGAAGACCATCTTTTACAAGTGGATCTTCTTTTAACACTTTATCGTTTGGTGTTGCTGAAACGGTCGCTGTCATAGCTACACCAAGTTCATTAAAACCATGCGCAGCGAAGTTTCCGTTACTTCCGTTGTCACGATCAGAGTCGTAGACAGCTGTGTATTTCATTTCATTCGCCAAATGCGGATAGGTAAAGCCATTTGACTCATCTTCTATCTTATCGCCATCTTTATAGGTCTTAGCTGGCACAACTACATAGTTTTGATTGTGCCGACCACCATCAGGGGCGTAGGGATAGTCCTCTGTCCGACCAAATAGAGTAGAGCCATCTGCTGTCAGGTCTTTACCGACAATAAACGCAGAACAAGCCTGTGCAACTTGAACAGGCAAAAGAGCAACTAACATTGCAAGGAACATTAGTCTGAGCAGTATTTTCTTCATAGTCTATCTCCTTTTGACTATCTGCAGGGCTGGAATCAAGTCCCAGTCTAAGTAGTATAAACCATAATACCAAAACATTCCATCCTCAGTATACTATATAAAGGTATTTTTGCAAGCGTTTACAATATTTATTACAAAAGTGTTTGTTTATTCTATATTATTTTGATTTAATGGTTCTTTTGTGTACTTTTAGTCAATTTATGGCAATTGACGGAAAGAGAAGAGATAAAAAAGACCGGTCGCCCAGTCTTTCATCTTGTATTAAAGTTCTTCATCTGTCTTGCTATATCGCGGTTTTGCTCGCGACGTTTGATGGACTCGCGCTTGTCGTAATCGTGCTTCCCTTTGGCTACGCCCAGAAGCAGCTTGGCATAACCGTCCTTGAGATAGACCTTGAGCGGCACCAGCGTCATGCCAGTTCCCTTGGTCTCCTGCTCCAGCTTTTGGATCTGCTTCTTATGCAGCAGCAGCTTTCTGCGACGCTCAGGCTCTTGGTTCCAGATATTGCCCTCTTCATAAGGCGCAATATGGACATTGCTGAGCCAGGCCTCACCGTTCTTGATCTGGGCAAAGCCGTCTTTTAGATTGATACGGGCAGCGCGGACACTCTTGATTTCCGTCCCGGTCAGTACCATGCCAGCTTCGATGGTATCCACGATGGTGTAATCGTGTCTGGCCTTTTTATTTTGCGCGACGACCTTTCCTTCTCCCTTTGCCATGCTTGGCTCCTTTCTTGACTATTTCCTTGTAAAATGCCTTCTGGCTCTTGCCTTTCTTAGACTTCTTATCTTTCTTATCTCTGTTGCCTTTTTCTTTGGAAGAATGGCTGCGCTTGTCATCCTCACGGCGTCTCTTTCTCCCTGACTTACCTCTGCCACTCTTGCTTGTCTTTTCTACCAGGTCAAATTCACTAGGCAGGTATTCAAAGTCAATCTCGCCTGTAGCCTTATCCGCTCGGACCAGCTTGATACGAATCTGCTGACCGACCTTGAAGACCACGCCGGACTTTTCTCCTTGTAGGGTCATCGTCCGCTCATTGTAGCTGTAGAACTCTGGCAAGTTGGTGACATGAATCAAGCCTTCGACCGTATTAGGCAGTTCGACGAAGAGTCCAAACTTAACCACGCTTGAAACCACGCCGTCAAACTCTTCTCCAACGAATTCTTCCATGTACTCAGCCTTCTTCATGGCTTCGACTTCACGCTCTGCCTCGATAGCCCGACGCTCTCGGCTGGAAGACTGACTAGCAATCTCTGGAATCACTTGCTCAAAATGCTCTGCTATTTCTTTAGACTGACCATAATCCCGCACCATCCGGTGAACCAGAAGGTCCGGATAGCGGCGAATCGGACTGGTGAAATGTGTATAAAACTCCGCTGCCAGACCATAGTGACCGTGATTGTGCTCAGAGTAGCGAGCCTGCTGCATGGAGCGCAAAAGCATCATGGACAGGACATCCTCATAAGGCTGGTCTTCGACCGCCTCCATAATCTCCTGCAGAGCCTGCTGACTCATAGAGCTAGCCGTCCCGTATATCCGAATCCCAAAACTAGAGGCGTAGTCGATAAACTTCTGCACCTTCTCCGCCTTAGGCTCCTCGTGGATCCGATAGATGAAGGGCAGATTTAGCTTAGCAAAATGCTCAGCTACCGTCTCATTCGCCACCAGCATAAAGGACTCAATCATGCGCTCAGCAATCCCTCGCTGACGCAGGACAATATCCACCGGACGACCTTCCTTGTTGACCATGATTTTGGCTTCATTGGTGTCAAAGTTGAGCGCACCGCGTTTAAAGCGCATGCTTTCCAGAATCTCATGTAGCTGGACCATGCTGTCAATACTAGGCACAATAGCCTTGAACTGCTCAGCTTTTTCCTCATCACCTGCGATGATGTCGTTGACATCGCTGTAGGTCATGCGGAAGGTCGTCTTGATTACAGTCTGGGTGATGGTATGCTTGACCACGCGTCCCTTGGCATCAATCTCCATGATAGCCGACTGGGTCAGCCGGTCCACATTGGGATTGAGCGAGCAGATACCGTTGGACAGGCGCTCTGGTAGCATAGGTACTACGCGGTCAGTCACATAGACAGAGGTTGCTCGATTGAGGGCTTCTTTGTCCAGCTCAGAGCCTTCTTTGACATAGTAGGACACATCTGCGATATGGACACCCAGCTCAAAGTTACCATTTTTCAGGCGCTTGATATGAACCGCATCGTCCAAGTCCTTGGCATCCGCCCCATCAATGGTAAAGGTAATCTCTTCGCGCAGGTCCAAACGTCCTTCCAAATCACTCTCCGTCGGTGCGTCTGGAACTCGCTCGGCTTCTTCCAAGACCTTTTCTGGAAATTCGGAGACAATGTCCATCGACTCCAGCACTTCTAGTACATCTATACCTGGGTCGTTGACATGACCGACTACATCGACCAGACTGGCCACAAAGAAATCGTGTTTCTTAGTTGGATATTTGTCAATAGCGACCTTGAGCACCTCTGTGCCATCTAAAACCATGGCTGGCTTTTTGACATAAATAGGCTGGCGAATTTTCTGATTTTTCGAGCGGATATAGCCCGCATACTTGGGTTTCTCCTCATCCAGAACCAGCTGGCCAACTGCTGAAGTCAGGCTGTGCTCCAAAATATCGATAATCTTAGCTTCAGCAGATGTTCCCTTGATACGGTCTGCCACCTTAGTAATGACTACTTCCACTGTATCGCCATCAATGGCATGATTGACATCATTACGGCCGACAAAGAGGTCATCCTCTTCTTCATTTAAGGTGACAAAACCAAAGCCATTCTTGTGGGCATGAAAAACACCCTTGAGCGTCAGACGCTCCTGTTTTTTCTTCTCATACAGCTCAATCCGCCCCTTGTCATCAAAGCGAATCTGATGCTTTCTTTCCATCTGGGAGATGGTCTTAACCAAGCTACTAAAGTCCTTGGAAGACTCTTTCCCAAGAGCAGCTGCTAGCTCATCCACGCTAGCTTGCTGTCTCGTTTCTAAATATTGAATTATTTCTGATTTCATACTTTTTCTCTTCTTTGCTCCATTAAACTTTTTTATAGCCTATTTTTAACTTTAAAAAAAGGCTAAGACAAAGTCAGAGCCCATTTTATCTACTAGATAAGATTGTCAACGCTAAGGCAACCGCTAACCAGAAAAAGACGAGAACACCGGTCAAATTCTGCATAACAGCCTCAAAACCTCGCGCTTTTGGTCGTTCAAATAAATCACCAGCGCTGGCGTCAAAAACGTTGCTAGATTGGTTTTTTGTTGGCTGCATAAAGATTGCAATGACAATAATGACTGACAAAATTAATAGAATCATTAATAATAGATTATACATAAATACAAACTCCTTAAAATCTTATCTATTTTATCATAAAACTCATTTAGATTCAAGATGTAAAGTTACTTTTCTTTCTTTAGGACAATATTTTAATACTTCAATCTTTTCTGGATGGTTTTTACTATTCTTACTGGTCAGATAATTTTGACTGCCACAGGAAGAACATTTGAGATTTACTTTAACCCGCACTGATTTCTCTCACTCCTAAATATTTTCTAAAACAAATTAACAAAACGAAAAAGTTTAGTAAGACCAAACCTGCCGTCACATAGAAGACCCAGTGGTAACTGAGACTAACCGCAATAGCGGAACCCATTATTGGTCCTACGACTCCACCAATATAAAAAAAGGTTTGATTATAGCTAAAAATCCTTGAAATCCCTTCTTTAGGTGTCAACTTATTAAGCAGAGAGCTGACTCCAGGTAAAAGTGCACCTGTTCCCATGCCAAATAAGAAACGCAAAAAACCCAATTCCCAAGGTGTCTTCGCCCAAGCACAGAATAGATAGATAACAAAACTGTACAACAGTGCCAAAAGTAGGAGACGGTGGTTACCAATCTTATCCCCTAATTTCCCAAGATGACTAGAAAACAAAATACTAGAAACTCCCATAGCTGACACAATAAGTCCGGAGACAAATATCAGATTATCTGTTTGCCCCATGGATCGAATATAAAGAGTCAAAATAGGAGAAATAGATTGAGCAGACATTTGAATCACCATGCTAGTTAAGAACAAGGCAAACAATATAGATTTATGCGGTAGCTCAGCTAGAAGATCCTTGGTTGCCAGCTGTCTATCTTTAGCCACTGGCTCAAAGTCTTCTTTTACATAGAAGATTGTCAAAAGAGTGACAATAAAAAGAAATAAACCAACAAGCAAAAAGGCATTTCGAATTCCGATGCTTTGTGCTACAAAACCTCCTAATAGTGGCCCCATCAGTGTTCCTGCCACCACACCAGTCGATAACGTTCCTAAAGCATAGCCAGAATATTTTTTGGGAGCCTGACTAGCGATTAAGGCTGTACTATTTGGAACATAGCCAGAAAAAACACCGTTTAAAAGCCGTAAGACAATCAGCCAAAAAACACTTGGTACAAATGCTATTCCCCCCATGGTAAAGGTCATAGCAAGTGCTGCTCGAATCATCATGGGTTTACGGCCATATTTGTCCGCTAAACTTCCCCAAACTGGCGAGAGAAAGGCTGCTGTCATGGCCGAGCTTGATACAGCAATTCCTGCATATAGATCAACCATATGCCCACGAACTCCTAATTCCTCCACAAAAAGGGACATAAAAGGAACGACCAAAGATAGACTAGCTCCAACAAAAAAATTTCCCAACCAGGCAATCCAAAGATTGTGTTTCCAATTTACTTGATTTGTAATAAAATCATCTTCTTTCTAGTTTTTGCAAAGCCTCGCGAAGTTGCTCTTGAGTAAGCTCTAGCGGGCCATTATTATCAATAAGCACGTCTGCTCTATTTCGTTTTTCTTGGAGAGATAGCTGAGCAGCTATGCGTTTTTCAGCCTCCTCCTGACTAAGAGCGTTTCGAGTCATAAGGCGACTGAGCTGAGTTTCCTCCGTCACATCCACCAGCCAGATTTGGTCAAACCAGGACTCATACCCCAGCTCAAACAAGAGGGGGAGGTCCATAAAAAAGATATCTTCCTTCTCTGCCAGCAAATCTCGCCTGCCAGCCAGTTCCTCACGGATAATCTGATTTTGTATTTGACTGGACTGGGCCAAAAGTTCGGGATTCCCAAAAATCATAGCTCCCAGCTTGGGTCGATTCAAGCGCCCATCTTCTTGTAAGATAGCTGGACCAAAAGCGGATAAAAGAGCTTGATAAAGCCGTCCCCCAGACTCCTGTAACTCATGAACCACCTGATCCGCATCAATGACTTGGTAGCCCTGCCGCCTCAAAAACTCTGTCACTGTTGACTTACCAGAGGCAATGCCGCCAGTGATACCAATAATTCTTGCCATGGGTAGCTACCTCGCTTTCTGACAGTGAGGACAGAGATGAGTACCGCGTCCGCTCAGCTTAATTTTTTCAATCGGGCTGCCACATCTAGCACAGGGTTGTCCAGTCTTCCCATAGACCTGCAAAAAATCCTGCATGGTGCCATCTTCACCCAAAGCATTGCGGTAGGTCCGAATGGTCGATCCCCTCTTTTCAATTCCAAGCTGCAAAACTTCTATAATCTGCTCACGCAGCCGCTTGACTTCAGCAGGCTTTAGACTAGCTGCTGGTCTTGCCGGATGAATCCGCGCCCGCCAAAGAGCCTCATCTACATAGATATTGCCCAGACCGACGACCAAGGTTTGCTCCAGCAAATAGGGTTTGATGGGCTTCTTGGAACGACTCAAAGCTGCTGCAAAAGGCGGCAAAAGAAAGTCCGCCTCTGTCGGCTCAGGACCAAGCTTTCTGGCAGCAAAATAAGCCTCCAGCTGATCCTTTCTCAACAGCTCCATGGTCCCAAACTTGCGGACATCCTCATAAACAAGCGTCCCACCATCTGTCATCTCGAAAAAGACATGGGCATGCTTGCGCTCAGGCACCGCATCAGGATAAAAAAGATACTTGCCTTCCATTCGTAGATGGGAAATCAGCACTCCACCCGTCAGATAAAAAAGCAAATACTTGCCCCGACGGCCAATCTTTTCAATGGTCTGGCCTGGCAAGTCGTGGATAAAGCTGTCCACTCCCGTGCCAATCATCTTGGCATAACGGACCTGCATCTGCTCAATTGTCTTGCCAACAACCAAACGCTCCAACCCCCGCCGAACCGTTTCCACTTCAGGTAATTCAGGCATAAAGCTCCTTTCTATCTCCTATTATTAGTCAGAAATATACTCTAAAATATCATTAGGCTGATAATCCAGCGTTTCACAGATGGCCGACAAAATTCTGAATAACCTTATCATGCCCCATCTTGGAAGCAATATAAGAAGTCTAGGATATATCAGAATCTCTTCAATTTCTCTGGAAATGTAGCACCTTGAAAGAAATAACCTAGTAGCTGAATATGCGTATCCACATCGCTAAAAAGCCAAGCATGACCCTTGTCAGGATAATAGGCGCATTCAGACCTAGCATTTTTATCTGCCAACCTGTGGTGCCAGTCAAGAATGGTTTCGGCTTCTTTCCCACCTGAGACAAAGAAGGCAGGATTATCAAACTGTAAGTCAAGCCTCAAGAGATTCGCCTGTGACATAGCAAGGCGAAACGAGCGCCGTTCAGCTCTTTGGAAATCTGCAACAAAGCGCTGAACGTCTTGGACAGGTGCTCCGTCCTCTTGCATCATCTTTGTCAGGAAATTGGCTACAAATTTAGTATTTTTCAAGAAAGACATCAGATATACGATGGCAATGATCTTGCGATAGCCCTTAATTGGCTGAGGGCTTGCCCCATCCACAATGACTCTATCTATAAGGCTAGAATGTTTTTCCAACAACTTAAGTATGAGTGAACCGCCTAATGAAAGCCCAACCAAGTGCGGCTTGCCATGTGCTTTGCTTTTAATGACAGCCACAATCATTTCCACGACATCATCAAAGTTTGTCCACTCAATATTATGACTGGCTCCGTTACCAGGTAAATCCACAAGAATGCAATGAAAATCTTGCTCAAGCGCAACAACATGGTGCCACCACATCCGACTGCTCGAGCCTGAAGCATGCAAAAAGATAATACTTTTTGGATTTTGCTGCCCTCTTTCGTCAATGAATAATGACGGCATCTCCATCACCTCACTTACTGGCTTAGAAAACCTCAATACTCCTTCTTATTATAGCCAAAGTCTGCTAGGTCCAGCTTCTTATCCCGCCAGTTTTTCTTGACCTTGACCCAGGTTTCTAGGAAGACCTTGTCCCCCAGCATGAGCTCAATATCGCACCGAGCCATGGAGCCGATTTTCTTCAGCATGGATCCGCCTTTACCGATGATAATGCCTTTTTGGCTGTCACGCTCCACCATGATAGTCGCTCGGATATGGACCTTGTCCGTCTCATCATCTCGCTTCATGCTGTCAATAACTACTGCGACTGAGTGCGGGATTTCCTCCCGTGTCAACATCAAAACCTTCTCTCGAATCATCTCTGACACCAGAAAGCGCTCCGGATGATCGGTAATCTGGTCTGCTGGAAAATACTGGAAGCCTTCCTCAAGATTCTCACTTAGAATGTCGACTAGATGAGAGACATTGTTGCCCTGCAGGGCGGAAATCGGTACGATTTCTTTGAAGTCCATCTGCTGACGGAAATCATCAATTTGCGCTAAAAGCTGATCTGGATGGACTTTATCAATCTTATTAACCACTAAAATAACTGGCACCTTAGCAACTTTCAGACGTTCGATAATCATGTCATCGCCCTTGCCACGTGGCTCATCAGCCGGCACCATGAAGAGGACGGTATCCACCTCACGCAAGGTGCTGTAAGCTGCTTCTACCATGAAGTCCCCTAGAGCCGTCTTAGGTTTATGAATTCCCGGCGTATCAATAAAGACAATTTGCTCCTTATCCGTCGTGTAAATTCCCATAATTTTATTTCGAGTGGTTTGAGCCTTATCACTCATGATGGCAATTTTTTGCCCCATAACATGATTCAAAAAAGTTGATTTCCCAACATTGGGACGTCCTAAAATAGCTACAAAACCTGATTTAAAAGTCATTATTTCACCTCTATTATTTTCATTAAAACAGCAGAAAATCGGCAGTCTCCCCCGATTTTCAAATCTTTAAAAAATCCAGTCCCAAATTTTAGGAACAAAAATGATCAAACCTGTGATAACCGCAAAACCAGAAATCACTAAAACAGCTCCAGCCGCCATATCTTTAGCATTCTTAGCCAACATAGAAAAGTGATAGTCACTGGCCAAGTCTACTACATTTTCAATGGCTGAATTAACAATCTCAAATGAGACAACCAAAAAAATACTCAATAGCAAAAATAGCCATTCTATGGCAGAAACTCGAAAAATCAAGCCTGCAATCACTACAAGAACAGCAGAAAAAGCATGCTTCTGCATATTTCGTTCTTCTTTAATGGCAGTAAAAATCCCTGTTAAGGCAAATTCCAGACTCGAGACGACATCTCGATTTTTCCATTTGCGTTTATTATTCCCTTGTGAGTCCATAGGCCGTCAAAATCTCTTCCTGTAAACCAAACATTTCTGCTTCTTCTTCCGGCGTGTAGTGATCATAGCCGTTGATATGCAGAAAACCATGCACTGCTAAAAATCCCATTTCCCTCTCAAAGCTGTGGCCATATTCTTCCGCCTGCTCACGCGCCTTGTCAACCGAAATGAATAGCTCGCCGATATAGGCGTCAAAATCTTCCAGCATCTCAGCTAGCTCAGGATGATCCAGCAAATCCTCCTCGTCAACAGCAATGTCCAGCTCAGGCTTGTACTCCAAGCTAATCACATCCGTTGGTCGGTCCGTATCTCGATATTCCAAGTTGAGTTCATGACTACGCTCATTAGTTACAAAAGTCACAGCCATTTCTTTCTTTTCCTTGCCCGTCTTTTGAGCAGCAAATTCCAAAATATCTTGGGTCTGTTTGATGATTTCTTCTGAAACCTGACCCGTTTCATCAACTATTTCTATATACATATCGCACCTACTTTACTTGTATCACCTTTATTATATCATAATCGAGGCTAGATAATAGCTAGGAATTTTCTTTTTTCAAAATAGCAGAGCAGATTCGTCAAACTCTCATTGCAAAAACAAAAGAAGCTATTTTTCTCCTACCAAAACCTTTGCTTTTTACTACCTGCTATCGTTGACAAAAAGAAAAGGCTGGGAAGTCCCAGCCTTGTTCTACAAGATGCTAATTGCCGGGATCGAACCGGCGACCTCATCCTTACCATGGATGCGCTCTGCCAACTGAGCTAAATCAGCGTACCTATCTACTATACCATGCAGATAGGTGCTTGTCAATACTTGCCGACTCATTTATCCGCAAAATATTGCTCTTTGGTCAGGCCATAGTAGACTCGCGTCACTAGGCGGCTTTTTTCATGTTTGTCCAAGCTTGCATAAGGTTCCTCATGAGAAAAAATCATTCCAGATTTTTGCATCACACGGCCAGAAGCTGGATTAGCCTTATCATGTAAAGCTACAAGTTTATTCATTCCAATTTCTTCAAAAGCTAATTTTATCACTGCACAATTAGCCTCTGTCGTGTAGCCTTGGTTCCAGTATCTTTTATTAAGAACATAGCCAATAGCAGCTGTCTTTAAATCTAGGTTTATTTTGTGGAGATCGATGGTTCCAATAAACTGACCACTAGATTTTACTTCTATTCCCCAACGTCCCAAAGGGTTAGCCAGGTAAAATAGAGCAATATTATTACGAGTCTCTTCTAGGCTTTTGTTTGTCTCAAAAGTATAGCGAGTATTCTCCTCATCTGATGCATATTCAAACATTGCTGGTGCATCATCTAAAGTTACCGGACGCAAAACTAGTCTATCTGTCTCCAGTCTAGTGTGTCTAGATAGTTTGACATAAATATTTTCCATTATCGTCCTCCTTTTTGTTTTTAAGCATATCATAAGTGATCAATCAAAGCAAGACGTCATTTTCTCCTTGCAATTTGTGCCTCTTTTATATAAAATGATTACATTAAATTAGAATAATGAGAATAAGATGATTTAAGGTATATTCTTAAATCAAAGTCTTTGTTCACATGTATTTAGATAAGGAGAAATACAATGTTAATCGGTATTCCAAAAGAAATCAAAAATAATGAAAATCGTGTAGCTTTGACACCTGCTGGTGTTCACAGTTTAGTTGCTAAAGGCCATGAAGTTCTGATTGAGACGAACGCAGGACTTGGTTCTGGCTTTTCGGATGCAGACTACGAGAAACAAGGTGCAAAAATCGTTCCCACTGCTGCAGAAGCTTGGGCGGCTGAACTTGTAGTCAAAGTTAAAGAGCCTTTAGAAGCTGAATATGGCTATCTTCGTGATGACCTCTTGCTCTTTACCTACCTGCACATGGCTGCCGCTCCTGAGCTAGCTGATGCTATGACGAGTTCCAAGACGACTGGTCTAGCCTATGAAACCGTACGCGATCAAGATGGACAATTGCCACTCTTGGTACCAATGAGTGAGGTCGCTGGACGAATGGCTGTCCAAATTGGAGCCCACTTCTTAACTAAACAAGAAGGAGGATCTGGTGTCCTATTAGGTGGTGTACCAGGTGTTCCTAAAGGGAAAGTAACCATCATCGGTGGTGGTGTCGTAGGAACGCATGCCGCACGTATCGCTCTTGGACTGGGTGCTCAGGTAACTATTCTGGATATCAGTGCTAAGCGTCTGTCTGTCTTAGAAGATGTCTTTGGCCATCAAATCCAGACCCTCATGTCTAATCCTTTCAATATCGAAGCTAGTGTTCGAGAGGCAGATGTCGTGATCGGTGCTGTCCTCATTCCTGGAGCTAAAGCTCCAAAATTGGTGACAGATGATATGGTTAAGCATATGCGTCCAGGATCTGTCATTGTAGACGTAGCTGTTGACCAAGGCGGTGTCATTGAAACAGCAGACCGTGTAACGACTCACACCGAGCCTGTCTATGAAAAACACGGAGTCCTCCACTATGCAGTTGCAAATATCCCTGGTGCTGTAGCCCGCACTTCTACTATCGCTTTAACCAATGTTACCCTTCCTTACGTCGAAGCTTTGGCAGAAAAAGGATTCAGAAAAGCTATTGCAGATGACGAGGGATTACGCCTAGGTGTTACAACCTACCAAGGTCACATTACTAGTCAGCCTGTTGCAGAAGGCTTAAATAAGGACTACACTTCGATTGATGAACTCGTTTAGTTAATCTACTTAGTTCATATAAACACCTTAATAGAAGTCAAATTTTTTAAAATACAAAATCAGAACCACTCGCTTAACGAGTGGTTCTTTTGTTATTTTCCTTACAAAAAGAAATAGACTAAAAGTCACATAAAAAGAGAGAACGAGCTCGTTCTCTCTCATGATATGATAAAGAATCAATATTTAGATTCCTTATTCAGCTGAAAATTCTAAGCTTTACATTTCTTACGAACTACGTAACCAACTAGGCCTGCGATAGCAAAACCAATCATTGAAAGAAGAACGGTAGAAGTTTCACCTGTATTTGGCAAAAGATTCTTATTTTTAGTAGATGATTCACCAATACTTGGTAAAACATTCTTGTTTTTAATAGAAGATTCACCAGCGCCTGGTAAAACATTCTTATTTTTAGTCGTAGCTTCTTCTGATTTAGTATTATTTCCGGAACCTTTATGTGGTGCTAAAGCTGGGGTGAATTCCCATGTGCCGACGAAGTGTGCATCTGCTCCATTGATGGTTTCAGATGTCTTATCGTATGATTTAAAGCTCCAAGTGCCTTCTTCTGTCTTAACCTCTGTTTGACTTGGTTGAGTTGGAGTGACTTTAGTGCCATCTTTCAGATCTGTTTGATCTGCCGGAAGCAGGGATTTTACTTCTTGTGGAAGTTCTTTTCCTGGAGTTCCGCTGACGAACTCGTGAACCGCTTTATGAGTCACTGTTGGAGCTGGGCTTGCTGTAAATTCCCATGTTCCTACAAACTTAACATCTGATCCATTAATGGTCTCTGAAGTCTTGTCATAAGATCTGAAGCTCCAAGTACCATCTGCTGTCTTAACCTCCGTTTGACTTGGTTGAGTTGGAGTCACTTGACTTCCGTCTTTCAGATCTGTTTGATCTGCTGGAAGCAGGGCTTTTACTTCTTGTGGAAGTTCTTTGCCTGGGGTTCCACTCACAAACTCGTGAACTGCTTTATGAGTCACTGTTGGAGCTGGGCTTGCTGTAAATTCCCAGGTTCCTACAAACTTAACATCTGAACCATTGACTGTCTCTGATGTCTTGTCATAAGATCTGAAGCTCCAAGTACCTTCTGATGTCTTAACTTCCGTTTTACTTGGTTGTATTGGAGTAACTTGAGTGCCATCTTTCAGATCTGTTTGATCTGCCGGAAGCAGGGCTTTTACTTCTTGTGGGAGTTCTTTGCCTGGAGTTCCGCTGACAAACTCGTGAACTGCTTTATGAGTCACTGTTGGAGCTGGGCTTGCTGTAAATTCCCAGGTTCCTACGAAGTGTGCGTCTGCTCCATTGATGGTTTCTGAAGTCTTGTCATATGACTTGAAGCTCCAAGTGCCTTCTGCTGTCTTCACTTCCGTTTTGCTTGGTTGACTCGGAGTCGCTTGACTACCGTCTTTCAAGTCTGTTTGGTCTGCTGGAAGCAGGGCTTTCACTTCTTGTGGAAGTTCTTTTCCTGGAGTTCCACTGACAAACTCATGAGTGGCTTTATAAGTTGGGGTTGGGGTGAATTCCCAGGTGCCTACGAAGTGTGCGTCTGCTCCATTGATGGTTTCAGAAGTCTTGTCGTATGACTTAAAGTTCCATGTACCTCCTGCTGTCTTCACTTCCGTTTTACTTGGTTGACTCGGAGTCGCTTGACTACCGTCTTTCAAGTCTGTTTGGTCTGCTGGAAGCAGGGCTTTCACTTCTTGTGGAAGCTCTTTACCTGGAGTTCCGCTGACAAACTCGTGTGTCGCCTTGTAGGTTGGCGCCGGGATGAATTCCCAGGTGCCTACGAAGTGTGCGTCCGCTCCATTGATGGTTTCAGACGGCTTGTCATATGACTTAAAGCTCCAAGTGCCTTCTGACGTCTTAACTTCCGTTTTACTTGGTTGCGTTGGCGTTGCTTGACTACCATCTTTCAAGTCTGTTTGGTCTGCTGGAAGCAGGGCTTTCACTTCTTGTGGAAGTTCTTTGCCTGGAGTTCCGCTGACAAACTCGTGTGTCGCCTTGTAGGTTGGCGCTGGGGTGAATTCCCATGTCCCTACAAACTTAACATCTGAACCATTAATGGTCTCTGAAGTCTTGTCGTATGACTTGAAGTTCCAAGTACCTTCCGATGTCTTAACTTCCGTTTTACT